>NZ_JAFGYL010000006.1:0-292772 GCF_017491835.1 Pseudomonas sp. 67(2021)
CGTCTAGCCCATGAGTATGCAGGACCCGTTAGCGGACATGCTAACTCGAATCCGTAATGCCCAGATGGCTGAAAAGTCTGTCGTAAGCATGCCGTCTTCCACGTTGAAGGCAGCTGTAGCAAAAGTCCTGAAGGACGAAGGTTACATCGCGGATTTTCAGATCACCACCGACGCCAAGCCGTCGCTGTCCATCTCGCTGAAGTACTTCGAAGGCCGTCCGGTTATCGAAGAAGTGAAGCGCGTTAGTCGTCCAGGCCTGCGTCAGTACAAGTCCGTTGAAGATCTGCCGAAAGTTCGTGGCGGTCTTGGCGTGTCTATCGTCTCCACCAACAAAGGTGTGATGACGGATCGTGCTGCGCGCGCTGCCGGTGTCGGCGGCGAAGTTCTTTGCACTGTGTTCTAAGGGGGGATAAGCATGTCTCGCGTCGCTAAGAACCCCGTTAAGCTGCCAGCCGGTGTCGAAGTCAAATTCGCAGGCCAACAGCTTTCGGTGAAGGGTGCCAAGGGTACTCTTGAACTGAACATCCATTCGTCCGTTGAGATCGTTGAAGAAGCTGGTGAGCTGCGTTTCGCTGCTCGCAATGGCGATCAACAAACTCGCGCAATGGCCGGTACCACGCGTGCGTTGGTGAACAACATGGTCCAGGGCGTAAGCCAAGGCTTCGAGCGCAAGCTCCAGCTGGTCGGTGTTGGTTACAAAGCGCAAGCAAAAGGTCAGGTTCTGAACCTGGCTCTTGGCTTCTCGCACCCAGTGGATTACGAACTGCCGGAAGGCATCACCGCTGAGACTCCTAGCCAGACCGATATCCTGATCAAGGGCATCGACAAGCAGCTGGTAGGTCAAGTGGCCGCCGAGATCCGCGACTTCCGTCCACCAGAGCCGTACAAAGGCAAAGGTGTGCGCTACGCGGACGAAGTCGTCCGTCGTAAAGAAGCCAAGAAGAAGTAGGGCATAGCAAATGACCGACAAAAAAGTTACTCGACTGCGTCGCGCTCGCAAAGCACGCCTGAAAATGCACGAACTCGAAGTCGTGCGTCTCTGCGTGTTCCGCTCGTCGCAGCACATCTACGCCCAGGTCATCTCGGCCGACGGCAACAAAGTCCTGGCAAGTGCCTCGACTTTGGATAAAGAACTGCGTGATGGTGCCACTGGCAACATCGACGCGGCCACAAAGGTTGGCCAGCTGGTCGCTACGCGTGCTAAGGCCGCTGGCGTATCGCAAGTGGCTTTCGACCGCTCTGGCTTCAAGTACCACGGCCGCGTTAAAGCGCTGGCTGATGCTGCTCGTGAAGCTGGGCTGGAGTTCTAAGTTATGTCAAATAACGACCAAAAGCGCGACGAAGGCTACATCGAGAAGCTGGTTCAAGTTAACCGCGTAGCCAAAACCGTTAAAGGCGGCCGTATCTTCACTTTCACCGCGTTGACCGTGGTTGGTGATGGTAAAGGGCGTGTTGGCTTCGGCCGTGGCAAGTCGCGTGAAGTGCCTGCTGCGATCCAGAAGGCAATGGAAGCTGCTCGCCGCAACATGATTCAAGTTGACCTGAATGGCACCACTCTGCAGTACGCAATGAAGTCCGCTCACGGCGCTTCGAAGGTGTACATGCAGCCTGCTTCTGAAGGTACCGGTATCATCGCTGGCGGCGCTATGCGTGCTGTCCTCGAAGTTGCTGGCGTTCAGAACGTTCTGGCCAAGTGCTACGGCTCGACTAACCCGGTAAACGTGGTTCACGCCACTTTCAAGGGTCTGAAGGCTATGCAGTCTCCTGAGTCCATCGCTGCCAAGCGTGGCCTGCGTGTTGAGGAGATCAAGTAATCATGGCTACCGTTAAAGTTACGCTGATCAAAAGCATGACCGGCCGCATCCCTAACCACAAACTGTGCGTTAAGGGTCTGGGTCTGCGTCGCATCGGTCACACTGTAGAAGTCCAGGATACTCCCGAGAATCGCGGGATGATCAACAAGGCTTACTACATGCTGCGTGTCGAGGGTTAATCGATGAAACTCAATGATCTGAGTCCGGCGCCGGGTTCCCGTCGCGAAAAGCATCGTCCGGGCCGTGGTATCGGTAGTGGTTTGGGCAAGACTGGTGGCCGTGGTCACAAAGGTCAGACCTCCCGCTCCGGTGGTACCATCGCTCCAGGCTTTGAAGGCGGTCAACAGCCGCTGCATCGTCGCCTGCCTAAGTTCGGTTTCGTTTCCCTGAAAGCCATGGATCGCGCAGAAGTGCGTTTGTCCGAGCTGGCCAAAGTGGAAGGCGACATCGTTACTGTGCAGTCCCTGAAAGATGCCAACGTGATCAACGTCAACGTACAGCGTGTGAAAATCATGCTGTCCGGTGAAGTGACTCGCGCTGTCACTATCGGCAAGGGAATCGGCGCCACCAAAGGTGCGCGTGCGGCTATCGAAGCAGCTGGCGGCAAGTTCGAGGAATAAATGGCTAAGCAAGGTGCTCTCTCTGCGCTCGGCAAAGGCGGTATGTCTGAACTCTGGGCTCGTCTGCGTTTTCTGTTCCTGGCGATTATCGTCTACCGAATAGGCGCACACATCCCGGTTCCAGGTATCAACCCGGACCGACTCGCAGACCTGTTTCGACAGAATGAGGGGACCATTCTTAGCTTGTTCAACATGTTCTCCGGCGGCGCGCTGGAACGGATGAGCATCTTTGCACTGGGGATCATGCCGTACATTTCGGCATCGATCATCATGCAACTGATGACCGCCGTCAGCCCGCAGCTGGAGCAGTTGAAGAAGGAAGGTGAAGCTGGCCGTCGCAAGATTAGCCAGTACACCCGCTACCTCACCGTCGCTCTCGCTCTGGTCCAGGCTATTGGCATGTCCATTGGTCTGGCCGGGCAGGGCGTCGCGTTCACTGGTGACTTTGGCTTCCATTTCGTCGCGGTAACCACATTTGTGGCTGGTGCGATGTTCATGATGTGGCTGGGTGAGCAGATTACTGAGCGTGGTGTTGGCAACGGTATCTCGATGTTGATTTTTTCGGGTATCGTCGCCGGTCTTCCGAGAGCAATCGGGCAGTCTTTCGAGTCTGCGCGTCAGGGTGATATCAACATCTTCGCACTGGTTGCCATCGGTTTGCTGGCAGTAGCGATTATCGGTTTCGTGGTGTTCATTGAGCGTGGTCAGCGTCGTATTGCTGTTCACTACGCCAAGCGTCAGCAGGGCCGCAAGGTTTTTGCTGCGCAGACAAGCCACTTGCCGCTGAAGGTGAACATGGCCGGTGTTATTCCGGCTATTTTCGCGAGCAGCATCTTGCTGTTTCCGGCTTCGTTGGGTGCCTGGTTCGGTCAGTCTGAAGGTATGGGCTGGTTGCAGGACATCTCGCAGTCGATCGCTCCTGGTCAGCCGTTGAATATTCTGCTGTTTAGTGCAGGGATTATTTTCTTCTGCTTCTTCTATACGGCGTTGATGTTCAATCCGAAAGACGTAGCGGAAAACCTGAAGAAGTCCGGTGCCTTTATTCCGGGCATCCGTCCAGGTGAGCAGTCTGCGCGCTATATTGATGGCGTTCTGACCCGCTTGACCCTGTTCGGTGCTCTTTACATGACGGCCGTGTGCCTGTTGCCCCAATTCCTGGTGGTTGCAGCAAACGTTCCGTTCTACCTTGGCGGGACCTCGTTGCTGATCGTGGTCGTGGTTGTGATGGACTTCATGTCCCAAGTACAATCGCACCTCGTTTCGCACCAGTACGAATCCCTGATGAAGAAAGCCAACCTGAAGGGTTACGGCAGCGGCATGTTGCGCTGAGTACCCATAAGGTTCGAGGAGTTGGTGATGAAAGTTCGTGCATCGGTGAAAAAGCTGTGCCGTAACTGCAAGATTATTCGCCGCGAAGGTGTTGTTCGAGTAATTTGCAGCGCGGAACCGCGTCACAAACAGCGCCAAGGCTGAGTGTGATTGTGCTTCAAGCCCGGTAGCTAGTGCGCTACCGGGTTGATTATTTGTTATTACAGCGATATTATCTCGCGCCCTATTTCTTGGCTTCCGGGGCGTAGGTAGCTGTCAATTGGAGTCCCACTGAATGGCCCGTATTGCAGGCGTTAACATTCCAGATAACAAGCATACTGTTATCTCGCTGACCTACATCTATGGTGTTGGTCGCACTACTGCGCAGAAGATCTGTGCAGTGACTGGGGTAAACCCAGCAGCAAAGATCAAAGATCTGAGCGACGAGCAAATTGAACAGCTGCGTGGCGAAGTGGCGAAGTTCACCACTGAAGGTGACCTGCGTCGCGAAATCAACATGAAAATCAAGCGCTTGATGGACCTCGGTTGCTATCGCGGTCTGCGTCATCGTCGTGGTCTGCCAGTACGCGGTCAGCGTACCAAGACCAACGCGCGTACCCGTAAAGGTCCGCGTAAGCCGATCCGCAAGTAATCGCCCCAGCGAATCGACAGGAATTTAATCATGGCAAAACCTGCTGCTCGTCCTCGTAAAAAAGTTAAAAAGACAGTGGTTGATGGCATCGCCCACATCCATGCATCTTTTAACAACACCATCGTGACCATCACCGACCGTCAAGGTAACGCTCTTTCCTGGGCTACCTCCGGTGGTTCGGGTTTCCGCGGTTCCCGCAAGTCCACCCCGTTCGCTGCTCAAGTAGCTGCTGAGCGTGCTGGTCAAGCTGCGCTGGAATACGGCCTGAAAAACCTCGACGTAAACGTCAAGGGTCCAGGTCCAGGTCGTGAATCCGCAGTCCGCGCTTTGAACGGCTGTGGCTACAAGATCGCCAGCATCACCGACGTGACGCCAATCCCGCACAACGGGTGCCGTCCGCCGAAGAAGCGCCGCGTGTAATCCAGGAGATTGTAAAGAATGGCTCGTTACATTGGTCCAAAATGCAAACTCGCTCGTCGCGAAGGCACCGATCTCTTCCTGAAGAGCGGCGTGCGCGCGATCGAATCGAAGTGCAACATTGAAGCAGCACCTGGTATCCACGGCCAACGCCGCGGTCGCCAGTCCGACTACGGCACCCAACTGCGTGAAAAGCAGAAGGTCCGTCGTATCTACGGCGTTCTCGAGCGTCAGTTCAGCGGCTACTACAAAGAAGCTGCTGGCAAGAAAGGTGCAACCGGTGAAAACCTGCTGCAACTGCTCGAATGCCGTCTGGACAACGTTGTATACCGTATGGGCTTTGGTTCGACTCGTGCCGAATCCCGCCAGCTGGTATCGCACAAGTCGATCAGCGTAAACGGTCAGACCGTAAACGTTCCGTCGTATCAGGTTCGTGCTGGTGACGTGGTTGCAGTTCGCGAGAAAGCAAAAAACCAACTTCGCATTGTCCAAGCTCTCGATCTGTGTGCCCAACGTGGCCGCGTAGAATGGGTAGAAGTAGACACTGAGAAGAAGTCGGGCGTTTTCAAGAACGTTCCTGCTCGCAGTGATCTGTCCGCCGACATCAACGAAAGCCTGATTGTCGAGCTCTACTCCAAGTAAGGGCTAGAAAATAGGTGCATCCATGCAGATTTCGGTAAATGAGTTCCTGACACCCCGCCACATTGATGTGCAGGTTGTCAGTCCAACCCGCGCCAAGATCACTCTCGAGCCTCTCGAGCGTGGTTTTGGCCACACCCTGGGCAACGCGCTGCGCCGCATCCTGTTGTCCTCAATGCCCGGCTGCGCAGTAGTCGAGGCCGAGATTGACGGTGTGCTCCACGAGTACAGCGCCATCGAAGGTGTACAGGAAGACGTAATTGAAATCCTGTTGAACCTTAAAGGTCTGGCCATCAAGCTGCACGGTCGTGACGAAGTTACGCTGACCTTGTCGAAGAAGGGTTCGGGGGTGGTTACCGCTGCCGATATTCAGCTGGATCATGATGTCGAGATCGTTAATCCCGATCACGTAATCGCTAACCTGGCGTCTAACGGCGCCCTGAACATGAAGCTCACCGTAGCTCGTGGTCGTGGTTATGAACCAGCCGACTCGCGTCAGAGCGATGAAGACGAAAGCCGCAGCATCGGTCGCTTGCAGCTCGACTCTTCGTTCAGCCCGGTTCGCCGTATCGCTTACGTGGTGGAAAACGCCCGTGTCGAACAGCGTACCAACCTGGACAAGCTGGTTATTGATCTGGAAACCAACGGTACCCTGGATCCTGAAGAGGCTATCCGTCGCGCTGCAACCATCCTGCAACAGCAGCTGGCTGCGTTCGTCGACCTCAAAGGTGAAAGTGAGCCGCTGGTTGTCGAGCAGGAAGACGAGATCGATCCGATCCTGCTTCGCCCGGTTGACGATCTGGAACTGACTGTACGTTCGGCTAACTGCCTTAAGGCGGAAAACATCTACTACATCGGCGACCTGATTCAGCGTACCGAAGTAGAGCTGTTGAAGACTCCGAACCTGGGCAAGAAATCCTTGACTGAAATCAAGGACGTTCTGGCCTCCCGCGGTCTGTCCCTCGGCATGCGCCTCGACAACTGGCCGCCTGCAAGTCTTAAGAAGGACGACAAGGCGACTGCCTGATCGTCGTAATCACCGAACGTAGTGTTTGGTAAGGAATGAACCATGCGTCATCGTAAAAGTGGTCGTCACCTGAGCCGCACCAGCTCGCACCGCAAGGCCATGTTCCAAAACATGGCGGTGTCGCTGTTCGAGCACGAGCTGATCAAAACTACTCTGCCAAAAGCCAAAGAACTGCGCCGCGTTGCCGAGCCGCTGATCACTCTGGCCAAGACAGACAGCCTGGCTAACCGCCGTCTGGCTTTCGACCGTACTCGTTCGAAAGCTATCGTCGGTAAGCTCTTCAACGACCTGGGCAAGCGTTACGCTACCCGTGAGGGTGGCTACCTGCGCATCCTCAAGTGCGGTTTCCGCGCTGGCGACAACGCGCCTATGGCGTACGTCGAGTTGGTTGATCGTGCTACTGCTGGCGAAGCTGTATCCGCCGAGTAAGACGTCAGTCTGAAACAAAGAACCGGGCCTAGTGCCCGGTTTTTTGTGCCTGTAAGAAATGCGTCGTCCGTACAAGTTTCTGACATGGTTGAACTGCCACTATGTGCCGGGAAAACATAATTAGTAATTATCTATCGATGCCTGCAAGTTAATGAATTTGTAGCTGTAACGTCGATGATCAATACTTCCCGCCAAGCCCATTAGCCGGCAGTTCAAGACTGACAGAGGAAGAAGACCGCATGAGCCAGACCAAGACGCTTACAACCGCCAGTGGCGCGCCAGTCGCTGACAACCAGAATTCCCGTTCCGCCGGCCCACGCGGTCCGCTGCTTCTCGACGATTTCCATCTGATCGAAAAACTTGCGCACTTCAACCGTGAAAACATTCCAGAACGCCGTGTCCACGCTAAGGGCTCGGGCGCTTACGGTACGTTCACCGTCACCCGTGACATCACCGAATACACCAGTGCAAAGTTGTTCGAATCGGTAGGCAAACAAACGCCAACCTTTCTGCGCTTTTCCACCGTAGGTGGCGAGCGTGGTTCGGCCGACACTGAGCGCGATCCGCGCGGCTTCGCCTTGAAGTTCTACACCGAGGAAGGCAATTGGGACATCGTCGGCAACAACACGCCAGTGTTCTTCATCCGCGATCCGCTGAAATTTCCTGACTTTATCCACACGCAAAAGCGTCTGCCGCAAAGCAACCTGAAAAGCGCGCAGATGATGTGGGATTTCTGGTCGCATTCGCCTGAAGCGCTGCACCAGGTCACCATCCTGTTTTCTGATCGTGGCATCCCTGACGGCTACCGTCACATGCACGGCTTCGGTAGCCACACCTACAGCCTGATCAACGCCAAAGGTGAGCGTCACTGGGTGAAGTGGCACTACAAGACCCAGCAAGGCATCAAGAACCTGGCGCCAGCCGAGGCCGCCCGTTTGGCCGGTACCGACCCGGACTATGCGCAGCGTGACCTGTTCGAGGCTATCGAGCGCGGTGAATTCCCGAAATGGCGCGTGTGCATTCAGATCATGACCGAAGCGCAGGCGGCGGCTCATTACGAGAATCCGTTCGACGTGACCAAGACTTGGTCGCAGAAGGAGTTTCCGTTGATCGAAGTTGGTGAGCTGGAGTTGAATCGCAACCCGTTGAACTACTTCGCTGAAGTTGAACAGGCGGCGTTTGGCCCGAGCAACATGGTGCCAGGCGTCGGTCTGTCGCCAGACCGCATGCTGCAAGGCCGTGTATTCGCATACGCTGACGCGCACCGCTACCGTGTGGGCACCAATCACCAGCAATTGCCGGTGAACGCTCCGCGCAGTCCGGTGAATACTTATCAGCGTGACGGCTCCATGGCGTTCGGCAGCAATGGCGGCGCGGCGCCGAACTATGAACCGAACAGCTACGTTCAGTCACCGAAGCAAGCGCCGCATTACGCGGAGCCAGCGCTGGCCTTGAGCGGTGCCGCTGATCGTTATGATCACCGCGAAGACACCGACTACTACAGCCATGCCGGTGCCTTGTTCCGCTTGATGAGCGACGAGCAGAAAGCATTGCTGGTCAGCAACATTGCCGGCGCAATGGCGGGCGTTTCCAGCGACGTCGTCGATCGTCAGTTGCAGCATTTCTACAAAGCCGATCCGGCGTATGGAGAAGCAATCGCAAAGCTGCTCAACTGACAGCTTAACGTAGTCTAAACGAGAAGCAGAACCGCCCTCATTTGGGCGGTTTTTGCGTTATTTGGCCCGCTTTTCTCAGAATATCTTCGCTTTTATTGCGCGCGGTGAGTGACCTTCCGGTCAGGTTGGTTCAAACTACAGACTTTCAGGAAGGGAGATGTAGGGCGATGCAAGGCCACCCAGATGTAATCGATTACCTCAATACGTTGCTGACCGGCGAACTGGCCGCGCGTGACCAATATTTCGTTCATTCGCGGATGTATGAGGACTGGGGGTTCACCAAGCTCTACGAGCGCATCAACCACGAGATGGAAGAAGAAGCCGGCCACGCCGATGCGTTGATGCGGCGGATTCTGATGCTCGAAGGCACGCCGCGCATGCGTCCGGATGATCTGGATGTCGGCACCACGGTGCCTACGATGCTCGAAGCTGATCTGCGCCTCGAATACAAAGTCCGCGCTGCGCTGTGCAAAGGCATCGAACTTTGCGAGCAACACAAGGACTATGTCAGCCGCGAAATTCTGCGGGTTCAGCTCAACGACACCGAAGAAGATCACACCTACTGGCTGGAAAAGCAGCTGGGCCTGATCAAGCTGATCGGTCTCGAGAACTACCTGCAGTCCCACGCGTCCTGATTGCACGGCTACAAAAAAGCCCCTGTCACTTCAACGGTGACAGGGGTTTTTTCATGCCTGGCAGTTAAGCCCGATCGCGGATCAGCAGCGGCTTGAGGTAATGGCCGGTGTGAGATTGCTTCATCTCGGCAACTTCCTCCGGCGTACCGGTGGCAATGATCTGCCCGCCCTTGGAACCGCCTTCAGGACCGAGGTCCACCAACCAGTCAGCGGTCTTGATCACATCGAGGTTGTGCTCGATTACCACCACGGTGTTGCCGTGATCGCGCAGACGATGCAGAACATCGAGTAACTGCTGGATATCGGCGAAGTGCAGGCCGGTGGTTGGCTCATCAAGGATATACAGGGTTTTGCCCGTATCGCGTTTGGACAGCTCGCGCGACAACTTGACCCGCTGTGCTTCACCGCCGGACAGGGTCGTCGCCGACTGCCCGAGCTTGATGTAGGACAGGCCGACATCCATCAGCGTTTGCAGTTTGCGCGCCAGTGCCGGCACCGCATCGAAGAACTCCCGTGCTTCCTCGATGGTCATTTCGAGGGTTTCATGGATGCTCTTGCCCTTGTATTTGATCTCAAGGGTTTCGCGGTTGTAGCGCTTGCTCTTGCACACGTCGCAGGGCACGTAGATGTCCGGCAGGAAGTGCATTTCCACCTTGATCAGGCCATCGCCCTGGCACGCTTCGCAGCGACCGCCCTTGACGTTGAACGAGAAACGCCCCGGGCCGTAACCCCGGGAGCGCGACTCGGGCACGCCGGCAAACAGTTCGCGGATCGGCGTGAACAGCCCGGTGTAGGTCGCCGGGTTGGAGCGCGGCGTACGGCCGATGGGGCTCTGGTCGATATCGACGACTTTGTCGAGATGCTCCAGACCTTTGATGCTGTCGTGCGCAGCCGCTTCCAGCGTGGTCGCGCCATTCAGTGCGGTGGCGCTCAGCGGGAACAGCGTGTTGTTGATCAGTGTCGATTTACCCGAACCGGATACGCCAGTCACGCAAGTCAGCAGGCCGATCGGGATGTCCAGATCGACGTTGCGCAGGTTGTTGCCACGCGCACCTTTGAGCGACAGGTTGAGCTTCTTGTTGCGCGGCGTGCGTTTGGCCGGCACTTCGATCTTCACCCGGCCGGACAGGTATTTGCCGGTCAGCGAATCCGGGTGCGCCATGACTTCGTCCGGCGTGCCTTCGGCAACGATCCGCCCGCCGTGCACACCGGCGCCCGGGCCGATATCGACGACATAGTCAGCCAGACGAATCGCGTCTTCATCGTGCTCGACCACAATCACCGTGTTGCCGATATCGCGCAAATGCTTGAGCGTGCCAAGCAGCCGATCGTTGTCGCGCTGATGCAGGCCAATGGATGGTTCATCGAGGATATACAGAACGCCGACCAGGCCGGCGCCAATCTGGCTGGCCAGACGAATCCGCTGCGCCTCGCCACCGGAGAGCGTGTCCGCGCTGCGATCCAGCGACAGATAGTCGAGGCCGACGTTGACCAGAAATTGCAGACGCTCGCGGATTTCCTTGAGGATCTTGTCGGCGATCTCGCCACGCCGCCCGGTCATCTTCAGCGCGCCGAAATATTCGCAGGCATCGCCGATCGGCAGATTGGTCACTGCCGGCAGGGTTTTCTCGCCGACCCAGACGTGCCGCGCTTCACGACGCAGACGCGTGCCACGGCAATCCGGGCAGGCCTGATGGCTGAGGAACTTGGCCAGCTCTTCGCGCACGCTCGCCGATTCGGTTTCGCGGTAACGACGCTCAAGATTCGGCACGATGCCCTCGAAAGGGTGCGAGCGTTTGACGATGTCGCCACGGTCGTTGAGGTATTTGAAGTCGACGTTCTGCGAGCCGCTGCCATGCAGGATGAACTTCTGCTGCTCGGCGCTGAGGTCGTTGAAGGGCTTGTCCAGGCTGAACTTGTAGTGCGAGGCGAGTGAGCCGAGCATCTGGAAGTAATAAACGTTGCGCCGGTCCCAGCCGCGTATTGCACCTTCGGCCAGGGTCAGCTCGCCATTGACCAGACGCTTGATGTCGAAGAACTGCTTCACACCCAGGCCATCGCAGGTCGGGCAGGCGCCGGCCGGGTTGTTGAAGGAAAACAGCTTGGGTTCCAGTTCGCTGATCGCATGGCCGCAGATCGGGCAGGCGAAGCGTGCGGAGAAGATCATTTCTTCGCCAGGCTCGTTGTCCATCGGCGCGACCAGGGCAATGCCGTCGGCCAGTTTCAGCGCGGTTTCGAAGGATTCGGCCAGACGTTGCTGCAGATCGGCGCGGACCTTGAAGCGGTCGACGATCACATCGATCGAATGCTTCTTCTGTTTATCCAGCTTCGGCAGCTCGTCGAGCTCGCAGATCCGCCCGTTGACCCGGGCGCGGACGAAACCTTGCGCACGCAATTCTTCGAAGACCGACAGGTGTTCGCCCTTGCGCTCGCGGATCACCGGCGCCAGCAGCATGAGTTTGCTGCCTTCCGGCTGCGCCAGCACCAGATCGACCATCTGGCTGACGGTCTGCGCTTCCAGTGGAATGTCGTGATCCGGGCAACGCGGCGTACCGACGCGGGCATAGAGCAAGCGCAGGTAGTCGTAGATTTCGGTGATGGTGCCGACCGTGGAACGCGGGTTGTGCGAGGTCGACTTCTGTTCGATGGAGATCGCCGGCGACAGGCCTTCGATGGTGTCGACGTCGGGTTTTTCCATCATCGACAGGAACTGCCGGGCATAGGCCGACAGCGATTCGACATAGCGGCGCTGACCTTCGGCATACAGCGTGTCGAACGCCAGCGACGACTTGCCGGATCCGGACAGGCCGGTGATGACGATCAGCTTGTCCCGTGGCAGGGTCAGGTCGATGTTCTTCAGGTTGTGGGTACGGGCCCCACGTATCAGGATCTTGTCCAAAGTGGCCTCGCTTGGCGGGCGTCGAAAACGTAGGAGTATACGGGCAAATACTGGATGGATGCACACTATCAAACGAAGGGCGTTTTGCCGTTCATGAAGAGAGTTTCATCTATACGCGTCATAGCGTCGCGATATACCCCGTCTTCCGATGGGACTGGTAGAATCGCCGCCGGTTCACACGAGGTTTTTCCATGCACGATCCCCACAGCGAACGCATGAGTGGCAGCGAGACCCGCGCGGCGAGCGGTCTGGCCCTGGTGTTCGCCTTCCGTATGCTTGGCATGTTCATGGTGTTGCCGGTGCTGGCGACCTATGGCATGGATCTGGCGGGAGCGACCCCGGCCCTGATCGGGCTGGCGATTGGCGCTTACGGTCTGACCCAGGCAATTTTCCAGATTCCGTTCGGGATCATTTCCGACCGCATCGGTCGCCGGCCGGTGATCTACCTCGGCCTGATCGTCTTCGCTCTCGGCAGTGTTCTGGCTTCCCAGGCCGATTCGATCTGGGGTGTGATCGCCGGGCGGATCCTGCAAGGCGCCGGGGCGATTTCCGCAGCGGTGATGGCGCTGCTTTCCGACCTGACCCGCGAGCAGCATCGGACCAAAGCCATGGCGATGATCGGCATGACCATCGGCCTGTCGTTCGCCGTGGCCATGGTGGTCGGGCCGTTATTGACCAGTGCGTTCGGGCTGTCCGGGCTGTTCCTCGCCACTGGCGCCATGGCGCTGCTCGGCATCCTGATCATCATGTTCATGGTGCCGCAATCCACCGGGCCGTTGCAGCACCGGGAATCCGGCGTGGCCCGGCAGGCGCTGATGCCGACGCTCAAGCACCCGGACCTGCTGCGCCTGGATCTGGGCATCTTTGTGTTACATGCCATGTTGATGTCGAGCTTCGTTGCCTTGCCCTTGGCACTGGTGACAAAAGCCGGTCTGCCCAAGGAACAGCACTGGTGGGTCTACCTCACCGCGCTGCTGATTTCGTTCTTCGCCATGATCCCGTTCATTATCTACGGCGAGAAGAAACGCAAAATGAAACGAGTTTTGCTCGGCGCCGTCATGACATTGATGCTGACTGAACTATTCTTCTGGCAGTTCGGCGACAGCCTGCGTGCTCTGGTGATCGGCACGGTGGTGTTTTTCACCGCGTTCAATCTGCTCGAGGCATCGTTGCCGTCGCTGATCAGCAAGGTTTCACCGGCAGGCGGCAAGGGCACGGCCATGGGCGTGTACTCCACCAGCCAGTTCCTCGGTTCGGCACTCGGCGGGATACTCGGCGGCTGGTTGTTCCAGCATGGCGGTCTGTCGGTTGTGTTCCTCGGATGCGCCGCGCTGGCTGCACTTTGGCTGGCCTTTGCTGTTACCATGCGCGAACCTCCCTACGTGACGAGCCTGCGCTTGCCGTTGTCGCCCGAAGCGATCCGCGAAGCGGGTCTGGTCGAGCGCCTCAAGGCCCTGGTAGGGGTAACAGATGCAGTGATAGTCGCCGAAGAGGCGGCTGTTTACATCAAACTGGACAAAGAATTAGTGGATCGCAGCACCCTCGAACGCCTGGTCAACAACCCGGCCGGGGCTGCGTGCGACGCTTAGGAGAACGTTATGGCCCGTGGGGTTAACAAAGTCATATTGGTCGGCACTTGCGGCCAGGATCCCGAAGTTCGCTACCTGCCTAACGGTAACGCCGTGACCAACCTGAGTCTGGCCACCAGCGAACAATGGACCGACAAGCAGACCGGTCAGAAGGTCGAGAAGACCGAATGGCACCGCGTATCGATGTTCGGCAAGGTGGCCGAGATCGCCGGTGAATACCTGCGCAAGGGTTCGCAGGTCTACATCGAAGGCAAGCTGCAGACCCGCGAGTGGGAAAAGGACGGTATCAAGCGTTACACCACTGAAATCGTGGTCGACATGCAAGGCACCATGCAACTGCTCGGCGGCCGTCCACAACAGGGCGATCAGCAAGGCGGCGGCAACAACTACCAGCAGCAGGCGCCACGTCAGCAGGCACCGCGCCCGCAGCAGTCGGCTCCACAGCAGCGTTCGGCTCCGGCACCTCAGCAGGCCGCACCGCAACCGGCTCCGGATTTCGACAGCTTCGATGACGATATTCCGTTCTGATTTGCCGCTGTAACCGCTTTGAATGAAAAAGGCCCGTCGCTTAAACGACGGGCCTTTTTTGTTCAGGAAATTCCTGGCTACTCGCAATCTCCTGTGGGAGCGAGCCTGCTCGCGAATGCGTCAGATCAGTCGATGCACCTGTAACTGACAGGACGCTTTCGCGAGCAGGCTCGCTCCCACAAGGTAACTTCGTCTTAATCCAAGATCAGGTGCGGCAAAAATCGACTTGAATCCTTGGTGATCAGACTATTGTCCTCACGCACACCAATCCCTGCCGCCTCATCACCAATCACCCACGAGCCAATCAGCGTGTAGCTGTCGCCAAACTTCGGCAGCGGTGCGAGCTCCTGCAGGATGAACGGCGCATCGGTGTAAGGCCCGTCCTCTTTGACGATCAGACCTTCCGCTGTTTGCAGTTCGATGTTGGCACCTTCGCGGGAAAAGTACGGCTTGCGCACCCAGCCCTTCGGCACGGCACTCTGCGGATTCGGATCAAGGTGCGCGGCGAGCAGATTCGGATGTCCCTTGTGCAATTCCCACAGCAGCGGCAGCGCACCTTTGTTCGACAGAATCGCCTTCCACGCCGGTTCGAAAAACTGCGTGTCACACTCGGCGATCGCCGCGCCGAACGGTTCGTGGAAGATGAATTCCCAGGCGTGCAGCTTGAACAGGTGCGGGATCCAACGATCCTGCAGATCGACGAAACGACCTTCAGCCGTCAGGCCGATGTCTTCGATATCGATGTGGCGTGATTCGATGCCGACCTTTTCCGCGATCAGCCGCAGATAGTCGGTGGTGCCTTTGTCCTCGACCGAGTCCTTCATCGAGGCAAAGTAGAACGGCCGCTTCAACTGCAACTCGGCGAAAGCCTGATGCAGCTTGGTGTCGATGCTGTTGAACTGGTCGGCATGCCGGGGCAAGGTGCCGCGTTCGATGCATTGTTCCAGCCAGCCCCACTGAAACGCCGCCGCCTCGTAGAGGCTGGTCGGCGTGTCGTAGTTGAGCTCCAGCAGTTTCGCCGGCCCGTTGCCGCTGTAGGAAAAGTCCATGCGACCGTACAGATGCGGATGACCTTCACGCCAGGAGGTGCGGATCATGTCGTAGTACGCCGCCGGGATGCTGAGGCGATCGAGCAACTCCTCGCTGTTGACCACGCGATCAACCAGGTCCATGCACATCTCGTGCAGTTCGGTGGTCGGGTCCTCCAGATCGTTTTCGATTTGCGCGAGGCTGAACTGGTAGTAGGCGCTTTCGTCCCAGTACGGTTCGTCGTCGATGGTGTGGAACAGGAAACCGAGGCTTTCGGCGGTGTGTTTCCAGTCGGGGCGCTCGGCGCAGTGGATCTTTTTCATGTCAGCTGCTCGAGCGTCCGGAACTGCTGCCCCAGCCACCCCAACCGCTGCGGGCGCTGGACTGGCTGCCGAAGCCGCCGCGCGAAGTCGACGACGCAACGTTCACCGGTTTGCTCTTGCTGCTCTCGTAATCCGACTGGCTGCGCGAGGTTGTGTCAGCTCGGCGGTACTGCGTTGAGGTGTTGTACGGCTGGCGCGTTTCGCGATCACGGTAAACGGTGCGTTCGGCGTTGTTGCTCATTGCGTTGCCGATCAGCCAGCCGGTCAGCCAGCCATTGCCGCCGCCACCTGAGCCACCGGAATAGTGCGAGCCGCCGTGGCTTGCGCTGCTGCTGGTGGTGGAGTCGCCCGCCGGCATTTGCGAATTGGCGATGGCATCGAGATCCTGCGGCGTCTCGGCATTGCCCGGCACTTTGAAGCCGCCGAGTTTCGGCACGAAACGGCCATCGGAATTTTTCTGACACCAGCCAGCGGCAAAGTCTGCGTCGCACTTGGCCTTGTCGGTGTAGGCCGGGGCGATGCGCCGGTGTTCGTTCAGGGCGGCGACGTAGGCGCTGGAGCAGAGATCGGCGGCCACTTCGGCGTCGACACACTGTTCAACGCTCTGGAAGTTGCGCGGCTGATCCAGCGCCGCTGCTTCACCGGAAATCGCCATCGCCACCGACGCGGCGAGGGACAATTGCACGTATTTGCTGCGTTTCATCGAGAGGCTTCCTGCCGGTCAGTGGGACGGGGTCATGCACGCGGCATTGAGCATGCCGACGCTGATCGCCACGGCGGCGACATAAATGCCGGCGGCGACTTCGCCGTTGGCGATGCGCTGGGACGTGCCCTTGAGCACCAGCCCGGTAGCGACAAACGCCAGCAATTGCACGACGGCGGCGATGACCGCCCAGAGGACGAAGTCGAGCACGTTGACCGAGTAGGCGATCACGTTGCTCGCCGGAATGGCGAAACCGATGATCGCCCCGGAGAGGGCAATGGCGGCGGCAGTGTTGCCGGCACGGATCAGTTCGAATTCCTTGTGCGCGGTAATGCGCGTGTAGACGAATTGAAACAGCATGAACAGCAACACGGCGCCGATCAGGTAGACGACAAAACCGACCAGCGCGGTTTTGTTCAGGGAAACGGCCAAGACTTCCAGCATGAAAAACTTCCTTTTTTAAATGGCGCTCAAATCAGTCGTGTACAGCGAGATGCCCAGCGAGGTGCTCAGGCTGACGGTGCCTTCTTCGTCCTGTTCGACGGAGAACAGCAGCAGTTCGCGGCGATCGGTCAGACCGGTGTCGCGGGCATACAGCATGGCGTGGTGCTTGATGGTGTAGGACTCGTCCGGGTTGACCACGTGTTCGGTCATTGGCACCAGTTCGGTCTGATGCAGTTCGGTGCCCCATTCGCGGGTGTATTCAACACCGTCGTGGGTGTAGGTCGGCAGACCTATCAGGCTGTTGGGGCCGGCCAGACGCTGGAGTTCGGCGTCACTGTTGACCGTTACATAGCTGAGGTAATTGAACAGGGTGACCGACTCGACCTGATCGTCGCCGGTGACGTGGATCTGCACCCAGAAATCCTCGTCGTTCATGTAGTAGCGGTGCAGTTTGTTGGACTGGCCGAGATCGACCCAGCCGGCGCTCCACACCGCTTGATCGAATGGCACCCGCACCGAAGTCGAGCCTTCCAGCAGCAACGCCAGGGTCGTGTCGAAGCGCACGCCTTTGCCTTGTGCCATGCCCAGCGGACCGCTGGCGGCGGTGGTCGTTGGCGCAGCGGTCTGCCAATTGCTGGTGCCGAGCAAGTCTTTAAACCATCCCATGGGTACGTTCCTTGAAGCGGGTGGAGGTGTTCGGGGGTGAAAAAGTGGCGGTAGTGTAACGGGCGAAGCGGTGAACGAGCAGAGGCAATTACGCCGCAAAACCATGTGGGAGCGAGCCTGCTCGCGAATGGGTTGTGTCAGTCACTCGATTATTTGACTGTCACGACGCTTTCACGAGCAGGCTCGCTCCCACAGGTTACCCTTCAGTGATTACTGCGCGGACTTCTGCTTCAGCCGCTCAAGGATCGCATTGGCGCTGCCTTCGTTCGGCGTGATGCCGGCGTCGCGCAGTTTGCGTTCCAAGTCGTTGCCGGTAGAGGCGTCGGCCAGTTCGTCTGCGGCGTTCAGTTCGGCAGCGCGTTGCTGCTGCTTGGCTTGCAGGCGGTTCAGGGTGCCGACTGCGGTTTCCAGTTTGCCGTTGGCGCCGCCGCTGGCAATCGAGGCGCTGACCTGGGCTTTCTGCACGCTATCGCGGGCCTTGGCCATGTCCACTTGCTGGCGCAGGCTCTTGATTCGCGATTCGGCTTTGCTGATGTCTTTGCGCATGTTGTCGGCGTAGGCGCCGAATTCATCGCTGAGTTTCTTCTCGGCAGCGAGGTCGTTGGTCAGGGTCGAAATCGCTTCGGCCACTTCCAGCGCCAGGTCTTCACGGCCGGCATTCAACGCGGCTACAGCCTTGGCTTCGAGGTCCTTGATCTTGGCGTCGTATTCGCTGACGCGGTCGGCGGCCAGTTTATGCTTGGCCATGATCGTCACCAGTTCGCGGCGGGCATTGGACAGCGCGGTGTCGGCGTCGCGGATTTCCTGATCGAGGATGCGCAGGGCCTGCTGGTCGGCGATGGCTTCGCCGACTTCATTGGCGCCGCCGCGCAGTGCGGTGAACAACTTGCTCCAGATGGACTGAGTCATTGGATATTCCCTGTTGATTACTTGAAGAAGTGTTCGAAGGCTTCGCTGGCGCGCTGCACGTTGTCGACCAGGGTTTTCACCTCGGTGACCACGTTGGTCAGGCTCGAATCAGCACTGAGGGCGCCGAACATGTTGTAGACGGTCTGCCCGTTCGGCATCGACTCGATCCCGATCGACGACAGCGGGAACATCTCGCGGCTGCGCAGCACGGCATCGTTGAACGCCTGGACGTTGCTGATCGAATCGATGTCCACCAGCACGGTGTCGACGATGATCTGCTGACCGGCCAGGGCGATGTGAATCGGCAGGCCGCCGAATTCGTTCATTTCCAGCTTGATGCTCGGCTCGGAGCTCTGGATCAGGGACAGCGAAATCTCTTGGGAAGCCACCTCTTCCAGCGCCTTGAGGGCATTGAAGAGGCTGTCGATGGTCCAGTTGTTGCCTGCGCTCATGTATTTCTCCGACATGAAAGAGCCAGCCAGAATCGGTTGGCGTAGCTGTTGCTCCATTTGCTTGAGCAAGCTTCGGTTTTCCGGAAGCACCCAAGTTTCGTGTTTCACATAACCGGCGGCGGCCAGGCCTGCGCGCATCTGCTTCATGTAGAAGCTCGATGGTTTTTTCGCCGACGTCTTGCCACGCTCGCCCTTGGGGCTGGCTGCGGCAGTCGTCCGAGTGCGGCTTGTCATGGCTGGAATCCGGTTATGAGCGTCTCACGCGTGGGCCACACTACAGCCAATGCAAAGTGCCATCAATGACTCACGCGTGAGATTTTCGTGACAGACGCAAAAAGGCCCGCAACGCGGCGGGCCAGGGGATTGCGCAGTTGTTGCTAGGCGTTGCTGCTGAGGAACTCGTCAGTGGATACCACGCTGGCATAGGCGAAACCCAGCGCGGCCATGAATGCTGCGTGCACATGGGCGGCCGGCACCGTCAGGCCGTTGAATTCCAGATCACGGCTGGCGCAGGCATCGTGAATCACGGTCACGCTGTAACCCATGTCCGCCGCCGCGCGGGTGATGCCATCGACGCACATATGGCTCATGCTGCCGACCACCACCAGGTCGGTGATGCCGTGTTCGTCGAGCACCGCTTTCAGTTCGGTTTCACGGAACGAGTTGACGAAGTGCTTGAGCACCACCGGCTCATCGGCATGGTTGAGCACTTTCGGATGCAGTTTCGCGCCCTCGGAGCCGGGAGTGAAAAACGGTGCCTCGTCGGAAGTGAATTCATGCCGAATGTGCACCACCGGATCGCCCGTTTCGCGAAAGGCTGCGATCAGTCGTGCGGCGTTGTCCGCAGCGGCGTCGGCGCCGACCAGCGGCCACTTGCCTTGGGGGAAGTAGTCGTTCTGGATATCGACTACGATGAGCGCTTGCTTGGCCATGGGATTGTCCTCGAGGCAGTGATTGGGTGTGGTCTCAGTATTGACGCTGGCCGAAGATTCGAGGATTGGCCGCACCGACAATAAACGGGGGAAAACTGACAATGGCTGCACAAAGAGCCGCCACCGCTGAGCTGGGCGTGCTGATTTACCCCGGCGCGCAACTGGCGGCGGTGCACGGTCTGACCGACCTGTTCGCCGTGGCCAACCGCATCGCCGCCGAGTATCAGGCTGTGCAATTGCCCTTGCTGCGGGTCAGTCACTGGCAGGTCGAGGGCGAGCAGTTGCCGACGCGGGTTTACGACAGTCATCCGGGCGACGAGGACGTTTTGCTTGCCGTGCTGATTCCGCCGTCTCTCGGCGGGTTCGATGCGGCGCAGATGACCGCGAGTCTTGCGCAATGGCTGCGCGATCAGCATGCACACGGCGCGACCCTCGGTGGTGTTTGTGTGGGCTCGTTGATGCTCGCTGAAAGCGGCTTGCTCGACGGTCGCAGCGCCACCACCCACTGGACCTCGGCCCAGGCGTTTGCCGAGCGTTACCCGAAGATCAAACTGAAGGCCGACACGCCGATTGTCGACGACGGCGACCTGATCACCACGGCCGGGCTGATGGCCTGGTCCGAACTGGGACTGCGCCTGGTCGATCGCTTGCTCGGCCCGAGCATCGCCACCGCGACCGCGCGTTTTCTGGTGATGGAACACAGCGACAGCGCCAGTAAATGCGGGAGCAATTTCGCGCCGATCCTCAGCCATGGCGACGCGTCGATTCTCAAGGTCCAGCACTGGCTGCAAAGCACCGGGGCGACGGATGTTTCGCTGAACGCGATGGCCGAGCGCGCGGGCCTTGAAGAACGCACTTTCCTGCGCCGATTCCGCGCCGCTACAGGCTTGAAACCGACCGAATATTACCAGCACCTTCGGGTTGGCAAAGCGCGAGAAATGCTCGAGTTCACCAATGGCACGATCGACCATATTGCCTGGACGGTGGGCTATCAGGATCCGGGCGCGTTTCGTGCGATCTTCAAGAAGATTACCGGGTTGGGGCCGAGTGAGTACCGGGGGCGGTTTGGTCTGACGCGGTAGCCTGAGCACTGGAGTAACCCTGTGGGAGCTGGCTTGCCAGCGATGCGATCAATCAGTTGCAAAACAGGTGACTGATCCACCGCCATCGCTGGCAAGCCAGCTCCCACAGGTTTTTGCACAAGACCACGGATCGTGCAATTTGCCGGAGTTTTGCGCGCTGTCGTGCAGTTTGAAACGGGCGTGATGCCAGCACTTATCAGGCAAACGCCTGTTAACCGGGCGATTGCGGCCGATTGCTCATTGGCCTGATCTCTGCAAATTCCCTGAGTGAACCCATCGACTGATGCAAGGGGAACGCATGACCCCGACACCCAGCAACAAAATCGTCGTGGCCCATTCGGTGCGTGCCGAGGCGCCGCAACATGAAGTCGAGACCAACAAGGCTCTGGCGCGTTGGATGGCGCAGATTCTCGGCTGCAAATTCGGCGGCAGTTACGATCCGGCCAAACATCAGGGCCGCGAGCTGTATCTGCTGCCAACGCAAACCATCGTTGGCGCCGCCCACGCTCAAGCGCTGGGCATCAAAGGCCCCGATGACTTGTGGGGCGGTTACGTCGAATACGATTTCATCTGCACCAAAGCCATCAGCCACGGTTTGCGCAGTCATCTGGCGCACGCGCCGCAGGGCTGGTCGCCGCTGTTTTCGGAACGGGTGCGCAACGTTGTGCTCGACGGTCTCAGCGTATTTGCCCTGGAAGATGCACGGCCTGCCGCCGAACATCTGCTGTACGCCGGGCCGATTCGCTTGAAGCCGATTCACGCTTGCGCCGGGCGCGGTCAGGAAGTGATCAAAAGCCTCGACGCGTTCGATGAGATCCTCGTGCGGCCCGAGTCGCAAAGCCTGTTCAGCGACGGCGTAGTGCTGGAGCAGGACTTGAGCAACGTCGTCACCCACAGCGTCGGCCAGTCGTTCATCGGCGGCAAAGTGTTGAGCTATTGCGGTGATCAATACTTGACCGAGGACGGCGAGGGCGAAGAGGTCTACGGCGGTTCGAATTTGCTGGTGGTGCAGGGCGGCTATGACCAATTGCTCGCGCTGGATCTGCCTGATGATGTGCGTCTGGCCATCGAGCAGGCGCAGGTCTTCGACAGTGCCGCCAACGAAGCCTACCCGCGCTTCTTCGCCTCGCGGCGCAATTACGATATCGCCCAGGGCCTCGACGCCAGCGACAACCCGCGCAGCGGCGTGCTCGAACAATCCTGGCGCATGGGCGGTGCCAGCAGCGCCGAAGTGGCGGCGCTGCAAAGCTTCGTCAACGATCCACAGATGCGCGCGATTCGCGTGTCGTCGGTGGAAACCTATACCGATCAGGCGCTGCCGGCGGACGCCATCGAGGTCTATCGCGGCCCGGCGGAAAACAGCGCGTTTCTTCTCAAATACGTAACGGTCCAATCCTATGACGGCTAGAAGCGAAAGCATTCAAATCGACATTGATGACGAACAGATGAGCGGGACTTTTCTCAGTCCCAAATCGAAGGTCCCGGGGGTGTTGTTTGTGCACGGTTGGGGCGGCAGTCAGGAACGTGATCTGGAACGGGCCAAAGGCATCGCCGGCCTGGGTTGCGTATGCCTGACTTTCGACCTGCGCGGGCACACCGGCGGCACCGGAATCCCGCTGACCCGGGTGACCCGTGAAGACAATCTGCGTGATTTGCTGGCGGCCTACGATCGCTTGCTGGCGCACCCGGCCCTCGACACTTCGGCGATCGCCGTGGTCGGCACCAGTTATGGCGGCTATCTGGCCTCGATCCTGACCTCATTGCGCCCGGTGCGCTGGCTGGCGCTGCGCGTGCCGGCGCTGTACCGCGACGAGCAATGGCACACGCCCAAGCGCGATCTGGACAAGGCCGACCTGCGCGATTATCGCGGCACGCTGGTGCGCGCCGACAGCAATCGCGCCCTGCATGCCTGCTCGCAATTCACCGGCGACGTGCTGTTGGTGGAATCGGAAACCGACGATTTCGTGCCCCACGCGACGATCATGAGTTACCGCGCCGCGTGTCAGCAGACCCACTCGTTGACCCACCGGATCATCGATGGCGCGGATCACGCGTTGAGTGACCCGGTGTCGCAGCAGGCCTACACCTCGATTCTGGTGGACTGGATTACCGAGATGGTGGTGGGGGAGCGGTTGAGCATTATCCAATCCAGATGATCTGTCGCGTGTACCGGCCCCCTTCGCGAGCAGGCTCGCTCCCACAGGTTGAACGCATTTCAAATGTGGGAGCGAGCCTGCTCGCGAAAGGGCCATCAGCAGCAATGCCTGGTCAGGACGGTTTCTTCTCAATCCGCAAGGCCTTGGCCTTGGCTTCCACCACCAGATACATCACCACCGTAATCAACAGCGGCAGCAGAAAATAAATCGCCCGATACGCCAGCAATCCCGCGACCAGACTGCCGCGCGATGCCTCGTGCTGCAGCAGCGCCACGAACACTGCCTCAAGCACACCCAGCCCCGCCGGAATGTGCGTGATGACCCCGGCAATCGCGCTGATCAACAGCACGCCGAGCACCAGCGGATAATCCAGTTTGCTCGGCAGCAGAGTGAAGATCACCGCCGCCATCAGCGACCAGTTCAACGCGCCCAAAAGCAATTGCAGCACCGCCATGCGCAGCGATGGCAGGTTGATTTCCACGCCGCGAATCGACCACTCGCGGCGCTTGGAAAACTGACACGCCGCCAGATAGCCGGCGCTGACCAGCAGCAATAACACACCGACCAGTTGCAAGGCCGAACTGCTGAGCTTCCAGCCCGGCGGCATCGTCACCAGACCGCTGCTGAACACTACGCCTGCGATGGTCATGTAGCCGAACCAGTTGGTCGCCAGGCTCAGGCCAAGAATCTTGGCGATGTTGCCTTTGCTCACGCCCAGCCGCGAATACAGGCGATAGCGCATGGCGATGCCGCCGACCCAGGCGCTGAGATTGAGGTTGAAGGCGTAGCTGATGATGCCCACCGGCAGGATCTGCTTCCAGGTCAGGTCCTGACGAATGTAGGTGCGGCCGATCAGGTCGAAACTGGCGTACACCAGAAAACTCAGCAGGGTCAGGCTGGCGGCGATGATCAGCGTGCGCACCTTGAAATCGGCGAGGGTCTCCAGCACCTCGGCCCATTCGATGCGGGTGGCGAACATCGTCAGCAGGACGATCAGCGCGAGGAAAAACAGGATGGTCAGCGGACGTTTCCAGCGGCTCCATTTCGACGGCGCCGCTTGTGCCGAATGGCTATCGGAGTGCACTTCGGAATGACTCATGGACGCGCACCTCGGAAAGGCTTCAGACGCGGTTTATGCGCCGGCAGCCAACCGGCCATGGCCGGAAAGTGCCGCAGGAAGTGGAACACCAGAAAACCCACGGTCATGTGCCAGATGCGCCCACGCGGCAAGAGTTTGGCGTCCATGGCTTTGCAGTGGTTCTGGCTGAGGTCTTCGAGGCGTTCGTACAGGTGCTGATTGAACGCTCGATCGCGGATCAGCACGTTGGCTTCCAGATTCAGCGACAGGCTCAGCGGGTCGAGATTGCTCGAGCCCACGGTGCTCCAGTCATCGTCGACCAGCGCGACCTTGCCGTGCAGCGGGCGCTGGCAGTATTCGTGGATCTGCACGCCGGCACGCAGCAGATAATCGTAGGTCATGCGCGCCGCCAGTTTCGCCACGAGCATGTCCGGCTGGCCCTGCAGGATCAGCCGCACCTCGACGCCACGGCGGGCGGCGTTGCGGATTTCGCGCAGCAAACGGTAGCCGGGAAAGAAGTAGGCGTTGGCGATGATTACCCGGCGCTTGGCCTTGCGCAGCACCTGCAAATACACGTCTTCGATATCGGTGTTGTGTTGATCGTTATCGCGGAACACCAGGCGCACCTGGCCGTCGTGGTCGGTGAAGGCCATTTCCTCCAGACGCTGGCGCCGGCGCTGCCACCAGAACCGCGCGCGTCCGGGACGACCGCTTTGCAGCAGGGCGAAGTGATGGATATCGGCGACCACCGGGCCCTGGATCTTCACCGAATAATCCTGCTTGGCTTCAGGGCCGAAGTCGGCTAGGTGATCGCCGGAAAAGTTGATCCCGCCGATGAACGCGATCAAGCCGTCGACCACCACGATCTTGCGGTGCAAGCGGCGGAACCAGTTGGTGCGGATGCCTAGGTGCTTCGGCGCCGGATCGAAGATCTGCAAGTGCACGCCGGCATCGCTCAAGGCCGACAGATAGCCAGTGCTCAGCTCGCCACAGCCGAAGCCGTCGAGGCTGACCGTGGTGCGCACGCCGCGCTGGGCGGCTTCGATGAGGATCTGCTGCAACTCGGCGCCGACCTTGTCTTCGAAAACGATGAAAGTCTCCAGCAGGATCTCGCTCTTGGCTGCGCGCATAGCTTCGAACACGCGGGGGAAATATTCCTCGCCGTTCTCCAGCAGCTCTACGCGGTTGTTGCTGTGCCATTGATACTCGACGTCAACGTGGCCGGGCTCGCGCACCGGCGGATTCAGCGGGACCGGGTCGACGGCGGATTTTTCCAGTGGCGCACTGTTCATAGTTCAATCTCCACCGATAACGGTGCGTGGTCGGAAAGGTGGGACCAGGGCCGGTTGGTCAATACTTTTGGCCGGCTGGCCTTGAGGTTGCGTACGTAGATGCGGTCGAGTCGTAGCGCTGGCAGCCGCGCGGGAAAACTGCGCGCGGGTTTGCCGTACTGCTCGGCGAACACTTCGCGCAGGCCACAGGGCTTGAGCTGCGCATCGGCACGCTGGCGCCAGTCGTTGAAATCGCCAGCGACGATCACCGGGGCATCGGCGGGCAATTCAGCGAGACGTTGCATCAGCAGATCCAGTTGCGCGTTGCGGTGGCTCTCGCGCAGGCCCAGATGCACGCAGATCGCATGCACTTCGGTGCCGTCTCCGGGCAGGCGCAGCACGCAATGCAACAGGCCGCGGTTCTCATGGCCGCTGATCGACACATCGAGGTTGTCGTGGCGGATGATCTGGAATTTCGACAGCAGCGCATTGCCGTGATCGCCCGCCGGATACACCGCGTTGCGCCCGTAGGCGAATTGCGGCCAGAGGCTGTCGGCGAGAAATTCGTATTGCGGCATCGTCGGCCAGTTGTCGTAGCGTTTCGGATGCTGCTCGTGCGTGCCGTGCACTTCCTGCAGAAACACCACGTCGGCGGCGACGCTGCGCACCGCTTCACGCAGCTCCGGCAGAATGAAACGCCGGTTCAGCGCGGTGAAGCCCTTGTGCGTGTTGACGGTCAGTACGGTGAAGGTGCGCACCGAGGGCGCAACCACGGAGCCTTCGTCGGTAAAACCGACCGGTTCGGGAATGCTCATGACAGAACTCCTTCTGCGGCAACTTGCCCGGGAGTCGTGGCGAGGTCTTTATCGAGGTCGAAGCGCTGCAACAGGTTGCGTGCGTCGTAGGGCGCGCGGACTTTGATGTCGTTGTCGAAGTAGCAGAATACTTCGCGGGATTTGCGCGCGCGGGGTTTCAGGCGTGGCGCTATCAGGTGGGCGTCCTCTGGCTGTTTACCGTGATGCCAGGCGTCGATGCGCTCGGCCCAGCGCTTGAGCGCTTGTTCGGAATAACCGCTGGCGTAGAGTTCTTCGGCGCCGTGCAGGCGCAGATAGACGAAGTCGCTGGTGAGGTCTTCGCGGTACGGCCATTTGCCGGCGGTGTCGGCGACCACCAGCGCGGTGTTATGGCGCTTGAGCAGGCGCACGAACTCCGGGTCGATGAAACTTTCATGGCGGATTTCCACGGCATGGCGCAGTGGCTTCTTGCGCCAGGCTTTGATGCTGGCATGGCCGGGCAGATGCGAATCGTGCTGGCGGGCGAGGGCGGCTGCGGCTTGGGTATCGTGGGGCAGTTGCGCGAGAAACTGGTCGAAACGCTCGGCGTCGAATTTGAAGTTTGGCGGAAACTGCCAGAGGATCGGCCCGAGTTTTTCCTTCAGCTCCAGCACACCCGAGGCAAAGAAATTCGCTAGCGGTTTTTCGATTTCGCGCAAGCGGCGCACGTGGGTGATGAAGCGCGGCGCCTTGACGCTGAAGACGAAGTCATCAGGGGTTTCGGCGTACCACTGGGCGTAACGTTCAGGGCGTTGCAGGGCGTAGAACGATCCATTGATTTCGATGCTGTTGACCGCGCGGGAGGCGAACTGCAATTCGCGCTTCTGCGCCAGTCCCTTCGGGTAGAAATCCCCGCGCCACGGGGCGTAGCGCCAGCCTGAAATACCGATGTGAATCGTCGCCATCCCATCCTCCCGTAGAAAGTCCTCGTGTTGCCGATGTTCTGTGATGACTGCGGCGGGTGCGGGAAAGTTTCGGTGGTGTTACGGACGGTCGCGATTGGGAATTGCTTGCGATTCATTGTGGGAGCGAGCCTGCTCGCGAATACGGACTGTCAGTAGACGATCCATCGACTGACCCAACGTTTTCGCGAGCAGGCTCGCTCCCACAGGGCATGTGTGTGGCGCTGGTCGCTGAACTTGCCGCGCAATTACCGATCAGTTCCTTACCAGGGTCAGCCACGGGAGATCGGAGCTTTGCGCAATTTCAGGATCGCCATTCTGCTGGGAGCGCTGCTGTGCTTGGGCGTCAACGCATCGCAAGCCGCCGCGCTACCAGGCGTTCCGGCCGCCGCCGATACGGCGGAAAAACCCGCCGAACCGGAACCGCTGGTGCAGGGCGGTCTGCTTGGGGCGATCAGTACGAGCATCGACGATGTGCAGGAAAAACTCGATCTCAACGAACACCTGGTCGATGCCTGGCGGCTGCGCGCCGACCGCGCGGCGGATGAGGTCGATCGGCTGGTCAAGCAACCGTCGAACCGCTCGGGCTGGAGCGTGGCCGGGGATTTCCTCACGTTGTCGGGAGTCTGGCTGGGCAGTTTCGCCCTGCTCACCGTGCTCGGCAGTCTGTTGGCCAAGCGTCTGCGTGAGGGCCGCTGGTTGCGCACCCGCCAGCGCAGTCAGGATCTGCTCGGCTACGTGCTGCCGTACACCGTGCCGGCGCTGATCTGCCTGCCGCTGACACTGTATGTCAGCCATTTTCTGCAAGCTTCGGTGGGCCGTGCGCTGGCGCTGTGTCTGGCCTATGCCACCAGCAGCGGCATCTTTTCCACGTCGATGTTGTTGTGCGTGGTGGTGATGTTCAATGTCGGCCACAAGCGCGCCGCCGCGCGAATCATCCGTGAATACTGCCCGCGCCCGCTGTTCCTGATCGGCTTTCTCGCCGCCCTCAGCGATGCCCTGACCAGCCCGCAGATCGCCCGACAATTGGGCGGCAATATCACCAGCAGCATCGCCGTGTTCACCGGGCTGATCGCCTCGGTCATCTTCGGTTTGCTGGTGATTCGCCTGCGCCGGCCGGTGGCACATCTGATCCGCAATCGCCCGCTCAGCCAGCGTTTGAAACAACCGTCGCTGCAGGAGTCGCTGCGGATATTTTCCGGGTTGTGGTACTGGCCTATCGTGCTGATGGTGCTGGTCTCGGCAGTCAGCCTGATCGGCATTGGCGAGGACAATCAGAAAGCCCTGCGCTGTGCCTTGTTCACCACTGTGCTGCTGATCACCACGGTGTTTCTCAGCACGGTGTTGCAGCACCTGTTCAAGTCGCGCAAAGCCGAGGCGATCCAGCGCAGCAGTGCCTACAAGGAACGTTTTCTCAGCCTGTTGCATGCGTTGCTGCGGATTGTCATGGCGATTGTGTTCATCGATATTCTCGGGCGGATCTGGGGCGTGTCGTTGCTCGATTTCGCCCAGAGCAGCACGGTCGGCCGGGCGATCAGCAATGCCTTGAGCAGCATCGGCCTGATCTTCCTGGTGACATGGCTGCTGTGGGTGGTGCTCGACACGGCGATTCAGGAAGCGCTGAAACCGCCGCTGAGCAAACGCGCGGCACGCCAGCCGAGCACGCGGGTGAAAACCATCCTGCCGCTGCTGCGCAATGCGATCAAAATCATCCTCGTGGTGATCTGCGCGATTACCACCATGGCCAACCTCGGCATCAACGTCGCGCCGCTACTGGCCGGTGCGGGCGTGGTCGGTCTGGCGATCGGTTTCGGTTCGCAGCAACTGGTGCAGGACGTCATCACCGGGCTGTTCATCATCATCGAAGACACCCTGTCGATCGGCGACTGGGTGGTGCTCGATTCCGGCCACGCTGGCACGGTGGAAGGCCTGACCATTCGCACCTTGCGCCTGCGCGACGGCAAGGGTTTTGTGCATTCAGTGCCGTTCGGCCAGATCAAGGCTGTGACCAACCAATCACGCCAGTTCGCCTTCGCATTCTTCTCGGTGCAGTTCACCTACGACACCGATGTCGACAGAGCCATCGAGCTGATCCGCGAGGCCGGCGATTCGATCCGCGAAGACCCGTTCCTCAAGTACAACCTGCAAGGGCCACTGGATGTGTTTGGCGTGGACAAAATGGATCTCAACGGCGTGGTCTTGACGGCGCAATTCCGCACGGTGTCCGGTGGGCAATATGCGGTGAGCCGCGCGTTCAACCAGCGCTTGAAGAAGCTTGTGGATAACACACCGAATGTGCATTTTGCGCAGACTTATCCACAGCAGGTGTTATTGCCGAAGCGGCAGGAGGAGGGGGCGGTGGTTGCGGGTGAGGTGCCGCAGGAGTCGCGGACCTGAAGCATGATTTTGGGGTGCAGGGCCGGCCATTCGCGAGCAGGCTCGCTCCCACAGGGGAAACGGGATTGGACTGTGGGAGCGAGCCTGCTCGCGAAGACGCCGGTGCGAACACTCTCAATGCCGGATCAGCTTGGCATGCAGTTGTCCCATGGCTATCGGATCCAGCTCTACCCAAACCTGCTGCTTGCCGGCAATCACCGCCGCCACCGCCACCCCATCGCGATAAACCAGCCGATTGCTCACCAGCGCCGGCACTTTCACCCCGGGCAACAACGTCCCGGCCAGATTCAATGGATCAACCCCACACACCGCCACCAGGCTGCCGTCCTGCGGGCGTCGGCGTACTTCGCGCAGCAAGGGAATGGCTTCGGGCAGGGCGAATTGCTCGCCAGCCAGACCACTGACAAACCGCCCGCCACGAATCTCGCCCCGCGCTTCCAGACGATGAAAGGTGCGCAGCAATTCCCGCCAGCTCGGCAGCCAGTCCGCTTCGCGTTCCAGCAAGCGCCAAAACACCACGCCGTAGCGGTCCAGCAGGGTCATGGCGACGTGTTCGAGTGTCTCGGCGGCATCGGCTGACGAACCCCGGCGCAGCAATGCCCAGCGCCCGGCATCGTCCATGCCGCCGATAAACGCGCCGCGCCCGCGTCGGCTACTGCGCTGCTGGCGCTTGCTTGCAGGAGTGATTAGCGCACGCAAGCCGGCGAAGCTGTCGGCATTCACCAAACCTGCGGCGACCAGTTCCTGCAAGGCGATTTCCAGTTCGCTGCGCAACAGGCGCGCTTCATGAATCAACTCATCGAAAAACAGCGCGCCATGCTGACTCAGCGCCTCGAAGACTTTCTGTGTTTTCGGCGATAACTCGCTCACTGGTGTCTGTTCTGCCAATGCACTCCACAGACCCACTTGGCTGCGCGGCAGCAGCACGATCGGCGTACTGCGCAATGCCGAGCCGCTGACCTTCTGCCGCGCATTGATGCGCGTCCACACCAGTTTGCCGTTGCGGCACAGTTCATCCAGCCAGCTCGGCGAATAGTCCTTGAGGCGGGCCGGCAGGATGTCGCTGTCCCACGCCGAAGCTGCCGCCGGGTAGCCTTCGAATTGGCCGACAATCGCCGGCAGCACCGCACTGCCCTGACCTTGGGTGGCCGGCGTCAGATGCTGCCAGTCGAACAGAAAACGCATGAAGTCCTGCAATGCCACCGGTTCGATTTCCCGGCGCAGGCGCTTGACCGTGTAGCGATGGATGCGCGCCAGCAGATGGCGTTCGCACCATTCTTCAATCGCGCTGATCGGCGTGAACTGGCCGCGCAACACATAGCCTTCGCGTTCCAGTTGCGCGAGGGCCTGATTGACTTGCGCGGCTGGCAGCGCGAGCGGTTCGGCGATGGCGGGCAACGGGATCGGCCCAAAGGCGCCGAGGCGGGCGCGGATCACTTCGACCAACGCCTCATCGAATGCCCACGTGTCGTCGAAGCCGGGCAGCGCGACTGCTGCGCTTGCCAACGTCGCCTGTGGATAAAGTGCTTGCAGGCAACTCAAGCGTTCGCGGGCCAGCCATAACTGATGCTCGGCGTCGATCTGCAACAGGCAGGCGCGGCCGCTGGCCATCAGCGTTTGCAGCCAGTCCGGCCAACCCGCGTTGGCGCGGGCTTCGGCGTCGCTGATGCAGGCGAGGCTCATCAGCGCTTCATGCATCTCATCCAGGGAGTTGGGCGACGGCCAGGCTTCTTCGCGCACTGCGGTGATCGCATCGGCATCGAGTGCGCCGAGATCATCCGTCGACTGCGGATCGCTCCAGCGTCGATTAATCACCGCTTGCGTGCGGCGTTCCTCCAGCGGCGCGTCGTCGAGAAACGTGTACGGCCGGGCGCTGAGGATTTCTGCCGCCAGCGGCGACGGTGCCGGCAGATCACGGGCGATCAAGCGCACCTCGCCACGCTCCATGCGCCGCAGCAGGGTCAGCCAGCCTTCGCTGTCCATCGCTTCGTGCAGGCAATCGTCGAGGGTCTGTTCCACCAGCGGATGTTCTGGGACTTCACGCTCGCCGGCGAGGTTTTCCAGGCAGGCGATCTGGTCGGGGAAGACGCTGGCGATCAGGTCTTCGCTTTTCATCCGTTGCAGTTGCGGAGCGACTTTGCGCCCGCCGGTAAAACGCGGCAACGCCAGCGCCACTCCGGCATTCCAGCGCCAGCGCACGCCGAACAACGGAGCATCAAGCACGGCTTGAATGAGCGTGTGTTCAGCGCTGTTGCTGTGCAGGTAACGCCAGACTTCGTCGAGCTCGAAGCTGTGACTGGTGGACAGCGACAGCACGATCGCGTCTTCGCTGGCGGCGGCCTGCAACTCGAAGTTGAAGGTGCGGCAGAAACGCTTGCGCAGCGCCAACCCCCAGGCGCGGTTGATGCGGCTGCCGAACGGCGTGTGAATGATCAATTGGGTGCCGCCGGACTCGTCGAAAAACCGCTCCATCAACAGCGTGTCCTGCGAGGGCAGGGCGCCGAGGGTTTGCCGCGCGCGCGCCAGATATTCGACCAGTTGCTCGGCGCTGGCGAGGTTGAGGCCGAGTGTGGTGGTCAGCCAGTCGAGCGCCGGTTGCAGATTACCGGGACTGGCGCTGAGCAATTCGTCCAGCTGCGCTTGCAGGCGCGCGACGGCCGCCGACAGTTCATCACTGCGCCCCGGCGCTTCGCCGAGCCAGAACGGAATGGTCGGCGGCATGCCCTGCGCATCCTCGACGCGCACTTTGCCGCTTTCCACCCGCAGGATGCGGTACGAGGTATTGCCGAGCTGGAACACGTCGCCGGCGATACTTTCCACGGCGAAGTCTTCGTTGACGCTGCCGATGTTCAAACCCTGGGGTTCGAGCAGCACGCTGTAGTCGGCGTTGTCCGGGATGGTGCCGCCACTGGTCACGGCGGTCAGTTGCGCGCCACGCCGGCCACGCAAGGTGCGACTGACGGCATCGCGGTGCAGGTAGGCGCTGCGGATGCCTTGGCGGCCGTTGTAACCCTCGGCGAGCATGCTCAGCAGGGCCTGATAGTGTTTTTCATCGAGGTCGCGATACGGCCAGGCTCGGCGGAACATCGCCAGCAATGCGTCCTCCGACCACTCCTGGCAACTGACCTCGGCAATGATCTGCTGCGCCAGCACGTCCAGCGGTTTTTCCGGAATGTGCAGCGTATCGAGCTCGCCCCGACGCACGCAGTCGAGCAGGGCGGCGCATTCGATCAGATCGTCGCGGGTGGTGGCGAACAAACGCCCCTTGGGCGTGCCGCCGACCTGGTGTCCGGAGCGACCGACCCGTTGCAGAAACGCAGCAATCGAACGCGGCGAACTGATCTGGCAGACCAGGTCGACTTCACCGATATCGATGCCCAGTTCCAGTGATGCAGTGGCGATCAGCACTTGCAGCTCGCCGCGCTTGAGCCGTTGTTCGGCGTCGAGGCGAAACTCCTTGGCCAGGCTGCCGTGGTGCGCAGCCACGGCCTGCTTGCCGAGGCGTTCGCTCAGATGCCGGCTGAGGCGCTCGGCAAGGCGTCGGGTGTTGACGAAAATCAGTGTGGTGCGGTGCTCGCGGGCGAGTTCGGCGAGGCGCTCGTACACCAGTTCCCAGACATCGTTGGCCATCACCGCCGACAACGGCACCGGCGGCACTTCGATACCCAGATCCCGAGGGCGGGCGTGGCCAATGTCGACGATTTCGCAGGGGCGATCGTGACCGACCAGGAATTGCGCCACGGCTTCTACCGGTTTCTGCGTGGCGGACAGGCCGATGCGGGTCAGCGGTTCGGCGCACAACGCTTGCAGTCGTTCAAGGCTCAAGGACAGATGACTGCCGCGCTTGCCGGCGGCCATGGCGTGGATTTCGTCGATGATCACCGTGCGCGTGGTGCCGAGCATCTTGCGCCCGGATTCCGAGCCGAGCAGCACGTACAGCGATTCCGGGGTGGTGACCAGAATGTGCGGCGCGCTCTTGCGCATGGCGGCGCGGTCTTTCTGCGGCGTGTCGCCGGTTCGTACGGCGGCAGTGATGGTCAGCTCCGGCAGGCCCATTTCGCGCAATTGCGCAGTGATGCCAGCGAGCGGGTTCTGCAGATTGATCTGAATGTCGTTGGACAGTGCCTTCAGCGGTGAGACATAGACCACCAGGGTTTCGGCGGGCAGACCATCGGGCTGTTCCAGACCTCGATGGACAAGCTCATCAAGCACGGCGAGGAACGCGGTCAGGGTTTTGCCCGAGCCAGTGGGCGCGGCGATCAGCGTCGACCGGCGCTGGCGGATCAACGGCCACGCACGGGCCTGAGCGGCGGTGACCGCCGGGAAAGTCTTGTTGAACCAGGCGCTGACGGCGGGGTGAAAACCGGCCAGCGCATTGTTGGCGGGGAGGGGCAGATTCATGACTGAAGTTATGCGGGCGGGGGCGGGAAGATGCAAGTACCGTTCGGACGCCTTCGCGAGCAGGCTCGCTCCCACCTTGGAACCGGTCCCCTTTGGGAGCGAGCCTGCTCGCGAAGGGGCCGGTCAGGACGCCGCAAATTCGCGGATCTACACTTTACGGATGACGGTTGCGCACTAAACCCGCAAAATGCAACGATTCCGGCAATTATCGACGACGGTTCCACGAGAACCGTCGCCAAAGCCATCGTTCCAATCAGACTGGGCCTGCTGACTCTATGCGAATGCGCCTTATGTTACTGGGCGGCGGAAATGCCCTTGGGCAGGCGCTGATTCGCCTCGGTGCGGAAGAAGACATCGGTTTCCTCGCCCCCCGCCCGCCCGAAAACGGCTGGGATGCCGCGAGCCTCACCCAACTGCTCGACGACACCCGTCCCGATGCGTTGATCAACCTCGCCTACTATTTCGACTGGTTCCAGGCCGAGAGCGTCAGCGAAAGCCGCATGAGCGGTCAGGAACGCGCCATCGAGCGTCTGGCCGAACTGTGCCAGCACCACAACATTGTCCTCGTGCAGCCGTCGAGCTATCGCGTGTTCGACGGCTCGCGGGCCACGGCCTACAGCGAAAAAGACGAACCGGTGCCGCTGGGCCTGCGCGGTCAGGCCTTGTGGCGCATCGAGCAAAGCGTGCGCGCGACCTGCCCGCAACATGTATTGCTGCGGTTTGGCTGGCTGCTCGACGACAGTCCGGACGGCACCCTCGGACGCTTCCTCGCCCGTGCGGAACAACCCGAAGAGTTGTTGCTGGCCGATGATCGGCGCGGCAATCCGACTCCGGTCGATGACGCCGCTCGAGTGATCATCTCCGTGCTCAAGCAACTCGACTGCGCCGCGCCGCTGTGGGGCACTTATCATTACGCCGGCCACGAAGCGACCACGCCGCTGGCGCTGGGCCAGGCGATTCTCACCGAAGCACGCAGCCTGCATCCGCTGGCGATCGAAGCTCCAACCGCGCAGGCCCACGCTGCGCGCCCGGACGCCGCCGAAGAGCCGCAACACGCGGTGCTGGCCTGCAAGAAAATTCTCCACACTTTCGGGATCAAGCCGCGCGCCTGGCGTGCCGCACTCCCAGGCTTACTGGACAGGTTCTATCGACATGGCTGAAGCAACGGTTCTAATCACTGGCGGAGCCGGATTCATCGGCTCGCACCTGACCGATGCCTTGCTCGCCAAGGGCTATGCGGTACGCGTGCTCGACGACCTGTCGACCGGCAAGCGCAGCAACCTGCCGCTGGACAATCCCAAGGTCGAACTGGTGGTGGGCGATGTCGCCGATGCCGCCCTGGTCGCCAGCGCCATGCAAGGTTGCAGCGCCGTCGCGCATCTGGCGGCCGTGGCCTCGGTGCAAGCCTCGGTGGACGATCCGGTGAAAACTCACCAGAGCAATTTCATCGGCACCCTGAATGTCTGCGAAGCCATGCGTCTGGCCGGGGTCAAGCGTGTGGTGTATGCCTCCAGCGCGGCGGTGTACGGCAACAATGGCGAGGGCGAGTCGATTGATGAAAACACGCCAAAAGCGCCGCTGACACCCTATGCCTCGGACAAACTGGCCGGTGAGCAGTACTTCGATTTCTACCGTCGCCAGCATGGCCTGGAACCGGCAATTTTTCGCTTCTTCAACATCTTCGGCCCCCGCCAGGATCCGTCCTCGCCGTATTCCGGGGTGATCAGCATTTTCAGCGAGCGCGCCTCGAAGGGTTTGCCGATCACCGTGTTTGGCGATGGCGAGCAGACTCGCGATTTCCTCTATGTCGGTGATCTGGTCGATTTGCTGGTGCAGGCGCTGGAAAAGCCTGATGTACAGGAAGGCGCGGTCAATGTTGGCTGGAATCAGGCGATGAGCCTGAAGCAGATGCTCGAAACATTGAAATCAGTGGTCGGTGAACTGCCGCCCGTGAGTTACGGGCCGGCGCGTTCGGGTGATATCCGCCATTCGCGAGCCGATAACCGACGCTTGCTGCAGCGCTTCGAAATGCCGCCGCAGACGCCGATGAGTGTGGGCTTGGCGCGGTTGCTCGGGCGCGGATGAAACAAGCTTTCGGACATGAAAAAGGCGCCCTTCATCAGGCGCCTTTTTCACGGCCGGAATATTGCTATCCCTGTGGCGAGGGGATGTTATCCCCCGATCGACTGCGTACGGTCTTCGTCAGGTCTGTGCCTGCCCGCCACCAAGCCTCATTCACCACCACGTGAACGTTCAGTAAAAAATCGACTTAGAACTTATAGCCCAAACCGACCATGTAGATGAACGGATCGACATCCACATTCACCCGTGCGCGGGTGCCGGGGGCGACGGCGTTGTTCTCGACGGTCGCGCGGGTATCGATATCGATATAGCGCACCTGGGCGTTGAGCATGATGTTGTCGGTGATCATGTAGTCGGCGCCGACCTGCCAGGCCAGACCCCAGGAGTTTTTCGCCTTGAAGTTGCTGAAGCCGTTGGCGCTGGCTTCGCTGCCGACGTGTTCGTCGTAGATCCAGGTGTAGTTGATGCCACCGCCGACATACGGCTGGAAAGCCGATTTCGAATCCAGCGGGTAGTAGACGACGCTGAGGGTCGGCGGCAGGTGTTTCAGGGTGCCCAGCTTGCCGTTGGCGGCGGGCAGGGCGGTGCCCTTGAGCTTGACGTCATGCTCGAACGGCGTGGCTGCCAGCAGCTCGATACCGATGTTATTGGTGAGCATGTAGGCGAAGTTCAGACCCAGTTGGGTGTCGCTGCTCATGGTCGCCTTGCCGCCCAGATTGGTGCCGCTCAGCGGACCCTGGTCGACCTTGACGCTGGAGCTGTCGGCCTTCGGGTTGACGGTGATCGCGCCAGCGCGCACAAGGATGTCACCGGCTTCGTGGGCGTGGGCGAGCGGGGCTGCGAGCGCGAGGGCAAACAGCGAGGCGCTGAGCAAGGACTTGTTCATGGGGGCTCCGAAAGGACATAAAAATTCGATGTCCTAGGGTACGAAGCCGTCTGATACGGTGTTTTGACTCAGCTCAATGAAACAGTGAAGGGGCGGGGTTTTGTGGAACCTTTGAGGGCCTATTCGCGAGCAGGCTCGCTCCCACCTTGGAATGTGATCACCTGTGGGAGCGAGCCTGCTCGCGAAGACGATAGACCAGCCAATACAAAACTACCGGGAATTACTCCGGCAGTTCATACGCATAAATCTTCTCCGCCTCCATCTGATACCCGGCATCGGCCAGCTCACTGCTCGAGGCTTTCACCTGCAACGGTCCTTCAACCCAGTACGGCTGATACAGCTCATCAAGCTTCACGCCCAGTTCGCTTTTCACATGGACGATCTGGTTCGACGGCGGTGGCGGTACGTGGATGCAGGCGCCGAAATACGGCACCAGCAAAAAGTCGGTAGTGCGCCCCTCTTCGCTGACTTCCAGCGGCACGATGTAACCGGGCAGGCGAATGTTCTGCCCGTCGAGGCTCTTCACTACCGGTGCGTTGGGCATGTCCTGCTTGGCCGCTGGTGCGGACTCGGCGGAGAGTGCGTCGCCCATCTTCGACAGGTCGTGCAGCGGGGTCATGTTGGGTACTTCCGGCGCGGCGTCCGGCGGGATCATTTCCGACCAGGTCAGGTCTTTCGGCGCCGCCGCCCACACGGGCAGGGCGACCAGCATCAGCAGCGCAAGCAGGGCGCGGGGCATGGTGAACATCCTCATAAACGGATCGACAGGCCATCGGCCAATGATTGGCGATACGCGCGCCAGGCCGGCACGCTGCCCATCAGCAGCGCGGCCGCCAGAATGCCACCGAGCAGCGTCCATTCATACTCGCTCGGCCATGCCAGCGGCAGATACAAACCGTAATTGGCCTGCACGTACCCTTGCGCAGCGGCGATGCCGATGTACAGCAACGCCAGCCCGGCAATCACCCCGGTCAGCGCCAGGGCAAAAGCTTCCAGCACCAGCAGACTTGCGATGTGCCACGGCCGCGCCCCCACCGAACGCAGAATCGCCATCTCCCGGCGACGTTCGTTGAGGCTGGTGAGAATCGCCGTGAGCATGCCGATCAGCCCCGTCAGCACAACGAACAGCGAGACCACGAACAAGGCTTTCTCGGCCGTACTCATCAGGCTCCACAATTCCTGCAAGGCCACGCCCGGCAGGATCGCCAGCATCGGTTCGCCACGGTACTCGTTGATCTCGCGCTGCAAGGCAAAGGTGGAAATCTTGCTGTTGAGGCCGAGCATGAACGCGGTGATCGCTTGCGGGGTCAGGTCCATGTTGCGCGCCTGATCAGCGCTGATCCGCCCGTTGCCGCGCGCCGGCACACCGTTGTGCCAGTCGATGTGAATCGCCTCCATGCCGCCGAGGCTGATGTGCAACGTGCGGTCCACCGGCGTGCCGGTACGCTGGAGAATGCCGACCACGGTGAAGGGTTTGTCGTCGTGCTTGACCAGGCTGATCGCCGCCACGCCGTGGGCCAGTACCAGTTTGTCGCCGAGCTTGTAGTGCAGCGCTTCGGCGACTTCGGCACCGAGCACCACTTCGAAAGGATCGGTGGCAAACGCGCGACCGTCGGCCAGCGCCAAGTGTTGCTGGCGCCCGTACTGGTAGTGCTCGAAGTAGGCTTCGGTGGTGCCCATCACGCGATAGCCGCGATGGGAATCGCCGAGGGACATGGGGATTGCCCACTTCACTTTCGGATTGTTGGCGAAGTGTTCAAAGCTGTCCCAACGGATGTTGTTGGTAGCGTTGCCGATGCGGAACACCGAATACAGCAGCAGGTTTACCGACCCCGAACGAGCACCGACGATCAGGTCAGTACCGCTGATGGTGCTGGCGAAACTCGCCTTGGCTTCGGTGCGCACACGCTCGACGGCGAGCAGCAGGCACACCGAAAGAGCAATGGCGAAGGCGGTGAGCAATGCGGTGAAACGGCGGTTGGCCAGGCTGGCCATGGCCAGACGAAACAGATACATCTCAGACCTCGGCGGACGTGGCGGCGCGATTGAGTTCGGCCAGGGACAGATGACGGTCGAACAGCGGCGCCAGGCTCTGGTCGTGGCTGACGAACAACAGACTCGATCCGGCCTCGCGACACTCGGCAAACAGCAGGCGAATGAAGTTCTCGCGGGCGTCGTAATCCAGTGCCGACGTCGGTTCGTCGGCGATCACCAGTTCCGGTTGGCCGATCAACGCGCGGGCGGCAGCGACCCGTTGTTGCTGGCCGATGGACAGCGAGTCGGCGCGGCGGCTGAGGATGCTTTCGTCTTTCAGACCCAAGTGCGCGAGCAGGGTGGCGGCGGCCTGATCGACGCTGCCGTGGCGCTGTTTCGCCCGTTGCGCGCGCAGTTTCGAGAAGTGACACGGCAACTCAACGTTCTCGCGCACCGAGAGAAACGGCAACAGGTTGAATTGCTGGAAAATGTAGCCGGTGTGATCGACACGAAACGTATCGCGCTTGCCGGCAGACAGCTCGGTCAGCTCCTGGCCGAGCAGGCGAATGCTGCCGCGACCGGGCTTCTGCACCCCGCCAAGCAGGCCGAGCAGAGTGGTCTTGCCGCTGCCGCTGGGGCCTTTGAGAAACAGGGTTTCGCCGGCTTCCAGACGAAACGCCGGGATGTCCAGCAGCGGCGGGTGACCGGGCCAGTTGAAGCCAAGGTCGGAAAGTTCGATGAGTGCTTGGGTCATGGCACCGATTTTCATGAAGTGAACACATAACCCTGTGGGAGCGAGCCTGCTCGCGAAAGCGCTGGGTCAGACACCCACATGTCAGCTGACACGCCGCCTTCGCGAGCAGGCTCGCTCCCACAGGGGATTTCGGTGGATCCTAGAATTTCAGCGCAGCCGACTTGGTCGTCACTTCGGTACCTTGCTGGCCGGTCGCGCTGATCAGTTGTACCTGAATCTTCTGCGTCGCCGGGAAGGTCTTGAAGATGTTTGTCAGGTTCAGCGTGCTCAGTGCCCCCGGTGTGGCGCAGTTGAATTGGTAATGCGCGTGGATTTCGCTGTGGTCGTGGTGATGCTCGTGACCGTCCTTGTCCGCTTCATCTTCGTCGTGATCATCGGCGTCCGGCTTGTCGCCGAACAGCGGGCTTTCCAGTTCCTGGCTGACCACCTTGCAACCGGCCGCAGCGGGCAGGCTGAACAGGGCCAATGGTTTTTCCAGTTGCGCACGAGCGGCAGCGACTTTGGCCTTGTCGGCGTCCGACGTGGCCGCATGTTCAAAACCCACCAGATTCATCGCCGGGCTTTCCAGCTCCAGCTCCAGGGTCTGACCGTCGAGCGCGGCGTTCAGCCGACCCACGCCATGTTCGTGAGCGCCGAGGCTGCCGTGCTCATGATCGTGATCGTGCTCATCAACCGCATGGGCAGCGGCCAGCGGCAACAGGGCAAACGGCAAAGCGAGCAACAGACGACGCATGACGGACTCCGAGAAAAATGAAAAGTTTGTTATGTAATCTTATAACGAAAGTGCGCAGAGTGTGCCCGTGCGCTTGAGATTGCGCAAGACATGGCTAAGCACCGCCCGGGATGAGTTCGCGGGCGGTGCTGGGATTGGATGTCATGCTTGCAGAATCAGAAGCCTGCGCCGGGATAGTCGAACCAATAGTGTCCCGAAAGAACATCGTTGATCAGATTTGCGTCGAGCACGCTCGGCGCATCGCGACTGAAACGCTGTCGCCAAGCCGGAAGCCACCAGTAGTTGATGGCTGTTCCGCGCGGAAATACCACCAGAGTCAGCACCTCCTTATCCATTTTGCCCTGCGTGTAGAGTTGATGACTGCGATCCATCAGGGCCATGTACTGGTCGATTGGCAGTCTGAACATAAGTGCCATGGTGAAGATTTTTTCACTCTGACTGAACGCCGGACTCTGCAGTACCCGCAATGCTTCGCAAGTGTGTGAGTTCGGTTGACTCGCTATGCTCTGGCCTTCGGGGGTTGAAAGTATGTCGAAACGATCATCCATGTCTCGCCAGTCGGTCCGGTTATTGCGCTCAAAGTAATCACGAATAACAAGGGTCAGTGGACCTGCAGTTTCCCCGTCAGCGGGACAAGCCGAAAGATCGGCAGGCAACCAGATGCGCCATGCCACGATGAGCAAAAACGGAATTATGAGGAGGAGCGAATAAGGGCGTTTCATTGTGGCGTGCTGTGTTTATAGCGTCGGAAAATAGTGAAGTCATGGTCGCTGGGATTTGCATTACCGGTCGCATGGCGAAAACCTGCGTCGTTAACTTCAACTTTTTCCCACCCTGCAGAAATGCATACGCCCTTCGTTAGAACGAAGCCGACATGGCCGCTGGCGTCGGAATAATTCATTGCGTAAGCGCCGACGTCCCCGGGCAACGGCGTGCGCTCGACTTTCCAGCTATTGAGCAATCGTTGTCCATTCGCCCATTCACCCGCAAGCGGAGGACTAACCTTGGAGAAATATGGCAGGTATTTCGATTTGCCATGTTCAATCAACGCCACGTTGACCCCAATTGCGGTCAGCACGTCGTAGACGAACAGATTGCATTTATTTGTGTTTGGTGGAAATTCCACGCTCTGCCTGAGAGTAGGGTGTGGCAGCGACTTTTTGCTTTTATTCCCTGCCCACTGTGTTGATCCCCGGTGTGACAGCGCCTCCATCAGTATCCTGCGCGGCATGTCCTGAATGACGACTTTCACCGTTCGGGTTTCATTTGTACGTTTCACACCATATTCGACTTCGTAGAACGCGTCGTTCGAGACAGCGCCGCTGGTCGTTAGCGGGACTTTTACCCACGGTGATATCGCTACGATCGAAAGAGACTTCCCTGGATTCAACGTAGCAGTGTGCATACCTTTTTTTGTACCGGAGTTCCCCACAATCTGAACCGTCACTTCGTGGGTGTCTCGGGTTTTGATCGACGGTAGTTCCTTGCCCGCGAGCGTTATAGCGATCTGGCCGTTTTTGGATATCAATGAATAAATGCGAGGCCTGTCATCGTTTTGAACGATGTTGTCATCTACGACCTGACCGTCGATAAGCAGCTGAAATTTTACGCCTGGCGGTGGCTGCATCAGAAAGTCTTTAAAGATGAGTTTGATTTCCGATTTCATGACAAATCCTGTGTCAGGGGCTCTTCATAGGCATAGAAAGTCCATTCGGAATCTTCCCCTACCAACAGGGTGTCGTAATCCGAAGCGTTTTTTACCGGGTGTTCGCAGCCTTCGCCTGTGAGGTTGCAAGTGCTGTCTTGTAAAACGGCAACCTTCGCCTTGTCCTTGATTTTGTAAGCCCAACCTGGCTTTTCCGTGTCATCAAGGCGTTCGATGATGACCTGCAAGTAGCGATAAGAGGTCAGGGCAGCAATCGGTGGCCCCATGTCAATTGGAGCGGGCCGGCCAATTCCTGCGAAACCACTGTGTTGCTGAGTGAGCAGCTTATTGGTCATAGGCGGACAACCGCAGGCGACGTAGTCACCCTCTAGCGCAGCTGGTCCGGCAGGTAAAATCAGCGTTCTTTCACCCACTGCTACGATGGGGCCTTTGCCAGGCCCACAGACCGGACAACTGGCGAGTTGTCCAATGGAAGCGATTATTCTTCCTTCGATATTGAGGTTCTCATTTCCTTCAAGTATCACGCCACCTGTAGAGGTCGGGCCTCCTTTAGAGGCCAGTTTTCGTCCTGAAGACATTGGGAATCCTTCCCGCAAAAAGAGATTAATTTAGCCGATTAACCGGTAATTACCAGATGTGTTTGGCGCCCTTTACTTGGCGTTGCACAAGTCCCGTGGGAGCATGCAGGTCAGAAAAATGCAGGAGCGAACTCGATGTTGCGGATACGCGGAACGGTCGGCGAGGTGCCGGTGGATTTGACGGTGGAGCTGGATGACAGCGATTGGGCGAGGCTGGGTTCGGCGCTGAGCGGGCAGGCGCCGGTCGTGCAGTCTGAGGCAGTGGCGTCGGCCCCGGCGGCGAAGCCGGTGAATCAGGACGATGCGCTGTGGCAGGTGGCCAAAGACTTGCTGCGCAACGCCGGGCAACTTAGCGGGCCGGATCTGCTCGATCAGTTGGAGGCGCTCACCGGCAGTGCGGTAGCGGGCAAGCGTCTGCTCGTGCGTCTGCGCCATAGTTCCGATGTGAAAGTGGCGAGCGGCGGGGATACGCCGCTCTATAGCTGGATCGGGTGAGGCCTTAATACAGCGCCGCAAACACTTTGCGACGGTAAGCCGTCACCAACGGATGATCATTGCCCAGCAGTTCGAACACCTGCAGCAAGGTCTTGTGCGGCAAGCCTTCGCCGTAGCTGCGGTTGCGGATGAATAGCTTCAGCAGGGCGTCCAGCGCCGCTTCGTATTGCTGGCGCGCCAGTTGCTGGATCGCCAGTTGGTACACCGCTTCATCGTCCTGTGGATTTTGCGCCAGGCGGCTTTTCAGGTCGGCGGCGTCCGGCAGGTCGCGGGCGAGGCCGAGGAACTGGATCTGCGCCTTGGCCCCGGCGAGTGCGGCTTTGTGCTCATCGCTCTTGACCGCGTCGAGCACGGTTTGCGCTTCGCCCAGCTCACCGCGTTCGGTCAGGCAGCGTGCGTAAAGGATCAGCGCTTTGGCGTTGGTATTGTCTTCATTGAGAATGGTCACCAGCACCGCTTCCGCCTCGGCGAAGTGACCTTCGTCGAACATCGCTTGGGCCTGTTCGAACGGGTCGGCAGCGGCCGGTGGCGGCATCTGCACATGCGGTTCCAGCAGGGCGCGCACGGCGGATTCCGGTTGTGCCCCGGCAAAGCCATCGACCGGCTGACCGTCCTTGAACAGCACCACGGTCGGCAGGCTGCGAATGCCGAAGCGGGCGACGATGTCCTGCTCGATGTCGCAGTTGACCTTGGCCAGCAGCAACTCGCCCTGATAGCTCTCGGCAATGCCCTGCAGCATCGGCATCAACGCCTTGCACGGCGCACACCATTCGGCCCAGAAATCCACCAGCACCGGTTTGTTGAAGGAGGCTTCGATCACCGACTGGTCGAAATCGGCAGTCGTGGCGTCGAAGATATACGGCGTTTGCTGACTCATGGGGGATCTCGTAAAAGCGTGGATGGGCTCACTATAAAGCTTCGCGAGGGGCTGCTGAAAGCTGTAACACTGATCGTTCCCATGCTCCGCGTGGGAATGCCTCCGGTGACGCTCTGCGTTACGCCGTACGAAGGGACGCGGAGCGTCCCGGGCTGCATTCCCACGCAGAGCGTGGGAACGATCATGCGCGGGTGGCGTGGTAAAGGCTCACATGCCGAAATTCCTCAGGCTCGGCCAGATCCGGCAAGGTCATCGCCTCGAGCATTTCAATTCGCTCATACAACGGATGACGAAAATCCCGCACCCGTGAATCCGCCACCAGCGCCTCGCGGCCGCGAGTGAGAAACGCGTCGAGCAGCGGCAGGTTGGCCCGGTCATACAACACGTCCGCCACCAGAATCAGATCGAAGCGATCGGCCTCGGCAAAGAAATCCGGCGAATAACTCATCTGCACATCGTTGAGCTCGGCGTTCGCCTTGCACGCGGCGATCGCCAACGGATCGAGATCGCAGGCCACCACTTCCAGCGCTCCGGCCTTGACCGCTGCGATGCCGGCGATCCCGGAACCGGCGCCGAAATCCAGCACGCGCTTGCCGCGCACCCAGTCGGGAAACTGTGCCAGATAACGCGCCACGGCCAAGCCGCTGGCCCAGCAAAAACTCCAATAGGGCGGTTCATGCAGGATGCGCTGGGTTTCTTCCTGGCTGAATTCGCGGGCCATGTTGTCGCCATCGATCAACCACAGCTGCAAATCAGTGCCCGGCAACGTACAGGCTTTCAGTCTGGCGTCGCCGAGCAATTCCCCCAAGGCCTGTTGCAGGTCGAGCGGTGCTGTCATGGCGCTTTGACGAATTGCAGCTGGCCCAACGCCTGAGTGGTCGGTTGAGTGATGGTCTGCGACGGCAGGTGCAGGATCAATTGCCCGGACTGGCTGGCACGACCGCGCAGCTCAACCCGTGCGCCGGCCGGAAACGCCTCGGGGTTGAAGCGCAGATGAAACGGCAGGATCTGGTTGTTGCCGATCAGGCTGGAACTGGCGAGCAATTGTTGCGGGCGATCCTTTTCATCGATCACCAGCAGCGCCAGTTCGACCTCAGCGCCGGCCGGCACGCCTTGCAGGGTGCCGCTCAATTCGCGCTGATGGGCTGGCAGCGGACCGAGTTCGGCGGCCTCTTTGGCTTTTTTCTGCGCCTGTTGCGGCGCGGGGCCTGGGGTCGGCGGTTGCGGCTTGGGTGCGTCGCTGCCACAGGCCACCAGCAGGCTGAAAAGACTGAGCAGAACGAGCGGACGTAACGGCATTGGAGGCTCCGGCAGAATGAATTCCATGGATCAGACGATCATGCCGTTCTGTATACCGCAAAGCCTATGGCTTGTCTTGCCACGGGGATGCGCTACCATGGCCCTCCCATTTTTTGTTGCCAGCCACCATGCACTGTCCCTTCTGCGGTGCCAACGACACCAAGGTCATCGACTCGCGTCTGGTCGCCGAGGGCGAACAGGTGCGCCGCCGGCGTGAATGCCTGGCCTGCGGCGAACGTTTCACGACGTTCGAGACGGCCGAACTGGTGTTGCCGCGCCTGATCAAAACCGACGGCAGCCGCCAACCGTTCGACGAAGAAAAACTCCGCGCCGGCATGCAACGCGCGCTGGAGAAACGTCCGGTCAGCGTCGAGCGCCTCGAATCCTCTCTGGTCCATATCAAGCACAAGCTGCGCGCCACCGGCGAACGCGAGGTCAAATCCCTCGTGGTCGGCGAGCTGGTGATGGCCGAGCTGCAAAAGCTTGATGAAGTCGCCTATATCCGTTTTGCCTCGGTGTACAAGCGCTTCCAGGACCTCAATGAATTCCGCGAAGAGATCGACCGCCTCGCCCGCGAACCGGTGAAAGAATGACCACCGCCGCCGAGCAGGCGATCCTCGACGCGCATTTCATGGCCCGCGCGCTGGAACTGGCGCGCAAGGGCCACTACACCACCCATCCCAATCCGCGAGTCGGTTGCGTGGTGGTGCGTGACGGCCAGATTGTCGGCGAAGGCTGGCATGAGCGCGCCGGCGAACCCCATGCCGAAGTCCACGCCCTGCGCGCCGCTGGCGAGCAGGCCCGGGGCGCGACGGCGTATGTGACCCTCGAACCTTGCAGCCACCACGGGCGCACGCCGCCGTGTGCCGATGCCTTGGTGACCGCTGGCGTTGCCCGGGTCGTGGCGGCGATGCGTGATCCCAATCCGCAGGTCGCCGGGCGCGGTTTGCAGCGCCTGGCCGAGGCTGGTATTGCCACCGAAAGTGGTGTGCTGGAGGCTGAAGCACGCAAGCTCAATCAAGGTTTTCTGAAACGCATGGAACTTGGCTTGCCATTCGTGCGGGTCAAGCTGGCCATGAGCCTCGACGGGCGCACGGCGATGGAAAGCGGCGAGAGCCAGTGGATCACCGGCCCGGCGGCGCGTTCGGCGGTGCAGCGTTTGCGCGCTGAGGCGGCGGTGGTGCTGACCGGCGCCGACACGGTGTTGGCCGATGGCGCACGCTTGACCGTACGCGCGGACGAACTCCGTCTCGACAGCGAGCAAACTGCGCTGGCCATGAGTCGCCCGCCATTGCGCGTATTGATCGATGGCCGCCTGCGGGTGCCGCTGGATGCGCCGTTCTTCAAGGCCGGGCCGGCGCTGGTCGCCACCTGTGTCGCGGTCGAGGAGCAATATGCCAATGGCCCGGAATGCCTGATCGTGCCGGGTGCCGACGGCCAGGTCGATCTGCATCAATTGCTTATCGAACTGGCCAGCCGTGGCACCAACGAGGTGCTGGTCGAGGCCGGGCCGCGTCTGGCCGGCGCCTTTGCGCAACTGGGGCTGGTCGACGAATTCGTGATCTTCATTGCCGGCAAATTCCTCGGCTCCACGGCGCGTCCGCTGCTCGACTGGCCGCTGGCGCAGATGAAAGATGCGCCGGAACTGAAAATCACTGAAATCCGCGCGGTGGGCGATGACTGGCGAGTCACTGCGATCCCTGTCCCTGCAGCCCGCGTATAATTCCCGGCCATCGCGTTAGCGCTGGCCTCGTTCTCAAGGAGAACCCCATGTTCACCGGCATCATCGAATCCATCGGCAGTATCCGCGCACTGACCCCAAAGGGCGGTGATGTGCGGGTGCACGTCGCAACCGGCAAGCTCGATCTGAGTGACGTCAAACTCGGCGACAGCATCGCCGTCAACGGCGTTTGCCTGACCGCCGTCGAGTTGCCGGGCGACGGCTTTGCCGCCGACGTCAGCCGCGAAACCCTCGATTGCACCGCCATGAATGACTTGAAAAGCGGCAGCCCGGTCAATCTGGAAAAAGCCCTGACCCCGACCACTCGCCTCGGCGGGCATCTGGTCAGCGGCCACGTCGATGGTGTCGGCGAAGTGGTATCGCGCAGCGACAATGCCCGCGCCGTGGAATTTCGCATCCGCGCGCCGAAAGAGCTGGCCAAGTACATCGCCCACAAAGGCTCGATCACCGTCGACGGCACCAGCCTGACCGTGAACGAAGTCGATGGCGCCGAATTCATGCTGACGATCATTCCGCACACCCTCAGCGAAACCATCATGGCTTCATACAAGCCGGGCCGCCGGGTGAATCTGGAAGTCGACCTGCTGGCGCGTTATCTGGAGCGTCTGCTGCTGGGCGACAAGGCCGCCGAGAAGACCGCCGGCAGCACCATCACCGAAAGCTTTCTGGCCCAAAACGGCTACCTCAAATAATTCAAAAGAAGGGGGTGCCTTGTGGCGCTCAATAGCATCGAAGAACTGGTTGAAGACATCCGCCAAGGCAAGATGGTTATCCTCATGGATGACGAAGACCGCGAGAACGAAGGCGACCTGATCATGGCCGCCGAATGCTGCCAGGCCGAACACATCAACTTCATGGCCAAGCACGCCCGTGGCCTGATCTGCATGCCGATGAGCCGCGAGCGCTGCGAACTGTTGAAGCTGCCGCTGATGGCACCACGCAACGGTTCCGGTTTCGGCACCAAGTTCACCGTCTCGATCGAAGCCGCCGAAGGCGTGACCACCGGCATCTCCGCCGCCGATCGCGCGCGCACCGTGCAGGCCGCTGCGGCCAAGGACGCCAAGGCTGAAGACATCGTCAGCCCGGGCCACATCTTCCCGCTGATGGCCCAGGCCGGCGGCACTCTCGCTCGCGCCGGCCACACCGAAGCCGCTTGCGACCTGGCGCGCATGGCCGGTTTCGAGCCGAGCGGGGTGATCTGCGAAGTGATGAACGACGACGGCACCATGTCCCGTCGCGCTGAACTCGAAGCCTTTGCCGCCGAACACAACATCAAGATCGGCACCATCGCCGACCTGATCCACTACCGGATGATCCACGAACGTACCGTTCAGCGGATTGCCGAGCAGCCGCTGGACAGCGAACTGGGCCAATTCAACCTGGTGACCTATCGTGATTCGGTGGAAGGCGACGTGCACATGGCCCTGACGCTGGGCACTGTCTGCGCTGAAGAACCGACGCTGGTTCGCGTGCACAACATGGACCCGCTGCGCGATCTGCTGATGGTCAAGCAACCGGGCCGCTGGAGCCTGCGCGCCGCCATGGCTGCGGTCGCCGAGGCCGGCAGCGGTGTGGTGCTGCTGCTCGGTCACCCGCTCGATGGCGACGTGCTGCTGGCGCATATCCGTGAAACCGGTGAGCAGGCAACGCCGAAAAAACCGACCACCTACAGCATCGTCGGGGCCGGTTCGCAGATCCTGCGTGACCTCGGCGTGCGCAAAATGCGCTTGATGTCGGCACCAATGAAATTCAATGCGATATCCGGTTTCGATCTGGAAGTTGTAGAATACGTGCCCTCCGAATAATGACCGGCTGTTTCCGGACTCCAATTCGCGGCAAATAATCACTGAGGGGCGCGTAGCAGACGCGTCCCGGCTCTTTAAGAGAACTGACGAATGACCCTGAAGACCATCGAAGGTACCTTCATCGCCCCCAAAGGCCGCTACGCTCTGGTAGTGGGCCGCTTCAACAGCTTCGTGGTTGAAAGCCTGGTCAGCGGTGCCGTTGATGCCCTGGTTCGCCACGGCGTGAGCGAAAGCGACATCACCATCATCCGCGCGCCGGGCGCCTTCGAAATCCCGCTGGTTGCGCAGAAAGTCGCCCAGAAAGGCGAGTTCGCAGCGATCATCGCCCTTGGCGCGGTCATTCGTGGCGGTACTCCGCACTTCGAATACGTAGCTGGCGAGTGCACCAAAGGCCTGGCCCAGGTCTCCATGGAATTCGGCGTACCGGTCGCGTTCGGCGTGCTGACCGTCGATTCCATCGAGCAAGCCATCGAACGTTCCGGCACCAAGGCCGGTAACAAAGGTGCCGAAGCTGCCCTGTCCGCTCTGGAAATGGTCAGCCTGCTGGCGCAGTTGGAGGCCAAGTGATTAGCGACGAAAGCGATCGTTTCAACCCGCGCGATCCGAAACCTGCGGATGCCGGCAAGCCGTCGAAGAGCGCCAAGCGTCGCGAAGCCCGTCAGCTCGCGACCCAGGCGCTGTACCAGTGGCACATGGCCCGGCAATCGCTGAACGAGATCGAAGCGCAGTTTCGCGTTGATAACGATTTCACCGATGTCGACGGCGCCTACTTCCGTGAAATCCTTCACGGGGTTCCGCAGTTCAAGACCGAAATCGACACTGCCCTGACGCCTTGCCTGGATCTGGCGATCGAAGAGCTGGACCCGGTTGAACTGGCGGTTCTGCGCCTGTCGACCTGGGAATTGCTCAAGCGCGTCGACGTGCCATACCGCGTTGTGATCAACGAAGGTATCGAGCTGGCCAAGGTGTTCGGTTCGACCGACGGCCACAAGTTCGTCAACGGCGTGCTCGACAAGCTGGCCCCGCGCCTGCGTGAAGCTGAAGTGAAGGCGTTCAAGCGCTGATCGGCGCTTGAATACTTTTTCTCGGCCATGGGCGAGTTTGAGCTGATCCGCAATTTTTTCGCCGCCGCGCCTTGTGCGCAGGGCGGCGAAGGCGTTGCTCTGGGGATCGGCGACGACTGCGCCTTGCTGGCGGTTCCCGCTGGGGAACAGCTGGCGGTTTCTACCGATACGCTGGTGGCCGGTGTGCATTTCGCCGACCCCTGCGATCCGTTTCTGCTCGGCCAGCGCTCGCTGGCCGTCGCGGTCAGTGACCTGGCCGCCATGGGCGCCGCGCCCGTTGCCTTTACCCTTGCCCTGACCTTACCGACGGTAACCGCCGACTGGCTGCAAGCCTATGCCCGGGGTTTGAACCGCATGGCGCAAAGCTGCGGCGTCGCACTGATCGGCGGCGACACCACGCGCGGGCCGTTGAGCCTGACGGTCACCGTGTTCGGCCGCGTACCCGCTGGCCAGGCCTTGACCCGCAGCGGTGCGCAGGCCGGTGATCTGCTCTGCGTCGGTGGCGAACTGGGCAATGCCGCCGGCGCCTTGCCGCTGGTATTGGCCCAACGTGATGCCGAAGCGCATATCGCCCAGCCGCTGCTCGAGCATTACTGGTCGCCACAGCCGCAACTGGCCCTCGGTCAGGCCCTGCGCGGCAAGGCCACGGCGGCGCTGGATATCTCCGACGGCCTGCTCGCCGATTGCGGGCATATCGCGCTGGCGTCGAAGGTGCGACTTGAGATTGAACGCGAGCGTGTACCGTTGTCGGATGCTTTAGTCGCGTTTCTCGGCCAGCGCGGTGCCGAGCGCGCGGCATTGAGCGGAGGTGATGATTACGTACTGGCGTTCACCTTGCCGTCCGCCGAGTTGCCGGCACTGCTGGCCGATGGCTGGCCGATTCATGTGATCGGGCGAGTGCTGCCGGGCCAAGGCGTGCTGCTGCTGGACCGCGACGGGCGCGACATCACTCCGCAGATTCGCGGCTACCAACATTTTCAGGAGACACCGTGACAGATCACCCGAAACAGGTCCCTGCCGAATTCGTGCCTCCTTCGGTCTGGCGCAATCCGTGGCATTTCCTCGCGTTCGGCTTCGGCTCCGGTACCTTGCCAAAAGCGCCGGGCACGTGGGGCTCGCTGGTGGCGCTGCCGTTCATTCCGCTGTGGCAGATGCTGCCCGACTGGGGCTACTGGCTGATGCTTGGCATCACCATGCTGTTCGGCTTCTGGCTGTGCGGCAAAGTCGCTGACGATTTGCGCGTGCACGACCACGAAGGCATCGTCTGGGATGAAATGGTCGGCATGTGGATCACCCTGTGGCTGGTGCCGGAAGGCTGGTACTGGTTGCTCGCGGGTTTTCTGGTGTTCCGCTTCTTCGATATTCTCAAGCCGTGGCCGATCCGCTGGATCGACAAGCACGTGCATGGCGGCGTCGGCATCATGCTCGACGACGTGCTGGCCGGTGTGTTCGCCTGGCTGGCGATGCAAGGGCTGGTCTGGGTATTCGCCTGATTCGACTCACGTGAGGAAACACGCAATGCTGCGACGCGGGTTGGCGCTGCTGCTTCTGGCTCTGCTGGGCACGTTCGCCCATGCGCAGGCCGCCGCGCCTGTGCCTGCGGTGATCCATCTGGCCAGCGAAGACTGGGAGGATTACACCGCCGCCGACGGCCACGGTCTGGCCTGGGACGTGTTGCGCAAAGTGTTCGAGCCGGCCGGGGTCAAGCTGGACATCCGCACGGTGCCGTACACCCGTTCGATCGGGCTGGTGCAGTTGAAGGAAGTCGACGCGCTGGTCGGCTCCTACCGCGACGAAGCCGAGCACGTGCTGTACCCGCAATCGAAGTTCGATTCTGATCACATCTACGCGCTGGGCCTGGCGAGCAGCCCCCCGCCGACCCAGGCGACCTTGGGCAAATATCGGTTGGCCTGGGTGCGCGGCTACCGCTACGAAAACTACTTGCCGAACATCCAGCGCTTCAACCAGATCGAACGACGTACCGGCATTCTGCTGATGCTCAAGCAGGGCCGGGCGGATTACTACATCGATGCGCTGACCGAGATTGAAGCGGTCGTGCGCGATGCCGCGGATCCAGCGCAGTATCGCTATTCGCATCTGGCTGAGTTGCCGCTGTTTCTCGGTTTCGCCGATACCCCACAGGCTCGCGCGTTGATGGCGCTGTATGACCGGCGCATGGCGGAGCTGGTCAAGAGCGGAGAGTTGAAGCCGGTCTTCGAGAAGTGGCAGCAGCCGTATCCGTTTGATCCAAAATGATCACAATGTCCTGTGGGAGCGCATGGCAACTGTCATCAAACTTTTTGATGGTTATGCCCGATAATTCAGCCTAAGCGTCCACAGGAACCTGCTGTTACAATGCCCGCCTGCGAATTTTCAGTCTTCTAGATCAGGAGCACATCGGTGCCTGTCGTCTTCGTCGCCGCTTCCAAGCTGCCAACGCCTTTTGCGCAATTCACCATGCACGGCTTTCTAGATGAGAGCACCGGGCGTGAGCACGTCGTGCTGAGCCTCGGTGAAATTGCCGATGGCGCCCCGGTACTCGGTCGCCTGCATTCCGAATGCCTGACCGGCGATGCCTTGTTCAGCCAGCGTTGCGACTGCGGCTCGCAACTGGAAGCCGCGTTGCAGGCGATCGCCCGCGAAGGCCGCGGCGTGCTGCTGTATCTGCGTCAGGAAGGGCGCGGCATCGGGCTGCTGAACAAGATCCGCGCCTATGAATTGCAGGACGGCGGCGCCGACACCGTGGAAGCCAACGAGCGTCTGGGCTTTGCCGCCGATCAGCGCGACTACGCCATGTGCCTGCCGATGCTTGAGCATCTGGGCGTGAAATCCCTGCGCCTGATGACCAACAACCCGCGCAAGGTCAAAGCGCTGACCGACATGGGCATCGTCGTCGCCGAGCGCGTGCCGCTGCACACCGGGCACAATCCGCACAACAAACTCTATCTGGCGACCAAGGCCAGCAAGCTCGACCACATGATGGGCAACGAGCATCAGGGCGAGGTTGACCGCGCGTGACCCGTGGCCAGGTGCGGCGGCGGTTGTCGGTGGCCTGGTGGCAATACCTGGCGCTGGCCCTGTTGCCGCTGTTCGTGCTCAACGCGCTGTTCGGTGAAGGCCAGGGCCTGCTGCCAGTGCTGGCAATGCCTTTGTTCATCGCCGGCGTCGCCTCGATGTTTGTCAGCCTGAAGTATTTCGCCCGCTACAAACACGCCCTGATCGCCACGCAAAAAGCCCTCGATACCGCCGAAGAACCCGCCGCCTGGATTGCCCTTGCGGCGCGTCGGCGTACGGCGTCGCTGGTAGCGTCCTTGCCGGCCTGGATTGGCGCACTGGCGGTATTCGTCGGCCTCGAAGCCGTGCCGTTGATGTTGCTGGCGCTGTCCACCGCCGTGCTGTTCTACCTCTATCGTATTCCGCGTCAACTCGGCTGATGCATCGCCTGTGGCTGGCGGTTCTGCTGCTCGCCCTGAGCAGCCCGGCGCTGGCCGCACTGCGTGTGGTCAGCCTCGCCCCCTCACTGTCTGAAATCGTCGTTGAACTGGATTCCGCTGACCTGCTGGTCGGCGTACTGGATGCGGGCGAGCGGCCGGCGGCGATAGCGGATGTTTCATCAGTGGGCCGCTACGGCCAGCTCGATATGGAGCGCTTGCTCAGCCTGAAACCGGATTTGCTGCTGCTCTGGCCCGGTAGCGTCGGCGCGGGGCAGCGTGATCAGCTCAAGCGCCTGAACATTCCGACCTTCGTCGCCGAGCCGCATACGTTGGCGCAACTCGCGGCGCAGATCGAAGCCATTGCCGAACAGCTCGGGCGTCCTGAACGCGGGGCGAAACGAGCGGCCGAATTGCGCAAACAACTGGATGACCTTCGTCAGCGTTATCGTCGTGATGTGCCGCTGCGGGTGTTTTATCAAGTCTGGGACAAACCGCTGTATACCATCGGTGGCGGGCAGATCATCAGCGATGCGCTTGAGGTGTGCGGCGCGCGCAATGTCTTCGCCGAGCTGAATCTGCCGGCACCGCAGGTGAGTATCGAGGCGGTATTGCAGCGTGATCCGGAAGTGATTGTCGCCGGTGATCAGGCGCAGCTAGGGGCGTGGAAGACCTGGCCGCAGGTGGCGGCGGTCAGGCAGGGGCGGTTGTTGCTGGTCAGTGACAAAGGTCTGGAAAGGCCCAGTGGTCAGATGATCAGTGCGACCGCCAAACTCTGCCAATTGATCGCGCCGGATCGGTAGACCGCATCGCCTGTATTCGCGAGCAGGCTCGCTCCCACACTGGATTTGCGTTGAAAACAAACTGTGTGGCCGCACTCAGTCTACTGTGGGAGCGAGCCTGCTCGCGAAGAGGCCTGCCAACCAACACAAATCTCAGTTCAGAGTTCAGGGGTCCATGTCACCCCAAACATCCACGCCCGACCTTCCTCACGATAGCCATACTGCGCGCCTTCATAGCTGTAATTCGCCCGGCTGTAGCCCTTGTCCAGCAGGTTATCCACCTTCAGATCCAGCTTGATCTCACGGTTCAGCGCCCAACTGCTGCGCAGCCCGAGCGTGCCGTAGCCACCCAGCGACTGGGTGTTGTTCAAGTCGTCGTAACTGCCGCTGACCAATTGCCAACTGGCGCCGAGTCCCAAGCGATCAAACTGCCGATCCAGATCCCAACTGGCCGTGCGCCGCGCCCGTCGCGCCAGCGTATGCCCGGTATCGCGATCACGCGGATCAATGATTGCCACGCCAAGATTGCTCTGCCAGCCAAACAGCTCCTGTTTCAGTGCTGCTTCAAAACCATTGATCCGCGCTGACGCAACGTTCTGCGGGCGGGAGTTGCTGCCGAAGATGATCGCGTCTTCCAGGTCGGTGCGGTAAATCGAGGCTTCCAGCCGCGCGCTGTCGCTCAACTGGCTGCGCCATTGCAGTTCGTAGCTTTTCGAAGTTTCCGGTTTCAGGTCGGGATTGCTGAAATCCGGGTAGTACAGGTCGTTGAAGGTCGGCGCACGGAACCCTTCGCTGTAGCTCAGCAGCACGTCGTTGTCCGGGTTCAGCGGCAGGGTGAAAGTGCCGCTCCAGGTGTTTTGGCTGCCGAACTGCTGGTTGTCGTCGTGGCGCAGGCCGAACTCGGTGGAGAAACTGTCGGCCTGATAGCGATGCTGGATGAACGCGGCGCGATTCCAGCGGCTGTCCTCCTCAAACGCAGTGCTGCTGTTGACCCGGTCTTCGTACCAGTCGCCGCCGAGGATAAGGCTGTTGCGCGCGTCCAGCGTCAGGTCGTTCTGCCAGTTCACCGAGTCGCGATAGGTGTTGAACACCGTGCGCTCGTCGCTGAGCTTGTCGAAGGTCTTTTCGCGGTTTTCGCTGTGGCCGAATTCGATGCGGGTTTTCCAGGTTTCGTTGACCCGCGCATCGACATAACTGCTGATGCTGCTGACATTGAAGTCGCTGTAGGGCTGCTGTTGCACCGACTCGAAAGTGTCCATGTCGAAGCGGCCGAACGGATTGTCGAATTCGCCCCTGCCACGGTTATCCAGCAGATTGGCGCCGACTTCGACGTCATCGGTCAGCGCGTGGCTGAGGCTCAGGCTCAGGGATTTGTTGCGGTAGGCGTCATGGTCGCTGTCGCTTGGATACGACTCGTGGGTACGGTCGATCCCGGCCGTTTCGTCGAGGCTGGCGCCGAGGTTGAAGCGGGTTTTGTCGTCGCCGCCGGACAAGCCGAGGCTGCGTTCCCAGGTCTGCTGACTGCCGAAGCCCAGATGCAGGCGTGGCTGCAAGCCTTGCTCGGTGCCGCGTCGGGTGAAGATCTGGATCACCCCGCCAATCGCGTCGCTGCCGTAAATCACCGAGCGTGAACCGCGCAGCACTTCGACGCGCTCGATCTGCTCGATGTTCAGATGTTGCAGGTTGCTGTCGCCGGAAGTCGAGTTACCGATGCGCTGGCCATCGACCAGCACCAGGCTCTGCGCCGATTGCGTGCCGCGAATGTAGACCCCCGGCAGACTGCCGCGCCCGCCGGTCTGCGCCACTTGCACGCCAGGCACGCGCCGCAGCAGATCGGGCACGTCGCTGGGTTGCAGGCGATCGATGTCTTCGCGGGTGAACACGGTGTTGGCGGCGCTGCTGTCGTTGCGCGCCTCGACCTGACGATTGGCGCTGATCAGCGTGTCCGGCAGCTTCAGCGCCTGATCGCGTTCGAATGTATCGGCAAGGGCGCTGGCGGTTGGCAGCAGGAGGAAGGGCAGGGCGAGGCGGGAGAGGTTCATGGACAGTCCAACGGGAGTTTCAGGTGTACACAAATCAAATGTGGGAGCGAGCCTGCTCGCGAAGGCGGTGTATCAGTCAGTTCGTCTTTGACTGACAGTCCGCTTTCGCGAGCAGGCTCGCTCCCACAAGGGTATTGCGTTTATTGGGCGAGCAATGCCAGGCGCTGGCGAATCGACGCTTCGATCCCGGCCTCATCCAGCCCGCACTCGGCAAGCATCTGCGCCGGTTTCGCATGCTCGACGTAAATGTCCGGCAAGCCCAGATGCAGCATCGACTTGAGAATGTTCTCGCGGGCGAGGAATTCGCTGACCGCGCCGCCGGCGCCACCCATGATTGCGTTCTCTTCGATGGTCACCAGCAACTCGTGGTTGCCGGCGATCTCGCGTACCAGCGCTTCATCCAGCGGTTTGACGAAACGCATGTCGACCACGGTGGCGTCGAGCTTCTCGGCGACTTTCAAGGCTTCGCTCAGTTGCACGCCGAACACCAGCATGGCGACCTTGCTGCCCTGACGACGAACGATGCCCTTGCCGATTTCGATCGCTTCGAGATCTTTTTCGATGACAGCATTCGGGCCGCTGCCGCGTGGGTAACGCACTGCCGCCGGGCCGTTGTAGAGGTGGCCGGTGGTGAGCATTTTGCGCAATTCGTTTTCATCGCTCGGGGTCATGATGACCATGCCCGGGATGCAGCGCAGGTACGACAGGTCGTAGCTGCCAGCGTGGGTCGGGCCGTCTTCGCCAACCAGGCCGGCGCGGTCGATGGCGAACAGCACGTCCAGGTTCTGCACCGCGACATCGTGTACGAGTTGGTCGTAACCGCGTTGCAGGAATGTCGAATAGATCGCCACCACCGGTTTCGCGCCTTCGCAGGCCATGCCGGCAGCGAAAGTGACCGCGTGCTGCTCGGCAATCGCCACGTCGAAATAACGCTCGGGGAAGCGCTCGCTGAACGCCACCAGATCCGAGCCTTCCTTCATCGCCGGGGTAATTCCGACCAGACGAGCGTCAGCCGCCGCCATGTCACACAGCCACTCGCCAAACACCGCCGAATACTTCGGCCCGCTGACGGCTTTCGGCGCAGCGGCGGGGGCGTCCAAAGGTTCGAGTTTGGTGATGGCGTGGTAACCGATCGGGTCGACTTCCGCCGGGGCGAAGCCTTTGCCTTTCTTGGTGACGATGTGCAGGAACTGCGGGCCTTTGAGATCGCGCATGTTGCGCAGCGTGGCGATCAAGGTGGGCAGATCGTGGCCGTCGATCGGGCCGATGTAATTCCAGCCCAGCTCTTCGAACAGGGTGCCGGGGACCAGCATGCCCTTGGCATATTCTTCGGTGCGACGGGCGATTTCCCAGGCGCCGGGCAGGCGCGAAAGGACTTTCTTGCTGCCCTCGCGCATGCTCGCGTAGGTGCGGCTGGAAAGGATCTTCGCCAGATAATTCGACAACCCGCCGACGTTGCGCGAGATCGACATATCGTTGTCGTTGAGGATCACCAGCATGTTGGCGTTGACTTCAGGCGCATGGTTGAGCGCCTCGAAAGCCATGCCGGCGGTCAGCGCGCCGTCGCCGATCACGGCGATGGCCTTGCGATCGCTGTCCTGCAGGCGGGCGGCAATGGCCATGCCCAGCGCGGCGCTGATCGAAGTGCTGGAGTGGCCGACGCCGAAGGTGTCGTACTCGCTCTCGGAGCGGCGCGGGAACGCGGCAATGCCGTCCTTCTGACGCAGGCTGGCCATGCGCTCGCGGCGACCGGTGAGGATCTTGTGCGGATACGCCTGATGCCCGACGTCCCACAGCAGACGGTCGTCCGGGGTGTCGAAGACGTAATGCAGCGCGATGGTCAGCTCGATCACGCCCAGGCCGGCACCGAAATGCCCACCGGTCTGGCCGACCGTGTAGAGCAGTTCCAGGCGCAACTCATCGGCCAGGGTTTCCAGCTCGGCTTCGCCTAACCGGCGCAGGCCGTCCGGCGTGTTCGCGCGGTCGAGCAGGGGCGTGGTCGGGCGCTTGCGGGGAATCTCATGAAACGTCGTGGGCATCAGGCGAATCGTTATAGGTATAAAAGATGCGGCAGTTTACCTGATGCATCGCCCCCTGCCCACGCGTTGGTCTTTTTTGGCCGATACGCCGTCAGTTGCGTCGCTCGACGATATACCGCGCCAGCTCGCGCAGCGGCTCGGCGGCCGCGTCAAACGGTCGCAGCGCCTGCAAGGCCTGATCGCGCAGTTCCAGAGCGTAGGCCTTGGCGGCGTCGAGGCCGAGCAGCGCCGGGTAGGTTGGCTTGTCGCGGGCAATGTCGGCGCCCTGCCGTTTGCCGAGGGTCGCGGTATCGCTTTCCACGTCGAGGATGTCGTCCTGCACCTGAAAGGCCAGGCCGATGGCCTGTGCATAAGTCTGCAAAGCCTGAAGCTGATCAGGCTGGGCGCGGCCGCTGGCCAGGGCACCAAGCTTGACGCTGACCTCAATCAGCGCGCCGGTCTTGTGCCGGTGCATCTGTTCCAGGGCTTGTTGATCGAGCTTGAGACCGACCGAACCCAGATCGATGGCCTGACCACCGACCATGCCCGCCGGACCGGCTGCATGGGCCAGCGCTGTGACCATCTGCAGACGGATTTCGCTGCTGCAATCGCTCAGGCGCGGGTCGAGCAGGGCGCTGAAGGCCAGGCTCTGCAAGCCGTCACCGGCGAGGATCGCGCAGGCTTCGTCGAATTTCTTGTGGGTCGTCGGCTGGCCGCGACGCAGATCGTCATCGTCCATCGCCGGCAAATCGTCATGCACCAGCGAGTAGGCGTGGATCAGTTCGACCGCACAGGCCGCGCCGCTGGCCTGTTCAGCCTTTGCGCCGAGGGCTTCGCATGCGGCGTAAGCCAGCAACGGGCGCACGCGCTTGCCGCCGTTCATCACGCTGTAGCGCATCGCTTCGTAGAGCCGCGCCAGTTCCGGCAGCGGCGCGTTGAACAGCGTCTCCAGCGCCGCGTTGACCCGGGCCTGACTGCTCGCCGAATACGCCGCGATCATTCTGGCTCATCCGCGTCGAAGGGTTCCTCGGCGAGCTCGCCATCGCGCTCCAGCAGCACCTGCACTTTCTGCTCGGCCTGGGCCAGCGCCGCCTGGCAGTCACGGGTCAGACCGATGCCCTGCTCGAAAGCGGTCAGCGAGTCTTCCAGCGACAATTCACCGTTCTCCAGACGCTCGACCAGTGTTTGCAGGTCGGCGAGGGATTGTTCGAAATCCAGTGCAGCTTTTTTGCGGGCCATGGCGGCAAATTCCGGTAGACGTTAAACCGGCGCGACACTAGCAGATAGGGGGGGTATGGGCAAATGAGGCGCCCTACCCAAAGCCGCGCACATGACCCCCGTGGCGAGGGGATTTATCCCCGCTGGGTTGCGTAGCAACCCTAAAACCAGACAACCGATACTCTCAGGAAAATCGAAGTCGCCGGTTTTACGACTGCTGCGCAGCCGAGCTGGGATAAATCCCCTCGTCACAAAGTTAATGTGAAGTTTCGGGGCTGAGGCTTATTCGGCTCATTTTATGAGCCGAATAACTTCGCTATTCGGCTCACGCCCTCTCGAAAGCGAGATTCCTACAGCAATCACACATGTATCCGATTGTTAAAAAACTGCCGAATCGCTACTCTTCGCGGCTTCTACGGCCCCGACAGTTGCGGGGTATTCAGACGAAACGCAGTTCACCGCTGTGAAGTACCGAGGATCGGGTGCAAGGTTTCGTTCAAGGCATGGCAGGAGGCGTCACATGCGTTCATTTCTTTTGCTGCTGATCGGCCTCGCCTGCGCGCCTGCGCTGTGGGCCGCGCCGACTGCGCAGTTGTCCGAGCCGGTCGGCGGCTGGCGTTATCACGGCCTGCTCGATCGTTCGGAAAATCCGCAGGTCGCCTACCCGACGCCGCCGATCGATCGCGGCATTCAGCGCAATCGCACGATGATCCAGGGCCAGCTCAAAGCCCTCGGCCGCATGCGTCCGCCGCACAGCCTCGCCGTCAACGGCAATCCATTGAATCTGTACACCGACGATCAGGGGCGTTTTGCCCGGCCCTACGCATTTGGCGCCGGTTCCAACAGCGTCGAAGTGATCAGCGCCGAAGGCCAGTCGCTCAAGCGCGTGCAATTTTATGAAGCAAATAATCTGCGCACGCCGGCGAAGATTCGTCTTGTCTTGGGATGGGACGACCCGAAAGCCGAGCTGGATCTGCATATTGTCACCCCCGACGGTCAGCATGCCTTTTGGGCACGGCCGGCGCTGAGCAATGGCGGCGGCCTCGACCCGGATGGTGTCGACGGCCCCGGCCCGGAAATGTTCACCATGACCGCGCCGCTGCACGGCACGTATCTGGTCTACGTCAACTATTGGGGCAACTACGGCGATGGTGGCTATAACTTCGAGGAAACCAGTAATCAGAACGAGGTGATCACCTCGCAGATCACCCTGGTGCTCAACGAAAACACCGTCGACGAAAAACGAGAAACCTTCATCGTGCCCCTGCGGGCGATCGGTGATTTGTTGCTGGTCAAGACTTTCAACTATTAAGCATCCCGCCACGGATGAACTCGGATGTTGTGAACATGAGCGATAACACTGTGACTCCAGCTGCCGCGACACCGGCGGCCAAACCTTCGCGGCGCTGGCCGCTGGTCGTGCTCGGCCTGTGCCTGGTGGCCGGTGTGGCGGGCGGTTTCGGCTGGCTGCTGCTCAAGCCCAAAGCGCCGCCGGCGACACTTGCCAGTGACAAGCTCGGCCTCGGCCGTCCAGACGCCTTGCTCGAAACTCGCTCGCTGAGCCAGTTGCCCAAGGACCTCCTGACGGTGCCGTTTCTCAAGGCCACGCTCACCGAGGATTTCGTCTTCTATTACGAAACTCACGCCGACCGCCTCGGCCTGATCGGCAGCCTGCGGCGGATCATCTACGAGCATGACCTGAAGTTGCAGGACAGCCTGATCGAGCAGCTTTTCGATCAACCGGCCGATGTTGCGCTGTGGCGTGGCGCCGATGGCCGCTTGAAGGATTTCCTGCTGGTGATGGATCGCGGCGGATTGGCCAAGCTGCTCGAGCCGTTGGCGAAAGTGGCGCTGGATGACACTCAGCTCAGCATCTTCGGCACTCTCAAAGTCGGCGGCGATGACGTGCCGCTGTATCAACTCAGCTACAACGCCAGCAAATCACTGCTGTTCGCGTCGCGCGGCGACAAACTGGTGGTGTTGTCCAATCCAGCCAAGTACTACGACCCCGAGAGCGGCGTCTCGGAAGAGTCGGGCCGAGTTTCCGCGCAAGCGCTGGCGGCGTTACTCAACGGTGAAAAGCTCTTCCCCGAAGCGTTCGGCTTGCCAGCGAAAAAACCGGAAACCAAGCAGCGTCTGTCGGTCAATTCCAGCGTGCTCGCCATGGGCTATCAGCGCTTCATCCCGAATTTCGCCGGGCTGCGTTTCGACATGGACGACAAGGGCTGGCACAGCTATCTGGCCATGGATGAACTGGAAAACCAGCCGGACTTCGATTTCAAACCGGTCTGGCAGGCGATGCCGTTGGGGGCGAGCGCTTGCGTGACCCTGCCGGTGGCGGCGGAGCCGCAGAAGCCGATATTGATCAAACTCGGTGCCGATGAAGCTGTTGCGCAAACGCTGACCGAACACGTCGCTGGCGCGGCCGGCCTGTGCTGGTACGCCGATTCGCGGTTATACACACCGTTGCTGGTCGCCAGCCTCAAAGACGAAGACAGCAGCAAGCTTGACGGTGATCTGGGCAAGTTGTTCGGTTCGATGGTCGGCGCGTTCGAAGCCAATGTCGCCGAAAGCGTATTCCCGGTGATCGACAAGCAGGAAGGCCAGAGCCACGTCTGGCAGCGTCAGGTCAGTTCCAGTTTCGGTCCGTACGCGGCGAAGACCGCTGAAAACCCGGAGGCGATTTCCGGCAAGGCGTTCATGAAAGTCAGCCTCGCCCGTCATGGCTCGACGCTGCTGTTCTCCCTCGACGACAAACTCGTCGACAAAGCCCTCGGCACTCTCGACAAGCGCTTCCCGCCGATGGCCGACGGTTTGCCAAAAGACGTACTGATGCCGATCTACTTCGGCCCGGACGCGATGGCGCAACTGATGCAGCGCGAAACCCTCGACAGCCTGCCGCAGGACATGGAGCCGGTGTTTTATAACGCTGCGCAAACCTACCTGATGCCGAAACTGCGCACCCTCGGCGGCTACGGCAAATATGCCCTGACCCTGCCCGAAGGCAGCGAGCCTGACGGCCACTGGCAATGGCTGCCGCTGGAATGGAAAGCGCTGTGAGCGCACTGATCCGCAGCCTCGGCTTGCTTGCGTTGCTGCTGAGCGCAGGCGCCCGAGCAGTTGAAGCGCCAGCGCTCGGCCCGGCGCAATCCCAGGTGTTTCGCGCCTGGTTTGTGCGCATCGCTCAAGAGCAGCTCAGCCAGGGCCCGAGCCCGCGCTGGTATCAACAGGACTGCGCCGGGCTGGTGCGCTTTGCCGCCAACGAAGCGCTGAAAGTCCACGACGACAAATGGCTGCGCAGCAATGGCCTGTCCAATCGCTATCTGCCGCCGGAACTGGCGCTGAGCGACGCGCAACGCAAGCTCGCGCAACAGTGGCAGCAGGGCGGCGGCAAGGTCGGGCCGTACGTCAACGCGATCAAACTGATTCAGTTCAACAGCCATCTGGTCGGCCGCGATGTGTCGCAGGCGCGGCCCGGTGACCTGATGTTTTTCGATCAGGGCGACGACCAGCACCTGATGATCTGGATGGGCCGCTACATCGCCTATCACACCGGCACCACCACCCCCACTGACAACGGCATGCGTTCGGCAAGCCTGCAGCAACTCATGACATGGAAGGACACCCGATGGATACCCGACGCAGCCAACCCCAACTTCATCGGCGTCTATCGACTGAACTTTCTTTCCCAATGACCGGTGCCCGCATGTTGCGTATCTGTTCGCGAATTTCCTTGCTGTTGGCGTTGTTGCTGCCGTTTACCTGCGTCAACGCCGAAGACTCGGTGGAGCCGAGCAATTACACACCGGTGGCCGGTGAGAGTTTCTTTTTGCTTGCCGACAGCAGTTTTGCCAGCGACGAGCCGGCGATGGTCCGCCTCGAAGCCCCGGGTCGTGACTACCGGCGCTTTCGCATGGAACCGTACGGCGGCGCCGACATTCGCGTATACCGCATCGACAAGCCGCTGGATTTCCTCAAGCGCCAGAAGAACCTGCATCGCGTCGTCAGCGACGGCCAGTTCAAGGGCGAAGGTCTGTCCAACACTCTCGCCTATCTGTGGGACAACTGGTATCGCAAGTCCCGCCGGGTGATGCAGCGTGCGTTCTCCTACGAGTCGCGCAAGCAGGTCACCGAAGAAGTGCCGGAGTTGAAAATGGGCGAGGCCATGGTCGCGCCGACGCCATACGACGCGCAGCCGCAATTCGCGCTGATCCCGGGTTTGCCGGTGGTCAGCCAGTTCCGTTATCCGCTGTGGCAGGCCAAGCCTATCCAGCCGCCGGCCGGGGTCAATCTGGCCGGCTCGTCCAGCGACTTCGTCAGCGTCGCGCCGGGCAACGTCTACATCCCGTTGGGTAACCTGAAGCCGGGGCTGTATCTGGTTGAAGCGCTGATCGGCAAGTACCGCGCGACCACCATGGTTTTCGTCTCCAACACCGTCGCAGTGAGCAAGATTGCCGGTGATGAACTGCTGGTCTGGGCCGCGCGCAAGCACGAAGGCAGTTCGGTGCCGAAGGTCAACGTGCTGTGGACCGATGGCCTCGGCGTGATGAGCAGCGGTGCTACCGATGCCGACGGTCTGCTGCGCCTGAAACACGTCAGCCCGGAGCGCTCGTTCGTCATCGGCGAGGACGAAGAGGGCGGCGTGTTCGTCTCGGAAAACTTCTACTACGACAGCGAAATCTACGACACCAAACTTTACGCCTTCACCGACCGGCCGCTGTATCGTCCGGGCGATTGGGTGTCGTTGAAAATCGTCGGTCGCGAGTTCAAGAATGCCCGTGATTCGGTGTTGCCGGGTGCGGCGGATGTCAGTGTCAGCGTGCTTGATGCCACGGGGACCGAATTGCAGACCCTCGATCTGAAACTGGATTCCAAGGCCGGTACTCAGGGCCGTTTCCAGTTGCCGGATAACGCCGTGGCTGGTGGTTACGAGATCCGTTTCAACTACAAGGAGCAGGCCTACAGCAGTGCTTTCCGTGTGGCTGAATACATCAAGCCGCACTTCGAAATCTCGCTGAATCTGGCCAAGCAGGATTACCGTACCGGTGAGCCGGTGAAAGGCAGCCTGGTGTTGCTCTACCCGGACGGCAAACCGGTGGCCAACGCGAAATTGAGCCTGAGCCTGTGCGCCCAGCAACTGTCGATGGTCGACAACGAGCTGCAATACCTCGGGCAATTTCCGGTGGAACTGACCAGCACCGAACTGACTACCGACAGTAAAGGCAACGCGACACTGGATCTGCCAGCGGCGGAAAAACCGAGCCGCTACATGCTCACCGTGTTCGCCAGCGACGGCGCGGCGTATCGGGTCAAGACCACCAAGGAAATCCTCATCGACCGTGGCGCGGCGAGCTTCCGCTTGAGCGCGCCGCAGCGGTTCAGCGCGGTCGCTGACAAGGTTGCCTTCAGCTACGCGAATGAGGGTGGCACCGAACAAAGCAAAGCCGTAACGCCGAGCAGCTACGCTTGGGTGCGCCTGGAAGATCAGAGCACCGGCGAAGGCAAACTCGCCGCAACGGACAAAGGCTTCAGCCTCGCCTTCGAACGTCCGGGCACCTACAACCTGACGCTGAAGGATCAACACGGTCGCGTCCTCGGCGCCACCGGCCACTCGGTCACCGGCGACGGTGTGAAAGCGGTGCAGGGTACCGTGGAAATCGTCCTCGACAAGCCCGAGTACAAGGCGGGCGAAGAAGCGCTGGCGCTGATCACCTTCCCTGAGCCGGTCAGCGATGCACTGCTGTCGCTGGAGCGCGACAAGGTCGAAGCGACCGCGCTGCTGGCCAAGGGCGCTGACTGGTTGAAGCTGGAAAAACTCAGCGACACCCAATACCGCGCGCGCATTGCGGTGAAGGACAACTTCGCGCCGAACCTGACCTTCTCCGTGCTCTATACCAAGGGCGGTCAGTACAGTTTCCAGAACGCCGGGATCAAAGTGGTCGCGCCGCAAATCGACGTGGCGATCAGCACCGACAAAGCGGTGTACCTGCCGGGCGATACGGTCACGGTCGACCTGACCACGCAGTTCGCCGGCAAAGCGGTTCCGGCGCATCTGACGGTCAGCGTGGTCGACGAAATGGTCTACGCGCTGCAACCGGAAGTCGCGCCTAGCATCGACCAGTTCTTCTATCACCCACGGCGCAACAACGTGCGTACCAGTGCCAGCCTGTCATTCATCAGCTACGACGTGGCATTGCCGGGCAGCCCCGGCGCACCGGGCAAGGCCAATCGCAGCGAGCGCGGCGTGAAAGTGCTTGAGCGTCCGCGCCGTGAAGACGTCGACACCGCTGCGTGGCAGCCGGAGTTGTTGACCGGCGCCGACGGCAAAACCCGCTTCACCTTCAAGATGCCGGACTCGCTGACCCGCTGGCGCATCACCGCGCGGGCGATTGCCGATGACGGTCAGGTCGGGCAGAAGAAGCAGTTTGTCCGTTCGGAAAAACCGCTGTACCTGAAGTGGAGCGGGCCGAGCAGATTCCGCAAGGGCGATCAGCCGCAACTGGGCGTGTTCGCTTTCAGTCAGGCGGAGAAACCGGTCAAGGCTGAATTGGTCACGCACTATGCCGGCGCCGAACAGCGCTCGCCGGTGACCCTGAACAGCGGCATCAATTACCTGCCACTGCCGGCGTTCGCTTTGGCCTCTGGCGAGTGGACGGCGGAGCTTGTGCAGGATGGCAAAGTCGCCGATGCCCTGGCTGTGCGCTTGAGTGCCACCGGTGAAGGCTGGCAGGTCACCCAGACACAAAGCCTCGACGTGGTTAGCGGCGATACACCCTTGAGTTTGCCGGCGGATGCCACGGATATCCGCCTGCGTCTGGATGACGGTCCGCAAGCGCTGTTCCGTTCCGCCCTCGATGATCTGCTCGGCTACCCGTACGGCGGCGTCGAGCAGACGGCCAGTCGCTTGCTGCCGTTGAGCATCGCCTATCCATCGCTGGCTTCGAACCCGCAGATTCGCGATCGCTTGCGCCTGATCATGCAGAACAGCCGCCTGCGCCTGGTGCAAATGGCCGGGCCGTCGGCGAGCTTCACCTGGTGGGGCTACGACGGCGAGCCGGATGCATTTCTCACCGCCTATGCCTATTACGCCGACTGGAATGCCAGCCGCGTACTCGACCTGACCCTGCCGCCGGAGCACTGGCAGCGGGTGCTGGAGGTCTATGCCAAGCAAGCGCCGAATACACCATTGCTGCAACGGGCGCTGATTCTGTCGTTCGCCAAACAGATGCAGCTGCCAGTGAACACGCTGCTCAGCGGTTTGATCGACGATCTGGCCAAGGCCGGTGAAGGCGCTGCCGAAACCTTGCTCGACGACGGCCAGAACAGTCTGGTGATGAACGACCCGGATTCGGCACTTGGTCTGGCGACGGCACGGGTACTCACTGCATCGTTGGCCTCGCAGGCGAAAGTTGCTTTGCCGGAGGCGTTCAATCGGCAACTGGGCGCAGCGCAACAACGTCTGGCGGTCAGCTCGCAGCCCTTCGTTGAAGCACTGAACCTGTCGCTGCAACCGTTTGATCAGGCTCGCGCCACGGCGTTGCTGCAACGGTTACTGCCGCAGCAATCGACACTGGAACGTGCACTGGCGCTGACCTGGCTGCAACGCAGCATCGCTCAGGCTTCGCCGACCATCGCGCTGATGCCGGGTGAAGGCTGGAAGAAAAACTACGGGGCCAGCGGCGAGATGTACTGGACATGGCAGGGCGCGGCGCCGCTGCCGAGCGTGCTGAGCGTGTCCGGCACGCAAGAACGACCGCTGCGTGCAGCACTGAGCTTCCAGACGCAACAGCCGCAGGTCGATCCGATGGCCGTGACCATCACCCGGCGCCTGTCGCGTCTGGTGCCGGGCGAAGAAGCGTTCACCTTCAAACTCGAGCCGGTCGGCACTAAACCGTTGTCCAGCGACAGCCTGTACCTGGATGAGGTGATCCTCACCAGCAAGGCACCGAAACCGTTGCGCTACGGCGTGCTTGAAGTGCCGCTGCCACCGGGCGCGGATGTCGAGCGCACGACCTGGGGCATCAAGTTGCAGGGCAAGGACGGCACCGAACCGACCGCGCTGGAGAAGGCGCGTTTCGAACCGGGTCAGTTGGCTTACGCGGTGCCGGTCGATGCATTGAGCGGTGAGTTGCGCCTGCGTCATCTGGTGCGCTTCTCGCAGAAGGGCCAGTTCAACCTCCCGCCGGTACGCTTCAAGCAAGTGTATGCACCGCAGCATCAGGCCCAAGAGGCGAAAGCCGCCCTCGGTCAGGTCACGGTCAACTGACATGCGCCGGCCGCTGTTGTGGCTGCTGATGGGTGTGATGCCTGCGCTGGCGACAGCGCAGGACGAGCTGTTGCGTGTGGCCTATCAGGGCGAGTTGTTGTCGTTGAGTCAGACGCAACTGATCAAGCGCGAACCGTTGCCAGCGTCGCTGGATGCGCCGCTGGGCAGTCTGTGGAAGTTGTTCGTCTACGCGTGGCTGGTGGATACCGGTGCACAGGAACCGGCGTATGAATGTCGCGGGCAGTCCAAAGAAGAAGTTTATTGCTGCTCGGCGGGCGGCAAGATCGAGCGGGATCAGGCACTGGTGAAGTCCTGCGGTCTGTATTTCGAACCGGCGCGGTTGGGCATTGCAGCGACGGATTGGCGAGCGTATTGGCAGGCGCGGCAAGCGCCGACGTGGTTGCTGGATTTGCCAGCCGTGCAACCGGCAACAAGGGTTTCGGTTGCCGAGTTATTGAGCGTTCTGGCGTTGCTGCCAGCGCAGGAACAGATGCGCCGCGTGCTGCTCGATGTCGTACTGAACGCGGCGGACGGCAATGTCGCCGGCGAGTTGGGCGGACGCCTGCGGGTGAAAACCTGGAGCTGGCTCGGCGACCAGGATGCACAATCGCGCCAGGGTGGATTCGCCGGCTGGAGCGCCGACGGCGCGCCGATCTGGGTGGGCGGGCGCGGCACCAGTCAGATGGTCCTGCGTCATTACGGCCAAGCGTTGGCCAGCGTATTGCCGACGGCTTGGCCGGTGGACGCGGGGCGTTGTGTGGAAGTCGGGCTGTTTTCGAAATATCCGGTTTCGAAGGTTCTGGTCGGGGATCGTGTCGCCACGTCCGGGCCATTGCGCGGCGACTACCGCGTCGAATTCGCCAACGGCAACGCGCTGCTCATCCACAGCGACGGCGAATTGTTTCTGCTCAACGACAAACTCGTCGCAAGGCTTGATCGCGAAGAATATGTCGCCCGCGTCCTTGAGCGCGAAGCCAAACCGGAACCTGCCGAAGCCGCCAAGGCGCTGGCCGTAGCGATCCGCACTTATCTGCTGCAAAACGCCACGCGCAACGGCGACTGCCTGAGCATCGACGACAGCAGCAATCGCCAGCGCGTCGCCCCGCGTCCAGCCTCGGCCGAGTCACGCAACATCGCGGCGTGGACGGCGGACCTGGTACTGGCCGGCAGCACCGTCACCTATCACTCCGACCAGCCCGGCCCGGACAAACTCGCCTGGCAGCAAGCCGTCGAGCAAGCGAACGCCGGCCAACGTTACGACGCGATTCTGCTGCACGCCTATCCACGCGCCAGCCTCAGCCGTTGGGACAACCCGGTCGCCTCCTGCGAAGCATTGCCCGCCGCGCAAGACTGGCTGCAGAAGCAGCGGCGCGGCTGGCGTCCGAGGCTTGAAAGCGAAACCGGCTACAACGAAGTCAGCACTTTCGCCGTATGCAAACTCGCCTTCGGCCGGCCCTTCGTCGACCGTGAGCGTCAGCGCATTTATGTGCGCGGCGTGCTGACCCTGCAGGATCGCCTCGACCTGACTCATGAATATCTGCACCTGGCCTTCGAAGCACACCCCAACGGCCAGGATGAAACCTACATCGAAGGGCTCGCCCGTCACCTTTTGCTGGAATAGACCATGACACTCCGTTATCCACAGGTCTTGCTGCTGCTCTGTGCCCTCAACGTACTGCCGCAAGCGTTCGCCGCCGATGGCGTCAAACTCGACACCCCGGTGGGCGGCTGGCGCAGCGGCGCACCGCAAGGCGAGGGCGAGAGCTTTCGCCAGACCGTCAACTACCCGGCCTCGTCGGTCAACACACCGCTTGGCCAGGCCAATACCGCCAGAATCAGCGGCCAGATCAAAGCCGTGCCGAAGAACAACGAACCCGGCCGCCTGATCGTCAACGGCGTCAGCATGCCGCTGAAAATCGACCCCGCCGGCGGCTTCGATCGCCCGTTCTCCTTCCCCAACGGCAGCAACAGCATCGAAGTGCGCAGCGCCGACGGCCAGCAACGCCACCGCACGCAATTCCTCAACACCCGCGGCGGCGCCACCCCGGCCAAATTGCGCGTGCTGCTGGCCTGGGACAGCGACGGCACCGACCTCGACCTGCACCTCGTCACCCCCGACGGCGCCCACATATGGTACGGCAACCGCGTCGCACCCAACGGCGCCGCCCTCGACGTCGACGTCACCACCGGCTACGGCCCGGAAATCGCCGCCATGCCCGCGCCGATCAAGGGGCAGTATCTTGTCTATGTGAATTATTACGGCGGCGGGTATCGCGGAGATGACGAAGGTGGGGATGAAGCGGTGCAGGCGCTGACCACGGCGCAGGTGACGGTGATTACTGAAGAAGGGACGCCGAGCGAGAAGATGGAGACGTTTGTAGTGCCGATGCGGACGGCGGGGGAGCTGACGTTGGTGAAGTCGTTCAGTTATCCGTGAGGGGCATTTGTCCAACAGGTTGTTGGACAAATTCAGCAACTGTAGCTGGGCGCTCGAACAGCTTACAGATCAGCCAGACTGACCTGCATTCGCTGAGGAGCGGCGAGGCGCTCGTGAACGATGGCGGCAAGTTCGTCATCTTCTTCACTGGCCAACTTATCTTCGGCAGGCGGCTCGCCTCGTTCGGCGGCGCGCTTCAGCGCGTCCTCAATGGGGAATGAGGTTTTGGGCATTTGGTGTTTCCTGCGATATTTGGCGGGACGGTAACCAGTGCATTGGGCGCTATACAAGCTGGAATGCAATTTCAGCAATGGATATGGTTTGTTGCAGGCATTAAAAAGCCGGCTTGTGGCCGGCTTCTCGGGGACTGGCTTGGTTTATTTTTGGTAAACCGCGCCAGCCTTCAAAACGTACATCCGGATCTGCGTCCGGCTGTGGGACTTGGTCAGACGTTGGTCTGCCTCGTCGGGCGTCATCCGAGCCGCAGGGCGGGTCGATGCGCGAATGTGGGGCGCAGGATACTGAGTTTTGCTTTGGATTCCCAGCCTCAAGTGCGGTTTAGAGCGACTGAAGCGGTACAAACTCGGGATTTGTACCGGTTGTCAGGGCCTCTTCGCGGGCGAGCCCGCTCCCACAGGTTCTGGCAAACAGTCATAGAAACGGCACCACCGGCCGGCGCTTGCCCAGTGTCGACCACCAGAACACCCAGCCAAGAATGTGAATCCGCTGCTCTTCGATCTGCGCCGGCCGGAAGACCTCGTCGGGGTATTCGGCGCTGTTGTGGCTGCGCATGCGCAGGCCGTTGCCGGGCATGCGGTGCAGGTATTTGATGCGCAGCATGCCGTCGTGCTCTACGGCGTAGATTTCGCCGTCGACGACCTGGGTCAGGCCACGGTCGATGGCGACGATGGAGCCGTCTTCGATGCGATCGGCCATGCTGTTGCCGATCATGTGCGCGCAGATGGCGTTGGCGTGCTGGATGTCGAGTTGATCGAGGTGGGCGCGGGGCAGGCGCAGGGACTGGTCGGGGTCGAGGATGACGTGGGTTTTGCCATCGCCGTTGGCGATCGGGGTTTCCTTGAAAAATGCCAGGTCGATGTCGCTGGGGTTGATGACGGTGTAGACGCCGCAGATGGACTGGGCATCGAACGTGTCGCCGTTGCTGGCGGGTGGGTGCAGGCGCGCGACCTCCTTGACGCCTTCCCCGGTTTTCAGCCATTCACTATTGACCGACAACAGGCGTGAGACTTCTTCCATGCGATACGCCGGGACGCCCCGGGTGTACCAGTTATGAACGTTTTGGGCTTCCGTGCCCCAGAACCTTGCGAAATCCGTGGTGCTGATGTTCGCTGCTTCCAGGAGTGCCTTGAATCGTGGACCGCTAGTGTTCTTTCTCATAAACACGGAGTCTACGGCCGGACTAGAGCGGTTTGAATAAACCGGGCGTTCAAAAAAAGCCTGTATTTTGCGACGGGATGTAAGACGTACTTGTGGGAAATTAAACAGATTAAAACTGCATGTAGGAATTTAAACGGTTTGTTTAGTCGGGCTTTTTCAAGAGCCCCTCACCCAACCCTCTCCCGGAGGGAGAGGGGGCCAACCAAGGTGTATTTCGAGTTACATCGACCAGAACAACCGAGTCGATTATGCAGACGCCAATAACAAAAAACCCCGGAAATCCGGGGTTTTTTTCAAGCGTCACGCAAGGCGCAATGGCTTAGCCCTTGTAGGCGGCAACCGACTTGGTGATCGCTTCGCGGGCGGCGTCTGCGCCGGCCCAGCCTTCGATCTTGACCCACTTGCCCTTCTCGAGATCCTTGTAGTTCGCGAAGAAGTGCTCGATCTGCTGGATCAGCAGGGGTGGCAGGTCGGTGTATTCCTTCACGTCGACGTACAGCTGCGACAGCTTGTCATGTGGCACGGCGATGACTTTGGCATCGCCGCCGCCGTCGTCGGTCATGTTCAGGATGCCGACTGGGCGCGCGCGGATCACCGAGCCTGGCGCTACCGGGTAAGGGGTCACGACCAGTACGTCGAGGGGATCACCGTCGTCAGCCAGGGTGTTCGGGATGTAACCGTAGTTGGCCGGGTAGAACATTGGGGTGGCCATGAAACGGTCAACGAACAGGCAATCGCTGTCTTTGTCGATTTCGTATTTGATCGGCGCGTGGTTGGCCGGGATCTCGATCGCGACGTAGATGTCGTTCGGCAGGTCTTTGCCAGCCGGAATCTTGCTGTAGCTCATTGGGCGTTGCCCCCGTAGTTGACCAAAAACACTTGGCCGGATTGACCAAAAAGTGGCGGCGATTATAGGCACATTCCTACGCCGACGCCACGTACCAGAAGTCGTGCAGAGCTTAGTCGTGCGCCTGATAGACCGGGTCTGTGGCCTGAAGTTGCCGCAGTCTGCCCAACGGATCCTGCCGGTAGAAAAGCTGCAGTTGCAAGTAGACCTGTGGATAAGCCTCGTGGAGCAGGTCCGGGGCGCTGAAGAAGTATTCGCTGGTGACGGCGAAGAACTCCGCCGGGTTCTCGGCGGCGTAGGGATCAATGGCGGTTTCGGCGTCGGGATCGTGGTCGAGCTGGCGGTTGAGGTCGTCGTAGGCGGCCTGCATCACTTCGGCCCAGTCGCTGACGCGCATGTCGGCGTGCAGTGGCGGCAGGCCGTTGGCGTCGCCGTTGAGCATATCGAGCTTGTGCGCCAGTTCGTGGATCACCAGGTTGTAGCCTTCCCAGCCACCGCTGGCCTGTACGCCGGGCCAGGCGAGAATCACCGGCCCCTGCTGCCAGGCTTCACCGCTGTGTTCGCCGTCCCACTCATGCTCGACGCCGCTGGCATCGCGATGACGTTGCGGGCTGAGGAAGTCATCCGGGTACAGCACGATCTCGTGGAAACCCTGGTACCAATTCAGATCACCGAGATGCAGCAACGGCAACTGCGCTTGGGCGGCGAGCAGCAGGCGTTGCTCCTGATGCAGTTCGACGCCGGGCAGGGCGGTCAGGTGTTTGTCGTCGAGAAACAGCACACAGGCTTCGCGCAGCCACTGGTCTTCAGTCGCGCTGATGCCATCGAGGAAGGAGAGTTGATGGCGCACCCGTTGCCACAGGTCGTCGGCAATCGGGTGCCTGGCCAGGAGGCGCCGGCATCGCCAGGCGCTCAGTGACCACATCGGATCAGTGCGATTGCACTTTGGTGCCGCCGAACCGGCTGCGCACCACGCCGATGATCATCGGCACCAGCGACAGCAGGATGATTGCCACCACCAGCAGCGAAAGGTTTTTCTTGATGAACGGCACGTTGCCGAAGAAATAACCCAGGGTGACCAGACCGCCAACCCAGAGGATGGTGCCGAGCACGCTGAAGCCGAAGAAACGCGGGTACGGCATCCGCGCCACGCCCGCGACGAACGGCGCGAAGGTGCGGATGATCGGCAGGAAACGCGCCATGGTCACGGTCTTGCCGCCGTGCTTGTCGTAGAAGTCGTGGGTTTTTTGCAGGTAGTCGCGACGGAAGATTTTCGAGTTAGGGTTGCTGAACAGCTTCTCCCCGGCCGTGCGTCCGATCACGTAGTTGGTACTGTCGCCCATGATCGCCGCCAGCATCAGCAGGCCGCCGAGCAGCACCGGATCCATGCCACCGCCGGCAGCCACTGCGCCAGCGATGAACAGCAGCGAGTCGCCCGGCAGGAATGGCATCACCACCAGACCGGTTTCACAGAAGATCACCAGAAACAGGATGGCGTAGATCCATGGCCCATAGTTGTTCACCAGCAAATCGAGATACACATCGAGATGCAGGATAAGGTCGAGCGGGTTGAAATCCATGGGGGCACCTGTATGACGGCCCGACTCGGCAGGCCTGTGCGGATGACTTCGTGTAAGCCTACAGCGGGGTGTAGTTTTTCTTACAAGCCGGAAAGATCGGGATTATACGGTCTGACCGCTGAAAAGCGCGCCGGTTTTGTAGCGGGGAGTGTCGCGAAGTGAGCAATTGTCAGGGAAGGGGCGGCCGTGGCGAGGGAGCGAACTCCCTCATCACCGAAGCCGTTGGAGTCAGAGCTCGTCGCTGATTGGCAGTACGTAGTTCTTGAACTCGGTGTCTTCCTTGAAGCCGATCGATTCGTAGGTTTTCTGCGCCACTTCGTTGTTCGCGCTGGTCGAGACGCGCATGCGCACGGCCTGGGTTTCCTTGGCCATTTTCTTTGCGGTGCGGATCAGGTTGTCGGCCACCAGTTGCCGGCGCGCATCTTCGGCAACGTAGATATCGTTGAGAATCCACACGCGTTTGAGCGACAGCGACGAAAAGCTCGGATAGAGCTGGCAGAAGCCCATGAGTTTCTTGTCGTCATCGTCGGCCAGGGCCAGATAGATCACCGACTCTTTGCGGCGCAGGCGTTTTTCGAGGAACGCGCGGGAGGAATCCGGGTAAGGCAGGGAGCCGTAGAACTCGCGATATTTGACGAACAAAGGAGTCAGCAAATCCAGATGTTCGAGGGTCGCTTGAATAATCCGCATGATAGGTCTCGTCTTCAAGTGGCTGTCTTCAACTGCTCTGACGGCGATGGGAAACCCGGGCGGCCGTGCGTCGATCCTGCCTGAAAGCAGCGCAGAAAGGCAATGCGGAAACGGTTCAGGCTGGCGGTGGATCGAGCAGGAAGTTGCCTTTCATGTCGACAGCGTCGTCCGCCTCCAATGTGTGCAGCTGAGCTTCATCCTTCAGGTTGACCCCCGACAGCTGGCGCCGACACGCCTCGCGCATCAGATACAGCAAGCGATGCGCCGCCATGCCGTAGCTCAAACCTTCAAGCCGAACATTGGAAATGCAGTTGCGATACGCGTCGGTCAGGCCGACCTTTGGCGCGTAGGTGAAATACAGCCCGAGGCTGTCCGGCGAACTCAGGCCCGGGCGCTCGCCGATCAGCATTACCACCATTTTCGCCCCGAGCAACTGGCCGATCTCGTCACCGATGGCGACGCGACCCTGCTCGACCAGCACCACCGGCGCCACGGACCAGTCGTCGCCGCTCATCTGTTCTTCCAGGCGCGTCAGGAACGGCAGGGTGTGGCGATGCACCGCCAGCGCCGACAGGCCATCCGCGACGACAAGCACCAGATCGACGCCGCCCGGGTATTGGCTGGCATAGTCGCGCAAGGTCTGCGCCGCTTCATCGCTGAGCTTGCGCCCCAGGTCCGGGCGTTGCAGGTAGGTGTGTCGGTCCGGCGCGGCGCTTTGCAGCGCCAGGGTTTCCCGCCCGCGCTCGCTCAGTTGTGCGCTGATTTCGCTGTGATCGAAGGCCAGGTGCACGGCATCGCGGGCCTGGGCGTGGGCAAACTGAAAATCCAGCTGCGCCCGCGTCGGCAGACTGGTGCCGGTGCGGCCCAGGGCAATGCGTGCCGGGGTCAGGCGGCGCAGTTCCAGCCACGGGTTTTGCGGATCGACCGGAGGTTTTTCCATAAGACTCATCCCAAGTGCGCCAAGGCCTGGCGGAAGGCCGGCGGCAGATTGTTGCCGAAGCGAACCTTGCCGTCCGCCTGGGTGAAGATGCCCATGTTGGCCAGCCATTGCTCGAACTCCGGCGCCGGTTTCAGGCCCAGGGTCTGGCGGGCGTACAAAGCGTCGTGAAACGAAGTGGTCTGGTAATTGAGCATGATGTCGTCCGAGCCGGGGATGCCCATGATGAAGTTGATCCCGGCGACACCGAGCAACGTCAGCAGGGTGTCCATGTCGTCCTGATCGGCTTCGGCGTGGTTGGTGTAGCAGATGTCGCAGCCCATCGGCACGCCGAGCAACTTGCCGCAGAAATGATCTTCAAGGCCGGCGCGGATGATCTGTTTGCCGTTGTAGAGGTACTCCGGGCCGATAAATCCTACGACGGTGTTCACCAGGAACGGCTTGAAATGTCGCGCCACGGCGTAGGCCCTTGTCTCGCAAGTCTGTTGATCTATGCCGTGGTGGGCGTTGGCCGACAGCGCGCTGCCCTGACCGGTTTCGAAATACATCAGGTTCTGCCCGAGGGTGCCGCGCTTGAGACTGAGCCCGGCGTCGTAGCCTTCCTGCAACACGTTGAGATTGATGCCGAAACTGGCATTGGCGGCCTCGGTACCGGCAATCGACTGGAACACCAGATCCAGCGGCACGCCACGGTTGATCGCCTCGATCGAAGTGGTGACGTGGGTCAGCACGCAGGCCTGGGTCGGGATGTCGTAGCGCTGGATGATTGCGTCGAGCATTTCCAGCATCGCGCAGATCGAAGCGATGCTGTCAGTGGCCGGGTTGACCCCGATCATCGCATCGCCGTTGCCGTAGAGCAGGCCGTCGAGAATGCTCGCGGCGATGCCGGACGGCTCGTCGGTCGGGTGGTTGGGTTGCAGGCGGGTTGACAGGCGCCCGCGTAAACCGAGGGTGCCGCGAAATTGGGTGACCACGCGGATTTTCTGCGCGACCAGCACCAGATCCTGCACGCGCATGATTTTCGACACGGCGGCGACCATTTCCGGGGTCAGGCCGGGGGCGAGGGCGCGCAGGCTGGTTTCGTCCGCCGCATCACTGAGCAGCCAGTCGCGAAAGCCGCCAACGGTGAGGTGGCTGACCACGGCGAAGGCTTGCTTGTCGTGGGTGTCGATGATCAGCCGGGTGACTTCATCGGCTTCGTAGGGAATCAGCGCTTCTTGCAGGAAGTGGGTGAGCGGGATGTCCGCCAGGGCCATTTGCGCGGCCACCCGTTCGCCGTCGTTGAGCGCGGCGATCTCGGCGAGAAAATCCCCCGAGCGGGCGGGGCTGGCCTTGGCCATGACGTCTTTGAGGCTGTCGAAGCGGTAAGTCTGCGCGCCGACCGTGTGAGCAAAACTGGCCATTCAGCGTTCTCCGTGACGGCGCAGAATGCGTCTGCGCCGTGGTTTTCGACAATCAGTGCAAGGCTTGTTCAGCTTTTTGAATCGCCGCGAATTCTTCTTCCGGCGTGCCCGCTACCAAGTGATGCCGACTGTAGAAAGCAAAGTAAGCAATTAACACTCCATAGATGATCGCGGCGCCGATCACCACCCGTGGATCGACGAGGAAGCCCGCCACCACGGCGATGCACGCCAATACCAGCGCCACACCCGAGGTGAAAATGCCACCCGGCGTGCGGTACGGCCGGTCCATTTTGGGGCGCCGGATGCGCAGGGTGATGTGCGCGGCCATCATCAGCACGTAGGAAATGGTAGCGCCGAACACCGCGACGAGAATCAGCAGGTCGCCCTGACCGGTCAGCGACAGACCAAAGCCGATGATGCCGGGAATCACCAGGGCCAGCACCGGCGCCTTGCTCTTGTTGGTCTGCGACAGTTTGCGCGGCAGGTAACCGGCCCGCGACAGCGCGAAGATCTGCCGCGAGTAGGCGTAGATGATCGAGAAGAAACTGGCGATCAGCCCGGCAAGACCGACCAGATTGACGAAGCTGCCCATCCACGTCGAGCCACCGTAGGCCTTGCTCAGTGCTTCGACCAGCGGATTACCCGACGTCAGCAGCGAATTTGCACCGGCGCCGCCAGGGCCGACGATCAGAATCAGCAGGGCGAACATCAGCAGCACCAGCATCGCCCCGATCAGACCGCGCGGCAGGTCGCGCTTGGGGTTTTTGGTTTCTTCGGCGGCCAATGGCACGCCTTCAACGGCAAGGAAAAACCAGATCGCATAGGGAATCGCCGCCCAGACGCCGACATAGCCGAACGGCAGAAACGGACTGGCGCCGACCGCAGTGGTCACCGGGATGTCGAGCAGGTTGGCAACGTCGAAGTGCGGCACCATTGCCACCAGAAACACGCCCAGCGCCAGCGCGGCGACGGCGGTAATGATGAACATCAGCTTGAGCGCTTCGCCGACCCCGAAAATGTGGATGGCGATGAAGACGATGTAGAACGCCAGGTAGATCATCCAGCCGCCAATGCCGAACAGCGACTCGCAGTAGGCGCCGATGAACACCGCGATGGCAGCGGGGGCGATGGCGTACTCGATGAGGATCGCGGTGCCGGTGAGAAACCCGCCCCACGGTCCGAAAGCACTGCGGGCGAAACCGTAGCCGCCGCCAGCGGTGGGAATCATCGAGGACAATTCGGCCAGGGAAAAGCACATGCACAGGTACATGGTCGCCATCAGCAGCGTGGCGAGAAACATGCCGCCCCAGCCACCCTGGGCGAGGCCGAAATTCCAGCCGGCGTAGTCGCCGGAAATCACATAAGCGACGCCGAGGCCCACCAGCAGGACCCAGCCGGCGGCGCCTTTTTTCAGTTCGCGTTGTTGGAAATAATCGGTGCCGACTTTTTCGAAGTCGACGGAGGAGCCGGTCGCCGGAGCGCCGGCCGGGGATTCGCTTGGCATAGGGTTCACCATTTTTATTGTTTTATTGGCCCGGCTACAGCCAGGAACCTGATCGTTCCCACGCTCTGCGTGGGAATGCAGCCCGGGTCGCTCCGCGTCCCTTCGAAACCGAACGCGGAGCGTCCGTTGAGGCATTCCTTTGCTGCGCGTGGGAACGATCAGCATCGCAGGATCAGAAGAATCCCAACGGATTGATGTCGTAGCTCACCAGCAGGTTCTTGGTCTGCTGATAATGGTCGAGCATCATTTTGTGGGTTTCACGCCCGACGCCGGACTTCTTGTAACCGCCGAACGCGGCATGCGCCGGATAGAGGTGGTAGCAGTTGGTCCACACGCGACCGGCCTTGATCGCCCGGCCCATGCGGTAGGCGCGGTTGATGTCGCGGGTCCACAGGCCGGCGCCGAGGCCGAACTCGGTGTCGTTGGCAATCGCCAGGGCTTCGGCTTCGTCCTTGAAAGTGGTGATGCTCACCACCGGGCCGAAGATTTCTTCCTGGAACACGCGCATCTTGTTGGTGCCCTTGAGCAGGGTCGGCTGGATGTAATAACCGGTGGCCAGGCTGCCCTCGAGTTTTTCCACTTTGCCGCCGGTCAGCAGTTCCGCGCCTTCGCCTTTGGCGATTTCCAGGTACGAGAGGATCTTGTCGAATTGCTGCTCGGATGCCTGGGCGCCGACCATGGTGTCGGTGTCCAGCGGGTCGCCGCGTTTGATCTGGCTGACTTTCTTCATCACGGCCTGCATGAATTCGTCATAGATCGATTCCTGCACCAGTGCGCGGGAAGGGCAGGTGCACACTTCGCCCTGGTTGAAGAACGCCAGTACCAGGCCTTCGGCGGCTTTTTCGATGAAGCTCGGCTCGGCCTGCATGATGTCTTCGAAGAAGATGTTCGGCGACTTGCCGCCCAGTTCCACGGTGGATGGGATGATGTTTTCCGCCGCGCATTTCATGATGTGCGAGCCGACCGGGGTCGAGCCGGTGAAGGCAATCTTGGCGATGCGCTTGCTGGTCGCCAGCGCTTCGCCGGCTTCTTTACCGAAGCCCTGCACGACGTTGAGCACACCCGGCGGCAGCAGGTCGCCGATCAGCTCCATCAGCACGCAGATGCCCAGCGGGGTTTGCTCGGCAGGCTTGAGCACCACGCAGTTACCGGCGGCCAGCGCTGGCGCGAGTTTCCACGCGGCCATCAGCAGCGGGAAGTTCCACGGAATGATCTGGCCGACCACGCCCAGCGGTTCATGGATGTGATAGGCCACAGTGTTGCCGTCGATTTCCGCAGCGCTGCCTTCCTGGGCGCGCAGGCAACCGGCGAAATAACGGAAATGGTCAGCGGCCAGGGGGATGTCGGCGTTGAGGGTTTCACGGATGGCTTTGCCGTTGTCCCAGGTTTCGGTGATCGCCAGCAGTTCGAGGTTTTCTTCGATGCGGTCGGCGATTTTCAGCAGGATCAGCGAGCGCGCCTGCACCGAAGTGGCGCCCCACGCATCGGCGGCGGCGTGGGCAGCGTCCAGCGCCTTGTCGATGTCTTCGGCGGTGGAGCGGGGGAATTCGGCGATTGGCTGGCCATTGACTGGCGAGGTATTGGTGAAGTACTGACCTTTGACCGGCGCGACGAACTCGCCGCCGATGTAGTTGCCGTACTTGCTCTTGAACGAGACTTTGGCGCCGTCAGTACCGGGGTGGGCGTAACGCATGATGATGTTCTCCTTGGCTTTGTACTTATTAGAGAAACGCGCAAGTGCGCTTGCTTTAAGCGTAGAGCAAGGGCCGGGCCACTGCCGTGCAGGTCAGGCAAATCAAGGGCTTGGCCGGTTTGTCTCGGACGAATGGAGTGGTGCTGTGACGGTATCGGTACAGCGCGAGTGACAGTTTGTACCGCTTGCGGCACAGCCCATGACCGGGCGGTCTTGCCAGCATTGCAATGCCGGAGCCGCTGGAGGATGCTGGGCGTCACCTCATGCTTTGGGCCATCGCGCCCCGGGGAGAACAATAAGAAATGCACGACAACCATTTGAGTCGCCATGCCCGCCAGGTTCTCACCGTCACCCAGGGCAAACCGCACCTGCACGGCCCCGGCGCCGATCCATCGATCGCCCGTTCGTGGCTGCGCTGCCTTGAGGACTATCACCTCGATCCTTCTGTGACCATGGCGCCGACCGTGCTCGAGCATGGCCGGGTGCTAGAAAGTCGCGAACGTCTGCAACAAGTGCTGCAAATCGCCGGCACCGAGATGAGCAGCCTGCATCAGCAGCTCTCCGGCGCCGGCCATGCGGTGCTGCTGACCGATGCGCGTGGGGTGATCCTCAATTGCGTGACCGCGCCGGCCGAACGGAAGATTTTCGAGCGTGCCGGGCTCTGGCTCGGCGCTGACTGGAGCGAAGCCTGCGAAGGCACCAACGGCATCGGTACCTGCCTGGTGGAGCGTCAGGCGCTGACCATTCACCAGGACGAACACTTTCGCGGCCGCCACACCGGGCTGACCTGTTCGGCGAGCCCGGTGTTCGATCCCCATGGTGAGTTGCTGGCGGTACTCGATGTGTCTTCGGCGCGGCCGGACGTCTCGCGGCAGAGCCAGTTCCACACCATGGCGCTGGTCAACCTGTCGGCGAAAATGATCGAGAGCTGCTACTTCCTGCGCTGTTTCGACAATCAGTGGTTGCTGCGTTTCCATCTGCAGGCCGAGTCCGTCGGCCTGTTCAGTGAAGGGCTGCTGGCGTTTGACGGCGAAGGGCGGATCAGCGCAGTCAACCAGAGTGCGATGAACCTGCTCGGGCATATTCGCGGTGGTTTGCTCGGTAAACCGGTGGAAGCGTTTTTCGATTGTTCGCTGGATGACCTGCTTGGCCGCGCGAGTGCCAACGCCAGCGCCAGTTGGCCGCTGCGCACCCGTGATGGCCGGCATCTGTTCGCGGTGTTGCGCGGCGAATCGCGCAAACCTACTGCCATTGTTCCAGCGCCAATCGCTACTCCAGCGCCACGCCTGTCCGGCATCTGCCTCGGCGATGAAGCGTTGCAGGCGGAATTTCGCAAAGCCCTGCGCGTGTTCGAGCGCGACGTGCCGCTGTTGATCAACGGCGAAACCGGCTCGGGCAAGGAAGCGTTCGCCAAAGCTGTGCACCAGGCCAGCCAGCGCTGCGGCAATGCTTTCGTCGCACTCAATTGCGCGGCCATTCCGGAAAGCCTGATCGAGAGCGAACTGTTCGGCTATCGCGGCGGCAGCTTCACCGGCGCGCGCAAGGACGGCATGCGCGGCAAGCTGCAACAGGCCGATGGCGGCACCTTGTTCCTCGACGAAATCGGCGACATGCCACTGGCGTTGCAAACGCGCTTGCTGCGTGTGCTGGAAGATCGACAAGTGGTGCCGATTGGCGGCGAGCCGCAAGCGGTAGACGTGCGCATCATCAGTGCGACGCACCGCAATTTGCTCGAGCGGGTCGAGGACGGCAGTTTCCGTGAAGACCTGTATTACCGCTTGAACGGGCTGGAAGTGGCGTTGCCGGCTTTGCGCGAGCGCAGTGATAAATCGCAGTTGCTGGATTTTCTCCTGGCGGAGGAGGCGGGAGGCGAAACGATTCTGATCGACGAAGCCGCGCGGCAGGCGCTGCTGGCGTTCGATTGGCCGGGCAATGTGCGGCAGTTGCGCAATGTCCTGCGTACGCTGGCGGCGTTGTGTGATGGCGGGCGGGTCGGCGTTGAGGATTTGCCGGTGATGATTCGGCAGGCGCGGCCGGCGGTGGTGGCGGCGCAGATTGTCGCGCAGCCATTGGACGACGCCGAGCGTGTCGCATTGCTCAATGCGCTTGAGCAGACGCGCTGGCATATGACCCATACCGCTGAACAGTTGGGCGTCAGCCGCAATACGCTGTACAGAAAGCTTCGCAAGCACGGCATCGCCCGCTCTGCCTGACGACCTGATCGTTCCCACGCTCCGCGTGGTAACGCCTCCCCGGACGCTCCGCGTCCGCTTTGGGACGCAGAGCGTCCCGTGCTGCATTCCCACGCAGAGCGTGGGAACGATCAGGTCGAACAGGCCCGCCCCTCAGCTAAAGAGTGCCATTTCCCCCTCCCTACGCTAACCTGCGGCCATGTTTTACGAGGTCGACTATGCACATTCATATTCTGGGTATCTGCGGGACTTTCATGGGCTCGATGGCGGTGTTGGCCAAAGAGCTGGGCCATCACGTCACCGGCTCCGACGCCAACGTCTATCCGCCGATGAGCACGCAGCTCGAGGCCCAGGGCATTCAGCTGACGCAGGGTTATGACCCGGCACAGCTCGATCCGGCGCCGGATCTGGTGGTGATCGGTAATGCCATGTCCCGTGGCAACCCGGCGGTGGAATATGTGCTGAACAAAGGCCTGCCATACGTCTCCGGCCCGCAGTGGCTGGCCGATCACGTGCTGCAAGGGCGCTGGGTGCTGGCCGTGGCCGGTACCCACGGCAAAACCACCACCAGCAGCATGCTCGCCTGGGTGCTGGAGCATGCCGGCATGAGCCCGGGTTTCCTCATCGGCGGCGTGCCGCAGAATTTCTCGGTATCGGCGCGCCTGGGCGGTACGCCGTTTTTTGTGATCGAGGCTGACGAATACGACAGCGCATTCTTCGACAAGCGCTCGAAGTTCGTCCACTACCGTCCACGCACGGCAATTCTGAACAACCTTGAATTCGATCACGCCGACATCTTCCCTGATCTGCCAGCGATCGAGCGTCAGTTCCACCATTTGGTGCGCACCATTCCGAGCGAAGGTCTGGTCATCCACCCGACCACCGAGCCAGCGTTGCAGCGCGTGATCGAAATGGGCTGCTGGACGCCGGTGCAAACCACCGGCGCCGGCGGTCAGTGGCAGGTCAAGTTGCTCAGCGAGGACGGTTCGGCGTTTGAAGTGATGTTCGAAGGCGTGTCCCAGGGCACCGTCGAGTGGGAATTGACCGGTCAACACAACGTCGCCAATGCCTTGGCTGCTCTGGCCGCAGCGCGTCACGTTGGCGTGGTGCCGTCCATGGGCATCGCCGGTTTGAGCGCGTTCAAGAACGTCAAACGGCGTATGGAGAAAGTCGCCGAGGTGCGCGGCATCACCATTTACGACGACTTCGCTCACCACCCGACCGCCATCGCCACCACGCTTGATGGCCTGCGCAAACGCATCGGCGACGCGCCACTGATTGCGATCATCGAGCCGCGCTCCAATTCGATGAAGCTCGGCGCCCACCGTGACGGTCTGCCGGACAGCGTGGTCGATGCCGATCAGGTGATCTGGTATGCCCCGGCCAACCTCGGCTGGGACCTCGGCGCCACCGCAGCGTTATGCACCGTGCCGTCCATCGTCAGCGATTCGCTGGAAGGCATCATCCAACGCGTGAAGAGCCAGGCGCAGCCCGGCACGCACGTGGTGATCATGAGTAACGGCGGCTTCGGCGGCCTGCACGGCAAGCTCGCCGAGGCACTGCAATGAACAGTTTTTCCCAGGCCGGCGGCCCGGAACGCATCACCCTGGCGATGACCGGTGCTTCGGGCGCGCAGTACGGTTTGCGCCTGCTCGATTGCCTGGTGCGCGAAGATCGCGAAGTGCACTTCCTGATCTCCAAGGCTGCGCAACTGGTAATGGCCACCGAGACCGACGTGTCCCTGCCGAACAAGCCGCAGATGATGCAGGCCTTTCTGACCGAATATACCGGCGCGGCTGCTGGGCAGATTCGCGTGTACGGCAAGGAAGACTGGATGTCGCCGGTAGCCTCCGGCTCCGGCTCGCCGGCAGCCATGGTGGTGGTGCCGTGTTCGACCGGCACGCTGTCGGCGATTGCCACCGGCGCATGCAACAACCTGATCGAACGCGCGGCGGACGTCACCCTGAAAGAGCGCCGTCAGTTGATTCTGGTGCCGCGTGAGGCGCCGTACTCGAGCATTCATCTGGAGCACATGCTCAAGCTGTCGAATCTGGGCGTGACGATTCTGCCGGCCTCGCCGGGCTTCTATCACCAGCCGCAGACCATCGATGATCTGATCGACTTCGTTGTGGCGCGGATTCTCAATCTGCTTGGCATCCCACAGGACATGCTGCCGCGCTGGGGCGAGCATCACCTGAGCAGCGATGAATAAGCTGCTGGTGCTTGTGCTGGCGCTGCAATTGGGCGGGTGCGCCACCGTGCGCACGCTGGATGCGGCCAAACCCGGCGCACCGGTGGTGTACGCCGGGACGCGCCTGGATTTGTATGCGTTGAACGGCGGCTGCTGCGCCATGGACCGGTTCGGTGCCGAGGCGCCGAGCTATCCGGGCGTGGACCTGCCGGCTAGCGCGTTGCTCGATACGCTGTTGTTGCCGTTGTCGTTGCTCACCGTGATTGGCGTGGGCTTTCAGGCGACTGGTGGATTGTAGCGACTGATCGTTCCCACGCTCTGCGTGGTAACGCATCCTGTGACGCTCCGCGTCACGCTTTTTAGGACGCAGAGCGTCCATGGCTGCATTCCCACGCAGAGCGTGGGAACGATCATCATGGGCGGATGGATTATTTGCCGAGCTTGCGCAGCTCATCCGACTCGATCACCCGCACCCCATCCTGTTCTTCCAGCGCCAGGCGCCACATTGCTCGCGCCAACTGGCACGCTTCGATGCCGTGGTATTTGCCCGGAATCAGCTTCGACAACGGCCCGGCCAGTTGCTCGACCAGACGCGGTTCGGTGCGTTCGCCAAGCAGCAGCGAAGGTCGGCAAATGGTCAGCTGCGGCCAGTTCTGCGCGCGCAGCGCCTGTTCCATTTCACCCTTGACCCGGTTGTAGAACACCGAGGAATTCGGATCGGCGCCAATCGCACTGATCACGATCAGGTGCCGCGCGCCCATCTCCCGCGCGCGCTTGGCGAACGCCACGACCATGTCCAGATCGACTGCGCGAAAGGCTTCTTCGGAGCCGGCCTGTTTGATCGTGGTGCCGAGGCAGCAGTAGGCGATATCGACCCGGCCACTGAGCTGCGGCAGAAACGCCTGCGGGTCGCCGACCGGGTTTTCCAGATGCGGATGCTCGGCCAGCGGCCGACGTGAAGGGGCGAGGACACGGGTAATGGTTGGCTCGTTGAGCAAACGGTCGAGCAGATGTTCACCGGTCAGTCCGGTGGCTCCGGCAAGCAATACGTGCTGAGGCGTCAAGTACATAGTGTCTCTCCCTTGATACTGTTCAGCTTAGTTGCCTTTTTTCGCCGCGTCGTTCAATGCGCTGCTTTGCAACGCTTTGCGCGCCTGCTGTTTTCGCAGCAGCTGCCAGTGCGACAGCACGGTTTTCGGCGCCCAGATCTGCGGCTCCGAGGCTTCGAAGCCGTCGGCCAGTTCGCGTTCGGCGACGGTGGCCTTGGCCAGTTTGAATGCCTGCTCAAGGTCGTCGGTCTGGTTCAGTGCCTGGGCAAACAGCGCATCGCCGAAATAAGTGAAGTTGGCTTCTTCCGAGCAACCGAACGACACCCGATCGGCGCGCGAGGCAGTCATGATCAGCGTGCGTTCGTCTTTCAGCGCCGGGATGAAGCCGCCGGAATAGCACGAAGAAATCACGATGACCTTGTCGCGATGCTTCAGCGGCGCGAGCACGGCGGCGAGCTCATCGGCGGGCAGGTCGGCCAGTTCCATGCGCGGCTGATCGAGCACCAGTTCATGCTCGGCGGTGCCGTGGCTGGTCAGATAAATGAACAGCAGATCTTCCGGCCCGCTGCGTTCGGCAAGGGCTTGCGCGGCGCGGCGCAGGTTTTCCCGGGTGGCCATCGGCCGGTCGCCGAGATGATCGCGATGATTGACCAGACGAATCTGGCCGAAGGCGCCGAAGCGCGTATTGAGCATGTTGGCGACATAGTCTGATTCACGCAGGAACACGCTTTGCTTGCCGTCGCCGCCGAGGGTCAGGGTGTACAACTCGACTGCCGGAGTCGAAGCGGGAATCGCCGCCAGTGCGTCGTCGAGCAGACGACCCTGGGCGAGCAAACCGAGTTCGAGAGTGTCGGGCAGCAACTTGCCGTCGGCGTCACGAACGCGTTGGCCGTTGATCCAGGTGCCACTGAGCACGCTGCCATCGGTCAGCACCAGCGTGCCGCGTCCTGAATAGCTGTCGTTGTCGAAGCCGCCGATGTAGAAGCTGCCATCGGCGAGGTTCAAACGGCCCTGGCCGGTGAAGCGCCAGTCATTGAACACACCGATGTAATGGCTGCCATCCGCGCCGATCAATTCGCCCTTGCCGGTCAGCGCGCCTTCCTTGAACTGGCCGAGCCAGACGTCGCCGTCGGCGTTCTCGTAGCGGCCCTTGCCGTGCAGTTGATTGTTCTTGAAACCGCCGACGTAGATATCGCCGTCGGCGCTGTTGTAAGTGCCGTTGCCTTCCAGTTGGCCGTTGACGAAATGCCCGCTGAACGAATTGCCGCTGGCATCGCCGCGCTGGCCTTCGCCGTTGGGTTTGCCGTGGGCGAACTGGCCTTGATAGGAGCTGCCGTCGTCCATTTCCAGACGGCCGAGGCCGGAATACTGGTCAGCCTTGAACTCGCCGCGATAGGTCATGCCGTTTTCTTTTAGCGTGCCTTCGCCATCGCGCCGGCCCTGCTTGAAACCACCGGTATAACTGCTGGCATTGGTGCTCAGGCTGCCCTGACCATCGAACAGCCCTTGCTGGAACTGGCCGCGATAGACCTCGCCGTTGCTGCCATGCCATTCGCCCTGCCCGTGCCACTGGCCCTTGTCGAACTCCCCGGCGTACCAGCTGCCGTTGGGGTAGTCGACGCGGCCCTGACCTTGCAGCAAGCCGTCGACCAGCTCACCGCGATAGCGACCGCCATCGGGCAGGCGCGCATCCGGCGGCAACAGCGATTCGCCGTCGCCGCAAGCGGTGAGCATCAGGGTCAGGGCAAGGGGTGCAAGTCGAGCGATTGAGCGCATAGCGGGATCCGGGCAATTAGGCGACCGAGTATGCCGCAGCTATGCGTCGCATATATACAGACGTGACGCGAAACAGCGTGCGCTGCTTCGCATCCGGGATGATCAGACGAAGCAGAGTGACAGCGGCTCGGCGATGTAGGCCGGTTTGTCCGAACCTTCTATCTCCAGTGTCGCGGTAGCCTTGAGCAACCACTGGCCGGGTTTTTTCTCGGTCACTTCGACCATGTCGACCTTCAGTCGGACTTTCGAGTTGACCTTGACTGGCTGGATGAAACGCACGCTGTCCAGGCCATAGTTGACGACCATCTTCACGCCTTCGGGCAGCACGAGGATGTCTTCCATCAGTTTTGGCATCAGCGACAGCGACAGGAAACCATGGGCAATCGTGCTGCCAAACGGCGTTTGCGCAGCCTTGACCGGATCGACGTGAATGAACTGAAAATCACCGGTGGCTTCGGCGAACAGGTTGATGCGCTCCTGATCGATGGTGAGCCATTCGGAACGTCCAAGTTCCTTGCCGACATAATCTTTGAGCTCTGCAACGGGAACATAGGGCATTGAGACTCTCCTTGGGTTCATCGGTTTTATAGTTTTTCAGGGGGCGGATTTGACCGGCCTGCGAACCACTGTAGATCATCATGGCGATTTGCTCAGGTCAACCGACCATGCTTTTGGCGAATGCCGGTCCATAGCGCCGGCATGCTTATAATGCCGAGCCCCTGCTGGCTGAAAATGTAAGACGGAGATGTCGGATGTTGTTACGTGGCCTGACCCTGCTGGTGCTGTTCCAATTGCTTGGCACCGCGCTCAATCACTTGCTGTTGCCGATATTGCCGGGGCCGATCATCGGGCTGCTGCTGTTGCTGGTGTTTCTGATCATTCGCGGTGAAGTCGGCGAGCCGTTGAATCAGGCAGCGGGCAGTCTGCTGCGTTATCTGCCGTTGCTGCTGGTGCCGCCGGCGGTGGGCGTGATGGTGTATGCCACGGCGATTGCAGCGGATTTCTGGGCGATTGTCGGCGCGCTGGTGATCTCGCTGATCCTGTCGATGGCCTTTGCCGGCGTGCTCATGCAGCGGCTGGTCAAACGTCACGCGCCGCCGGCGGAGGAGTCCTGATGCTGTTTGACTGGCAAGGCGCGTGGGCGTCGGTGATTCATCATCCGCTGTTCGGCATCGGCATCACCCTCGGTGCCTATCAGCTGGTGCTGGCGGCGTTCGAGAAAACCCGCTGGATCTTTCTGCAACCGGTGCTGGTCTCCATGTTGTTGGTGATCGGTGTGCTGGTCGGCTGCGGCCTGACTTACGCGGAATACCGCAAGAGCACCGAGATCCTCAGCATTCTGCTGGGGCCGGCCACGGTGGCGCTGGCGGTGCCGCTGTATTTGAATCTGCGGCGCATTCGCCAATTGTTCTGGCCGATTTTTACTACGCTGGTGATAGGCGGGGTGGTCGCAACGGGCATGGGCGTGGCGCTGGGCTGGTGGTTCGGTGCCGATCACATGATCCTGATGACCATGGCGCCGAAATCGGTGACCTCGCCGATCGCCATGCTGGTCGCCGAGCAGATCGGCGGCGTGGCGGCGCTGGCCGCGGTGTTCGTGCTGATCACCGGGGTGATTGGCGCGATCTTCGGCCCGGCGCTGCTGACCCGCCTCGGCGTGCACAGCCCCGAAGCGCGCGGCATGGCGCTGGGCATGACCGCGCATGCGGTCGGCACGGCGGTGGCGATGCAGGAAAACGACGAGTGCGGCGCGTTCGCCGCGCTGGCAATGAGTTTGATGGGCGTGGCCACGGCGGTGTTCCTGCCGTTGGCGGTGTCGATGGTGGTGTAAGGAAATGTCTATGAGTCTGCCGCTTTTTCCGCTGAACACGGTGCTGTTCCCCGGCTGCAACCTCGATCTGCAGATCTTCGAGGCGCGCTACCTCGACATGATCGGCCGCTGCATGAAACAGGGCGTCGGCTTCGGGGTGGTGTGCATCCTTGAGGGCAGCGAAGTCGGTGTGGCACCAGAAGGTTTCGCAATGGTCGGTTGCGAGGCGCGGATCACCGATTTCGAGCAACAGGACAACGGCTTGCTCGGCATTCGCGTGCAAGGCGGGCGGCGTTTCACGGTGTTGCGCACCGAAATGCAGCGCGATCAGTTGATTGTCGCTGACGTCGAATGGCTGGACGATGAGCCCGAGCAACCGTTGCAGGACGAGGACGCCGACCTGGTCGCGCTGCTCAAGGCGCTGGCCGAACACCCGATGGTCGAGGCGTTGAACATGGGCACCGAAGCCGCCGGGCAACAGTCGTTGGCCAATCAGCTTGCCTATCTGTTGCCTTTTGCCGAAGAGGACAAGATCGATCTGCTGCAACTCGACGACCCACAGCAACGGCTGGATGCGATCCAGGCATTACTCGACGAACTGCAGGGCGAACTGTTCGCCTAGTTTCACTTTGAATCAACTCGCGCTGCCTGCCAGTATTGTTTCGCTTTTGTCTTTGTCTTAATTTCAAGTTGCTCGCAGGATGCGAGCAACTTGAAAATAACAAGGATAAATCATGACTTTATATGAAGATGAACGGGCATTCTGGGACGATATTGCTGGCAAGTATATCTTGAAGCATGCCGGTACTGATCATAACGCTGGCCACGTCATTGAGGCGGCAGCGATTTATGCGGATCGCATGGTAATGGCCCGGCGGAAACGAAAAACCGAAAACATTCCAGATGGCGATGTTCTGCGGATGTCGGCAACAGCCACAGTCGCTATCTGATCCTTTTCCTTTTTCAAATTTTCTGTCGCTGTCTTGAACATGACAGCAGAGTGTTTACCAATGGGTAGTTCTATGTCTTTGGCAAAAGTAAACAATGAAAGCTTCAGTGCCAATCTTTATCTGGACGGTCTTCCGGTAGTTCTTAATCAGCAACGCCTGCAACAGACCCTGCGCCACAAGCGCATAACTCAAGGCGAAAAACTCGATGCTGAAGTGGGGTTGGCCGACTCGCGGACATCCGCCCTTATCACCTTGGCTGACAATGAGGACGATGCTCCGTTGCTGTTGAAATTTGTTCCTGAAGGTAACTTTTACGCAATCCAAGTGATCCATCCGGGCGTGTTTGACGGTGCGCGATTATTCATCGAAGACAAGACACATAATTTGCTGGTCAGCACCAGCGCTCCGGCACAACTCTATTCAATCAGTACCTACGGCGTGGCCAAGGCTTCTTTAAGCAATATCGCATCCGGCCCGGCTTATATCGAATTGAACAGCGAGCCGAAAGATAAACCGCTGTATCGTCAGGTAAGCGATGGCATGAGCAAATTCCTCGACGCGAACCCCAACGGGACAGGGCATAACGCCTTCAATCCAAAACCCGCAAGGTTTGTGATCAGCGTGCTCAAATAGCGCAACGCCGCCATTGAAGGACAGACGCCATTCGTTATCGAATGGCGTCTGGATTTCACGGCCGATGATGTTCAGCAACGGGCCAGACTATATCGTTGGAACATGTTTTCCTGCCCTTGGGCAGCCTCACTATGGGGCCATTGGAGGCAGCTACGCGATCGATCAACTGATCGTATGAATTGTTGTGATTGCCCCCAGCCCAAGTGTGCTCCTCGATATCCGCGGCATCGCCTCCGGCCTTCCTGAAAACATCCTCGACTCTTGCCGCCCGACTCAGGTCCGAGCGCACCAGCCATATCCGCTCGGCACTGATGCCTCGCGTGGGCATGGAAATACGTCCTTCGTGGCTGTCGCCATCAAAATCCCTGTTGTTCAGGTAAAGGTTTTCCACCCTTGGGACCACTTCGATGCCGCGGGTGTCGATGACATACAGGAAACCATGTGTCTGTTTGCGTCGCAGCAACGGATAATCGCGCGAATTATCCATTTCAAATGAGGTGTCTGACTCTTCACCCGAACTGTGTCGATTTCCGCTGGATGAGTCACTGTCGGAAAAATGCCCCGGATAGCGATTGGCCTGGCTGTTGTAGTGCCGAGGGTTGGAGTAGTAATCAAAACGCAGGTATTGAATGCCGTTGCCCAATGAAAACGTCGAGCTGAAGGCATGCCGGGTTGTCGAGTCGGAAGGGTTGCCCCGCAACTTCACCAAACGTTTGTCCCGCGCCAGTTCGAAGGGGGTGCGCAAATCGGCGCGGAACATTGCCGGAATATCCGTACGGTAAAGATAATCATGCTTGTTGCGCATGTAGCCGGCATGTTCCAGATAGCTTTGCAAAAAGTCTGCTTCGTAACGCTGTTGGACAGGCGGCAAGTCACCCTCGATGCTTTCACCTTCTTGCCGCAGTCTCAGACTGAAGGGGCCAAGCTCTTCGGCAATCGGTTCGAAGCGTTTGGCATCCTGCACATTTCGGGTCAGGCTTTTGTGCTGTTCGGCCCATGCGGGAAAGCCGTTTTCCATGTCCGGACGCAAGCGTTTTTGTTGCGCGGTGCTGAGATTGTAGGTGCGTAAAAGCTCGGCGCACTCACTGCGAGTCTTTTGCGGGTGGGACCATTTCATGGAATCCAGAAGGAATTTGTAGTGACTTTTGATATCTCTGCGTCTTGCCCAGCCCGGCGGGCCCCCGATGGCCTCGGCCTCGGTACGAAAGGCAAGAATTTCTGCGCCGCGCAGGCTGTACACATCCCATAGTTCGCCATCGGTCCAGTTCACCAGCTTCAACGGCAAGGCGGCATCCGCGCGTGCTTCGCTCGGGTCTGCCTTGATCAGGCGGCCATATTTGCCCTTGAATGCGAAGCCGACATTCAGCCGAGTATTCACTTGCCCTTCATAGGGATTTTCCGCCCATTCGTGTACCGCGTAATAACCTTGTTCGTTCGGCACCGGCTGGGAACGCGGCTTGGCCAACTCATACAGGGTGTAGCGGTCGGGCGGGTACTCTTCGATGGGCTTGTTCAAACCCCACAAATCAGTGTCCGCGACTCGATAAAGAGGCGGTCCCGATGGCGTCCGTTCACTGGGCAATCTGGCGCGCCAGGCTTTGATCAGATCGTGGTACGCCACCATTACCGTCTGCCCTGCGGCCGATCCGTCGTCGTTGGCGACGTCTGCGAACTTGCGCCCCTTGTATTCTTTCAGGCCGTCTGCATCCGGGCGTAGAGTCCCGTCGATGTCTTGCAGGTAAGCCTCCAGCGGCGACATGGCAGACCGCTGAGTAGGCCTCTGCGCATCAAGGATCCGGCTCACCGTTATCACGGGTTCCGGGCTGGCGTGACTGCCGTGAGGACCGCGGGCGAGAATGTCCGGCGATGTGAGCGAGCCGTCCGGCCTGACGCGGCCAGGCAAGCGTGCATCAAGATCGATGGGACGATCCAGGCTGATCGGGCGGGAGGTCGAGGTGCCCGGCGTTTCCGGTGTCGGTAATGGGCGAAGTGTCCCGGGTTTCTGGCGCATAAAGGTCATTCCATGTAGTGAACCCGGCCAGTCATTGGCCGAGGTGATCAAGTGCCGGAATGGAGCTCAGGTCCATCCCGGCACGTTGTTGAAACCGGCAGCGCGCGGTCAGTTGATGTTGACGGGAATGAACAGGTCTTCGCGTTTGACGCGTGTCTGCCGATCAGTCAGCAGGCTCCAGTGGCGGTTTACCGAGTTGTAAACCAGCGTGCCCACTGTGTCGGGCTGGTAGCCGATGTGAGTCACGTAGACCCGCGCTGCCAACTCGTTGCGCTGCCGGTGTTGCTCGATTTCGGCCAACAGCGCATCGACGCTGGCGTAGCCTTGGGCATTGATCACGTACAGCTGCAACATCTCGAGCAGCAGCGAGACTTGATAGAGATTGCCGGCGGTGGTTGCCACGCTGACCGATTCCACCGGTGTGTCATCGCCGATATCCGGCAATTGGACAGTCACGCTGGCGATGCGCAAGCGGTTGTCCTGCAATTGGATTTCGTCGCGAGTGACGGTTTCGTCCATTGTCCTGGTGTACAGATTCCAGCTTGAGGCGTTGGCCGTTTTTGCCGCAGCCCCAGGTGTGGCCAGGCGCACGATGCAGTTGCTGGCCAGGTAGATGTCGTACGTCGCGCTATGACCCTCAAGCAGATAAATGCCGGTATGCGCCCGGGATTCGATGACGATTTTGCTGGGTCGATCGGTCAGCAGCGGCTTCTCACTGATGGCGGGCCGGGTGAACGGGTATTTGCCGTTGCGCCGTTTCAGCCAGCTTCGAGTGCTGACCTGTCGTGCGCCGGGGTTGTTGGCGTCCTCTTCGTAGTCCAGGTGCGGCAGTTGCAGGCGATAGGACACTCCGTCCCGCATGACCACAACGATGTCTTGCGCCAATTGCGGCGTGGTCACTTTGAGGCTGTTGCGCCCGCTGTACCCGGTGGCGGCAGCGATCGGTTGAATCACGCCCTTGAATGCCAGCACTTTTGCCGGCAACCGCAGCGACAGGCAGAAGTCTTTGTAGGTCAGGTGAGTATTGCCCGAAACGCCTTTGCGCACCTGGACGGCATAGCTGAGCTCGACGTCGATGATTTCGTCGTCGCCGTAGTCCAGAAAAACGCTGCGCGGCCTGGTGGCGCTGCGTGCGATGACGAACTCGACCTCGCGCTGAGTACGGGTGACAAAATGTCGGCCCAGGCTCTGATTGTCGATCGTCACCGTACCGCCATTGACGATCGCCGGGGCAGGGGCGGGCTGACCAATGACGGTCACGGCGACATCGATGTCCTGACTCAGCGCTGGACCTGGTTCCTGAGGGAGCTGAGCCAGCAGTTCGTAGCCATCCTGGGTGCGGAACAGCCATCGATCGTTATGCAACCGACGCTGGCCGTCGACCATTCGATAGACGTTTTCCAGGGTCAGCACGTGGTCCGGGTCGTCGCCGTCCTTGCCGCGCAAGGAATTGATCACCAGCGAGGTGCCGATGATCTGCCAGCGCTGAATCACCGCGTACGGCCAGCCCAATTCGATCACGCTCGAATGCGCGCTGTCCTCGGTAATTGTCGTGCGTGCGTTGGTGTGAGCGATGTAATAGCGATCGACGCCGCTACCGCCGTCCACGTGACATTCGAGGCCATAGATGGCAATCGTGTCGTTGCCGGCACCGGCGCTGACGCGATCATGGCCATGGGCGGAGATCTGGTTGGCCTCGGTATTGCCGATGACGTGGCTGCTGCCTTTGCGCAGCGTCGAAACGTTCTCGAACGATGTCAGGTGCGCGACTTCAATGCCTGGGCCTTCCGGGTCCAGACCACGCAGCGTGACCTTGCCGCTCGGCAGGTCAATCCGATGGCCGATGTATCGTGTATCAATGGCCGGCCGCTGGCCTTCGAACGCAAACGTATCGCTACCGTCGCCGCCGTCCAGCACGTTGATGTGCGGCGGTTTGGTCAGCCGATCCAGTTCCTCGTCAGCGACCTGCTGATAGAACGCATCGTTTTTGTCGCCACCGCTGAGCGCCTTGTGTCCCTGGCGGTAGGTAAACAGGTTGGGCTGCGCCTTGACGCCAGTGACACGGTCATTGCCGTCGCCCAGGCGCCAGAACACGCCTTTGCCTTCGCCTGCACTGCCGTTGACAACGCCCTTGAGGTTGTCGGGTAATCCATGGCTTGCATCGATGATATCGTCGCCGCCAACGATCACCGCCTGGCTGTCGAGTCTGAACGGCGGCTGCCCGACGCTTTCGTCCCACTGGTAACGCCATAGTTCGACAGGGCGCAATTCGGCGCGAAACGCGCCATTGACCACTTGGGCGATGGAGTCGCTGTAAGCGCCGGCAAGCATGTCTTTGGCCGACAGTTCGAGCTGTTTTTCGTAGTCACTGGAAAGCCTGGACAGCTTGAAGCGATCCATCACTTCGGCGTCCAGTTCCTTGCCGGTAAAAGCGAACCATCCCGAGCGCAGACGCTCGAGTGTTGTCAGTTCGATGTAATCATCGATCTGGTCGACGACCCTGGCGGCTTGATAGATCAATGAACCGGAGATGAGCAGTGCGGCAGCCGCGAGGCCGAGCGGGCCGGCAACACTGCCGAAACCGGCCAGCGCGGCGACGCCCAGCACCAGGCTGATGCCTGCGCCCGCTACACTCAGGGCAGCGCTGAAATAATGGTCCTGAGCTTCTTTGCCCGATGACGCGGCGGCGGCGTTGAACGATTTGATCGCGTCGACAATGTCGAACGGCAAGGTGATCGCGCTGGCGAACATTCCCGCGCCACGGCTCATGTATTTGCCGATCGAGGTCAGCGCAAAACCCCTCAGTACATTGCTGCCCTGAGTCAGCATTGCCTGGCCTGTTCTGGCCAGACCCCGCTCAATGATCAGCGAGCCGAGTTCTGCGGCGATGGATCCGCCGTAGTAGAGCATTTCCAGCGCCTCGCCTTTTTTGATCGCATCGGTCAGGGCCATGTAGCCGCTGTAGATGCCGAAGGCTTGCATGCCGACTCCTGCGCCGCTCATCAAATAGCTTTTGGTCTTGTTGATCCAGCCGGGCGCGTGTTCAAACGCGTCCGCCCGGTGGATTTCCAGCTTTTGCGCAGCCTTGCCCAATTTGTTGAGACGATCCATGGCGCTGCCCGAAACCAGCGGCGTATCACTGACGAACAATGGGCCGGCATCGACCGAGCGCTTGCAGGCAATCTCATAGAACAGCAGTGCCGCCATGTCATTGTCGGGAAAGTCCACGGCTTTCAAGCGGGACTGCACCTTTGCGGACTCGAAATGGAGTCCGTCCAGAAAAGCCTGATCCACGCGCTTCATGTTGGCATTCGCCGGACTGACAGGTTGACCGTCTACGGTCGCCCCCAGCGCTTGCAACTCGACCCGACTGATCACGACCTCGCCGATACGCAGTGGGCCCAGGTGTTTGTCGATTGCCTTCAGAGTCTGGCGAAGGGATGGGGGGCTGTCAGGCACCTCGCCTGGCACGTCCGCTCGATCGGGCATGGGTGTGGACGGCGTATGGGCATTGGCCGAGGCGTCTATGGGGGTAACTTGAAGCGCGCGCACGTGGGCGACATGAGCCGCGGGAACGATGAGTTTCGACACGTATTAATCCTTTAATGGTGTGCATGAGGAGCCGGTTTCCCTGGCGGCTTTACTTGAGCATTTGAAGTTCGGGCCAGGCGATGTCATGGGCAAACTCGTCCTTGTTGCCTGAGAGCCTGATTATCGGCAGGCCCGCCGCCTCCACCTGGTCGATCAACTGGTCGTATTCGAACCGGTTGGAGTGCCCGGCATGGGTGGCCGCTTCGATTCGATCAGCGTTTGCCCCAGCCTGCTCTTTGATGTCTTCGACCCTGGCGCCCTTGGTCAGGTCTGTGTTCAGTAACCAGACACGCTCGGCTGAAACTCCTCTGCGCGTGACCGAGATCAGCCCTTCGAAATCGTCGGAGGGGAACCAGGTCGGCGGGGTGTCACGCGCAGCGGAATTGAACATCATGTTTTCTTCGTGGGGGACGACCTCCAGATCGCGCGTGTCGAGTGCGTAGAGAAACATTTCCGTCTGCCGTGTGCGCGTGGACCGGTAGCCGCGTTCGTGATCCCATGCCACAGGGCTGTCAGGATCCGACCAGTCTGACGAGGAGTCACTCGGTGTATCACTGGCGTCGCTTGCGCCGCTTTCCGAACCGCTGTCGCCCGTGTCGCGTCCCGGGTATTTATGGGTCTGGCTGTTGAAACGCAGGTATTCGGGATCGGGGGTGCGGGCATATCCCTGTCCTGCCTGGAGACTGAACGTCGCGCTGATCGGCTTGTGTGTGGTCGCGCCGGGTTCGTGGTGATAGCGCGGCAGCATGGTGCCGTCGTTCGCCAGCTCGAACGGCGTGCGCTCGTCACCGCGAAACAGCGCCGGAATGTCCGTGCGGTACAGGCAGTTGTTCTTGTTGCGCAGATAACCGAGCTGTTTCAACAGCGCTTCGCGCACCTCGGGGGTCAGGCTGTTTTCTGCGTCGTACCAATCGTGGCGGGCATTGCGCTTGAGGTTGAGCTGCTCGAGCGCATCGGCGGCAAACTGGTCGAAGCGTTGCGGGTTGCTGACGTCCTCCAGCAAGCGCTTGTGCGCCAGTGCCCACGCCGGGAGCGTCAGATGGCTGGCCATTTCCTGCTGCAAGCGTGTGAGTTGCCTGGGCAGCAGATTGAACGATTGCAGAAAGGCTTCGCGCTCTGCAAAGCCCATCTGCGGGTGCAGCCAGCGCAACGAGTCGCGCAGCAGATCGGTTCGCGGATTTTCCGTGGTTGTGGGGTGTGCCCACTGTGGCGGCGTGCCGGTGGCCTGGGCTTGGACACGAAAGCGCGCAATGTCCTCGCCCTGTAGCCCATATAGCTGCCATATCTCATGATCGGTCCACTGTTTGAGGTGGAGCGGCGACGCTGCGAATCCACCCGCTGGAGGATCAACCGCTATGTAATTGCCATATGAATCCCGGAAGGCGAACAGCATGTTGTCTTTGCGTGAGCCAAATAGCGGATTCATTTCGTAATAGCCCTGAGCATCCGGCGAACGCCAGGATGGGCTGTAACGACTTTGATTGATGGGTATTGTCACGGGGGCGAGGCGCGGTCGCTTTGGCGCGGGTTGTTCGGTCAGGCGCCAGGTGGGGCTGTCTGCGTTTTTGTACAGGCGCGGTCCGGAGGGAACGCGCTCGGTGAGTAACTTGCTGCGCAACGCGCCGGTTTCATCCTCACCCACATGCGTGGTTTGCAGAGCTCCCTGATATTCGACGTCTGCGAACTTTCTGCCAACGATCCAGCGAAATCCATCATTGTCGGCAGGCTGCATTCCACGCACAAAGGTCTCTGATAACCAGTAATCGTTTATTGAAGTGGAATGTTCCGAGCGATAGGCGCTGTGTGCCGGTAACTGAAAGATTTCAACCGCTGGCAACCGCGGATTCGCATCGGCAAGGGCGCTGTCGAAGTTGGTACTGTGCAGCGCAAGATCGGGGATGCCGGCTCTTGGCGATATTTCAATGCTGCTGACATCAAACATGGGCCGATGTGGCGTTGGTACGTTTGCATCAGTTTGATGCGTGGTTGTGACTGACGTCTTGCGGGGTATTTTTGGACTCATGAAAGACTCGATAAGAAATGGATTGTTGTATGACTCGGCAGAACTTCAATGCATGGTTTGAATAAATATGGATAGCCAGCAAATGACCGAGTCGGGCCCATCAATCTAACTGTTTTTCAAAAGCGCGAAACACTGAGCAGGCATGTTTCAACTTGAATATGTAACGCTAGTTTTGCGTCGATCGAGAATGCGGAAATGTCGGTTTTATAACCAGGAAAGTTAACCGGGAGGGAGGAAGTTTGCGTAGGTTGCAAGCGCCGCTCTTGTCGGAATATTCCGAAAGAGCGGCGTATAAGAAATGTCGCTTGTAAATTGCCTGTTTTAGTAGGCGTAACGCAACAATGTATGTGGCAAGTGGCGCATAACGAAGAATCCGAACAGCGCGACCATGGACGGCAGGATCAGCCACCAGATCTTGAAAGGCATGGCGTTGAGCGGCGCCTGCCGCTGGTTTAACCACAGCATCGCGGCGCAGACGCAGCTTGCAAGCATTGCACCGGCCAATATGTCGGTTGGCCAGTGCGCGCCGAGATAGACCCGCGACAAAGCAATGGAGAATGCCGGGATGCAGGCAATCAGCAGCCAGGTCAGGCGCATGCGTGGCGGCTGCCCGCGTCCGGCCAGGACACCCAGCGTCAGGAACAGGGCGAATGCGCCAGAAGCATGGCCGCTGGGCATGCTGTAGGTGGTCAGTGGATCGCTGAGCACTTCCGGGCGTACCCGGGCGAAAAAATACTTGGTGCCGGTGTTGGCCATGGCGGTGATCAGCATGGTGGCGCCCGCGAACACTGCCTGGCGCCACTGCTTGCACAGCAACAGCAATATGACGAGCAGGGCGCTGAACAGCAGCATGTTGCGGAATTCGCCGATCAGGGTCAGCGTCACGGCGATTTCGTCCAGCGCTGGCTGGCGATGTTCCTGCACCAGAGTCATCACACCGTTGTCGAGCGCGGTGAGGTATGGATAGCCGATAAACAGCCCGATCAGGATCAACAGGCTCATGCCGCCGATCCAGATTGTCGCGCGACGATGGCGGCGCACGCTGCTGTTGACGCTCAGGCCGACCATCACCGCAATGCTGGCCGCGACAATCCCGGCTTCGAGCCAGAAACCTTCAGGCAATGGCAGGCGGAACGCTGCGCCCGTGGCCCAGCCCGGCAATAGATAAGCCAGGCTCCAGCCCGCAGCGGCCAGCAGGCTGACGGCGAAGAAACGCGGGAAGGGCATGTCGCACATCCCGGCGACCATCGGCAGCATCGGCCGCAGCGGGCCGATGAAACGCCCGACCAGCAGGCTGGCGATGCCATAGCGCTGGAAGTACGACTCGGCGCCGGCCATCCATTCCGGGTGATGGCGTAGCCCGGGGAGGCGGCGGATGTTCTGGTGGAAATGGCGGCCGAGGAAGTAGGAAATCAGGTCGCCAAGAATGCCGCCAAGAAAGCCCAGCAGCAGCGTTTCGCTCAATGACAGCGCGCCGCTGCCGGCCAGCACCGCCACGGCAAACAGCAGCACCGTGCCCGGCACGATCAGCCCGGCGATCGCCAGACATTCCACGCACGCCACGATGAACACCGCTGCGGCCAGCCACTGCGGATTGGCGCCGAGCCATCCGGTGATGCTATCGAGCCATGGGCCCATACAGAAAAACTCCATTCATTCTTTAAGTAATTGTTACGCGGTGGACTGCTGACCTGTGGGAGCGAGCCTGCTCGCGAATGCGCTGTGTCAGACGATAGAAGCGTTGGCTGGCACGACCCCTTCGCGAGCAGGCTCGCTCCCACAGGGGGAGACATCATTCATTGACGGATTCGGCGTCGGTTACGGGAAGCAAAATATAATCCCGGCCTTCGACCTGACCCCGTCGCAGCGGGTTCCGCGTGCACCATTGCGCATACGCAGCGTCAACGAAGCGATACATCAGGTGTTCATCACGGCCCAGCGGAATGCCCAGCCGGGTGGTTTGAATAATCTGCGAAGGTGCCGGCCCCGTATCTTCGACCAGCAACAATTCATGGTCGAAACGCTTGGCGTCCCACATCGGTACTTTCAAACCCAATGCCTTGCACAACAACGTCTGCCCGGCGCACAACTTCTGCGTCGGCCGCGGTCGGCCCTGGGCATCGGGATTGTTCAGCAGCATCTGCGCCAGACTCGCCGGGCCGCTGACCTCGTCGACCCACGGATAGGCGGATTTGATCAGCACGGCATTGCCCGGACCTTGCGCACTGAAGTTCAGCGAATCACCGCCGCGGGCGTAGTACATATAGATGTGGCCGCCATCCAGAAACAAAGCCTTACGCTTTTCTGTGTAACCGAGCGAGGCATGACTGCCTTTTTCCGCGAAGTAATAGGCTTCGGTCTCGATGATTCGCGCACTCAGCCACAGGTCACCGACGCGATGGCGGATGACTTTGCCGAGCAGCGCCTGCGCCAGAACCTGGGCGTCGCGGTCGAAAAAACTGTCCGGCAGGCCCACGGGCAGGCGCGCGGACTCGGGGCAAAGGGGCACGTTGGTCATGATGGGCAAGGTTTATCCAGGCTCAAGAGGTCGTGATGATAACAACGCTGAGCTTAATTACGTCTGAACGACGGGCAAACGCAGCTCATTTCGACCATCCGCCCGTCACCGCTGTTAGTCCCGGGACGCGACAGCTATAATCTGCCGCTTTCCTCTTTGCCAAGACCCCAGCAGACCATGACTGAGTCCGTTCTTGACTACATGACCCGATTGGGTCGCGCCGCCCGCGCTGGCTCCAAGGTCATCGGTCGCGCCAGCACCGCGCAGAAAAACCGCGCCTTGCAGGCTGCCGCCAATGCTCTGGACGCTGCACGCGCCGAGCTGGCCGCAGCCAATGAGCTGGATCTGGCTGCCGGTCGCGCGAGCGGTCTGGAGCCGGCGCTGCTGGAGCGTCTGGAACTGACCCCGGCACGCATCGACGGCATGATCGTCGGCTTGCGTCAGGTCGCTGCACTGGCGGATCCGGTCGGCGCGATCCGCGACATGAGCTTCCGTCCGTCGGGCATTCAGGTCGGCAAGATGCGCGTGCCGCTGGGCGTGATCGGGATCATCTACGAATCCCGTCCGAACGTGACCATCGATGCCGCCAGCCTGTGCCTGAAGTCCGGCAACGCGACCATCCTGCGCGGTGGCTCCGAGGCAATTCATTCCAATCGCGCGATTGCCGCGTGCATCCAGCGCGGTCTGGCCGAAGCCGAACTGCCCGCCGCTGTGGTGCAAGTGGTCGAAACCACTGACCGTGCCGCTGTCGGCGCGCTGATCAGCATGCCGGAATACGTCGACGTCATCGTGCCTCGTGGCGGTCGTGGCCTGATCGAACGCATCAGCCGCGATGCCCGCGTGCCGGTGATCAAGCATCTGGACGGCATCTGCCACGTTTACGTCAGCGAACACGCCGATCTGGCCAAAGCCCAGCGCATCGCTTTCAACGCCAAGACCTATCGTTATGGCATCTGCGGCGCGATGGAAACCCTGCTGGTCGATCAGGCTGTTGCCAAGGATTTCCTGCCGTCGATGGCTGCGCAGTTCCGCGGAAAAGGCGTCGAGCTGCGCGGTTGCGAGCGCACCCGGGCGATCATCGAAGTGGTCGCGGCCAGCGAAGACGACTGGCACACCGAGTACCTGGCGCCGATTCTGTCGATCCGTGTGGTCGACGGTCTGGAGCAGGCGATCGAACACATCAACCATTACGGCTCCCATCACACCGACTCGATCGTCAGCGAAAACCTCGCCGACACCCGCCGGTTCGTGGCGGAAGTCGACTCGGCCTCGGTGATGATCAACACGCCGACCTGCTTTGCCGATGGATTTGAATACGGATTGGGTGCCGAGATCGGCATTTCTACTGATAAGCTGCACGCCCGCGGCCCGGTCGGGCTCGAGGGGCTGACCTGCGAGAAGTACATCGTGGTCGGCGATGGCCAGTTGCGCGGCCAGGCGACGGTCTGACTTGACCGACCTCGACCTGACAGCGCCGCACACCGGCAGCGAGTCGCGCCCGCAACGCATTGGCGTGCTGGGCGGTACGTTCGACCCGGTGCACATCGGCCATTTGCGTGGCGCGCTGGAAGTCGTCGAAGCGCTGGCGCTGGACGAGTTGCGCCTGATGCCGAACGCGCGCCCGCCACATCGCGGGACGCCGCAGGTGTCGGCGCAGGATCGGCTGGCGATGGTCGAGTGCGCGGTGGCCGGATTGCCGCCGCTGGTGGTGGACGCCCGCGAATTGCAGCGGGACAAACCGTCCTGGACCATCGATACCCTGGAGTCGCTGCGCGCAGAGATGCCCGCCGAGACCCAGGTTTTTCTGCTTTTGGGCTGGGACGCATTTTGCGGCCTGCCCACTTGGCACCGCTGGGAAGAGTTGCTCCAGCATTGCCACATCCTGGTGCTACAGCGCCCGGACGCCGACAGCGAACCGCCGGATGCCTTGCGCAACCTGCTGGCAGCGCGTTCGGTGAGCGACCCGCTGGCCCTGAAAGGGCCGAGCGGACAGATTGCATTCGTCTGGCAGACACCGCTCGCGGTTTCCGCCACCCAGATCCGTCAACTGCTGGCCAGCGGTAAGTCGGTACGTTTCCTGGTGCCCGACGCGGTCCTGGCCTACATCGATGCGCACGGTCTGTATCGTGCGTCGAACTGAACAAGGCGTGCTTCACTGATACGAATCACCGTATCCCCAAGCCGCCGAATACATGAGCAAAACGAGTTACATATGACTGATAAAGATCTACCGAAAGTAAAGCGCAAAGGCACGTTCAAGAGCGCACCACTGCCGGAAGCCGTCAACACCAACGAGCCGCTCAAGGGCGACGAACTGGTCAAGATTGCCGTCGCTGCGCTGGAAGACGTCAAGGCCCAGGACATCCAGATCATTGATGTGCGCGACAAGCAGAGCATCACTGACTACATGATCATCGCCACCGGTACCTCCAATCGCCAGATCAACGCGATGCTGGACAAGGTCCGCGAGGAAGTGAAGAAGCAGGGCGCCAAGCCACTGGGCGAAGAAGGCAAGGGCGACAGCGACTGGGTTCTGCTCGACCTCGATCTGGTGATCGTGCACATGATGACCGCCTCGGCGCGTCAGTTCTACGACCTGGAGCGTCTGTGGGCCGGTGCCGAGCAAAGCCGTGCGGCCGATGCCAAGCACCACAGCCCGGAAAACACCCACGAGCATTTCACCAAGCTCAACAAAGACCAGTTCTAAGGGATCGCTGTGCGACTGCGCCTGATCGCCGTCGGTTCACGCATGCCCAAGTGGGTGGAAGAAGGCTGGCATGAATATGCCAAGCGTCTTCCGTCCGAGCTGGCGCTGGAACTGGTGGAAATTCCGCTCAACACCCGTGGCAAGAATGCCGACGTGGCCCGTTTCATCCGCCAGGAAGGCGAAGCCATGCTGGCCAAGGTCGGGCACAACGAGCGGATCGTCACGCTGGAGGTTCACGGCAAGCCGTGGAGCACCGAGCAACTGGCGGTCGAACTCGATCGCTGGCGCCTGGATTCGCGCACGGTCAACTTCATGGTCGGCGGCCCGGAAGGGCTGGCACCGGAAGTCTGTGCCCGCGCTGACCAGCGCTGGTCGTTGTCGCCGCTGACCTTGCCGCACCCGCTGGTGCGGATTCTGATCGGCGAACAGTTGTACCGTGCCTGGACCGTGTTGTCCGGCCACCCTTACCACAAGTAAGCCTGCCCTCATGTCTCAGCCGATCCGCATCAAGGACCACGAAAAGGACGCCCGTCTGGTGCGCAGCCGTGTCGTGTTCGGTGCGATCGTGATCGTGGCGCTGATCTGTGTGTTGATCGCGCGTCTGTATTACCTGCAGGTGATCCAGTACGAGTACCACTCGACCCTGTCGGAAAACAACCGCGTCCATGTGCAGCCGATTCCGCCAACGCGCGGGCTGATTTTCGACCGCAACGGCGTGGTCGTGGCCGACAACCGGCCGAGCTTCAGTCTGAGCATGACCCGCGAGCGCTCCGGCGACTGGCAACAGGTGCTCGACGTCATCGTCGAGGTGCTGGAGCTGACTCCCGAGGACCGGGTGATCTTCGAGAAACGCATGCGTCAGGGGCGCCGGCCATTCGAGCCGGTACCGATCCTGTTCGAACTGACCGAAGAGCAGATCGCCCGCATCGCGGTGAATCAGTTCCGCCTGCCCGGGGTGGAAGTGGTCGCGCAACTGGTCCGGCATTACCCGCAGGGCGCGCACTTTGCGCACTCGGTGGGCTACATGGGGCGGATCAACGAGAAAGAGCTGAAGTCGCTGGATCCGGTCAACTACAGCGGCACCCACCACATCGGCAAGACCGGCATCGAGCGGTTCTACGAGCCGGAATTGCACGGTCAGGTCGGTTACGAGGAAGTCGAGACCAACGCCCGTGGCCGCGTGTTGCGGGTGCTCAAGCGCACCGATCCGATTCCCGGCAAGGACATCGTCCTGAGCCTCGACATCAAGTTGCAGGAAGCCGCCGAGGCCGCGCTGGGCGGGCGTCGTGGCGCGGTGGTGGCGCTCGATCCAAAAACCGGCGAAGTGTTGGCGATGGTCAGTCAGCCGAGTTTCGACCCCAACCTGTTCGTCACCGGCATCAGCTTCAAGGCCTACGCCGAGTTGCGTGATTCCATCGACCGGCCGCTGTTCAACCGCGTGCTGCGTGGTCTGTACCCGCCGGGCTCGACGATCAAACCGGCGGTAGCGATTGCCGGTCTTGACGCTGGCGTGGTCACGGCTTCGAGCCGGGTGTTCGACCCGGGCTATTACATGCTGCCCAACTACGACCACAAGTATCGCAACTGGAACCGTACCGGTGACGGCTTCGTCGACCTCGACACGGCGATCATGCGGTCCAACGACACCTACTTCTATGACTTGGCGCACAAGCTCGGCATCGATCGGCTGTCGACCTATATGAACAAGTTCGGCATCGGCCAGAAGGTCTCGCTGGACATGTTCGAAGAGTCCCCGGGCCTGATGCCGTCGCGCGAATGGAAACGGGCGACGCGCAAACAGGCGTGGTTCCCCGGCGAAACCCTGATTCTCGGGATCGGCCAGGGCTATATGCAGTCGACGCCGCTGCAACTGGCCCAGGCCACGGCGCTGGTGGCCAACAAAGGCATCTGGAATCGTCCGCACCTGGCCAAGTCCCTCGACGGGGTCAAACCAGTGGATGAAAACCCGATGCCGAACATCGTCCTGCGCGACCCGTCCGACTGGAACAAGGTCAACCACGGCATGCAGCAAGTGATGCACGGTGCCCGTGGTACCGCGCGCAAAGCGGCGATCGGCGCGCAATACCGCATCGCCGGCAAGTCCGGTACCGCGCAGGTGGTGGCGATCAAGCAGGGTGAGAAATACGACCGCTCCAAGGTCCAGGAACGCCACCGCGACCACGCCCTGTTCGTCGGCTTCGCCCCGGCCGATGATCCGAAAATCGTCGTGTCGGTGATGGTCGAGAACGGTGAGTCCGGTTCCGGCGTTGCCGCGCCAGTGGTGCGCCAGGTCATGGACGCCTGGTTGCTCGACCAGGATGGCCACCTGAAAGCCGAGTACGCCAGCCCTATCACTGCGGAGGCCCCGGCCCGTGATGAATAATTTCGATCGCATGCTCTCCAGCGAGGATGTGATGCGTCGCCGCGCGACGTTGCTGCAAAGACTGCATATCGATGGCCCGCTGTTGATCCTGTTGCTGATTCTCGCCGCCGGCAGCCTGTTCGTGCTGTATTCGGCCAGCGGCAAGAGCTGGGAGCTGCTCGGCAAGCAGGCCACATCCTTCGGCATCGGCCTGGTGGCGATGATTGTCATCGCCCAGTTCGAGCCGCGTTTCATGGCCCGCTGGGTGCCGCTCGGTTACGTGATCGGCGTGATATTGCTGATCGTCGTCGACATCATGGGCCACAACGCCATGGGCGCCACCCGCTGGATCAACATCCCCGGGGTGATCCGCTTCCAGCCCTCGGAATTCATGAAGATCCTGATGCCGGCAACCATCGCCTGGTACCTGTCCAAACGCACGCTGCCGCCGCAGCTCAAGCACGTCGGCATCAGCCTGATGCTGATTGGCGTGCCGTTCATTCTGATCGTGCGCCAGCCGGATCTCGGTACCTCGCTGCTGATTCTCGCCGGTGGCGCCTTCGTCCTGTTCATGGGCGGCCTGCGCTGGCGCTGGATTCTCAGCGTGCTGGCGGCGGCGGTGCCGGTGTCGGTGGCGATGTGGTTTTTCGTCATGCACGACTATCAGAAACAGCGTGTCCTGACTTTCCTCGACCCGGAAAGCGATCCGCTCGGTACCGGCTGGAACATCATTCAGTCCAAAGCCGCGATCGGTTCCGGTGGCGTATTCGGCAAAGGCTGGCTGCTCGGCACCCAGTCACACCTGGACTTTCTCCCGGAAAGCCACACCGACTTCATCATTGCTGTGCTTGGCGAAGAGTTCGGTCTGGTGGGGATTTGCGCGCTGCTACTGATCTATCTGTTGTTGATCGGTCGCGGGCTGGTGATCACCGCTCAGGCGCAAACGCTGTTCGGCAAATTGCTCGCCGGCGCGTTGACCATGACTTTTTTTGTTTACGTTTTCGTCAACATCGGTATGGTCAGTGGCCTGTTGCCGGTCGTTGGGGTGCCGTTGCCGTTCATTAGCTACGGAGGAACTTCGCTGGTGACGCTGCTGTCAGCGTTTGGGGTTTTGATGTCGATCCATACCCATCGCAAGTGGATCGCACAGGTTTGAATAAGGTGAAGAGTGCAATGCAAGTAATGCGTGGCTGGGCGACTCGATGCGCGCCGCTGGTTGGCCTGATGGGCCTGCTGGGGAGCGTGCAGGAAGCGCTGGCCGGCGACTATGAAGGCTCGCCGCAGGTGGCCGAATTCGTCGGCGAAATGACCCGCGACTACGGTTTCGCCGGTGAACAACTGATGGGTGTGTTCCGCGAGGCGCAACGCAAGCAGTCGATTCTCGACGCCATCTCCAAACCCGCCGAACGGGTCAAGCAGTGGAATGAATATCGCCCGATGTTCATTACTGACGCGCGTATCGCCCGTGGTGTCGACTTCTGGCGTCAGCACGAGGCGACCCTGGCCCGTGCCGAGCAGGAATACGGCGTGCCGGCACAAGTGATCGTGTCGATCATCGGCGTCGAGACCTTTTTCGGACGTAATACCGGTAATTTCCGCGTGATCGACGCATTGTCGACCCTCGGCTTCGACTATCCTCCCCGTGCCGAATTTTTCCGCAAGGAACTGCGTGAGTTCCTGCTGCTGGCCCGCGAAGAGCAGGTCGATCCGCTGACCCTGAAAGGCTCGTACGCCGGGGCGATGGGCCTGCCGCAGTTCATGCCGAGCAGCTTTCGCGCCTACGCGGTGGACTTCGACGGTGATGGCCACATCAATATCTGGAACAACCCGGACGATGCCATTGGCAGCGTCGCCAGCTACTTCAAGCGCCACGGCTGGGTCGCCGGCGAGCCGGTGGTCAGCCGCGCCGATGTGCGCGGCGAGCAGGCCGATGAAGGCCTGACCACCGGTATCGAACCAGTGAAGACGGTCGCAGAGTTGCGGGCGCTGGGCTGGTCAAGTCATGATGCGCTGCGCGATGATATGCCGGTTACCGCATTTCGCCTCGAAGGCGACAACGGCCCTGAATACTGGATGGGCCTGCAGAATTTCTACGCGATCACGCGTTATAACCGCAGCGTGATGTACGCCATGGCCGTACATCAACTGTCTGAACAGCTGGTACAAGCACGGGGCGTCAAGTAATGCAGGCATTGCCTAACAATAAACCCCTGAAGCTGGTGGCTTTCGCTGCGTTGGCAGTCCTGGTCGCCAGTTGCACGACCAGCCGTACGCCGACGCAGAAAACCCCGTCCACCGCTGTCCGCGCCCAACCGGGCCTGGACATCAACCGCGCGCACAAAGACGGCGCGCCGTGGTGGGATGTCGATGTTTCGCGCATCCCGGATGCGACACCGACCCTGCACACCGGCCCGTACAAGGCCAACCCGTACACCGTGCTGGGCAAGACCTATTTTCCATTGCAGGAATCCAAGACCTACGTGGCTTCGGGCACAGCGTCCTGGTACGGCACCAAGTTCCATGGCCAGAACACCGCCAACGGCGAAGTGTATGACCTGTACGGCATGAGTGCGGCGCACAAGACCTTGCCGCTGCCAAGTTACGTTCGGGTGACCAACCTGGACAACAACAAGACCGTGATCCTGCGCGTCAACGACCGTGGGCCGTTCTACTCCGATCGCATCATCGACTTGTCCTACGCAGCGGCGAAGAAGCTCGGCTATGCCGAAACCGGCACCGCGCGGGTCAAGGTCGAAGGCATCGATCCGCAGCAGTGGTGGGCGGCCAAGGGCCGTCCGGCGCCGCTGATGCTCAATGAGCCGCAAGTGGCGCAGAATAGCGCGCCAGTGATCACGGCGTCGGCCGGCACCGTCGAGCAATGGACACCGCCGCCGCAGCAACACGCCGCGGCCGTGGTGCCCGTGCAGATCGATGCAAAAAAAAACGCTTCTGCACCAGCGTCTGGCCAGTATCTGCAGGTGGGCGCGTTCGCCAACCCGGACGCTGCCGAACTGCTGAGGTCGAAGCTCAGCGGGATGGTGAGCGCGCCGGTGTTCATCAGCTCGATCGTGCGCAATCAGCAGACCCTGCACCGGGTACGCCTGGGGCCGATCGGCTCGCCGGGTGAGATCGCCCAGGTGCAGAACAGTGTGCGGCTGGCCAATCTGGGTTCGCCCAGCGTGGTCACCGAGTAACACGTAGACCTTGATTGACGGTTCACTTGCGGTATTCGGGGGGTGAACCAGGTTGTTGGCTCGTCGAAGAACAAAAGCCCGGCAAGGGTGACTGGAGTGAGCAACTGAACACGCGATGGCCCGTTAGAAGGCTGTCTGAATAAGTTTTGCCTTCGGGCAAGTTTCCATTAGCGATTTCGAGAGACGGATGAACATCACCACCTTTGCCAAACGCCTGTGTCTGCTAGTCCCGCTGCTCCTCTCGCCAGCCGCCTTCGCGGCCGAGATGATGCCGTCGCCACCACAACTGGCCGCCAAGGCCTATGTTCTGATGGACGCCAGCAGCGGCAACGTGCTGGTCGAAAACAACGGCGACCAGCGTCTGCCACCGGCCAGCCTGACCAAGCTGATGACCGCGTACATCGCGACCCTGGAAATCCGTCGCGGTCAGATCGGTGAAAACGATCCGGTGACCGTCAGCGAAAACGCCTGGCGCACCGGCGGTTCGCGGATGTTCATCAAGGTCGGTTCGCAGGTCACTGTCAGCGACCTGCTGCACGGCATCATCATCCAGTCCGGTAACGACGCCAGCGTCGCCCTGGCCGAGCACATCGCCGGCAGCGAAGACGCCTTCGCCGACCTGATGAACAAGACCGTCACCGAACTGGGCATGACCAATACCCACTTCATGAACCCGACCGGTCTGCCAAACCCTGAGCACTACTCGTCGGCGCACGACATGGCGATTCTGGCCCGTGCGATCATCCACGAAGACCCGGCTCACTATGCGATCTACTCGCAGAAAGAGTTCTTCTGGAACGGCATCAAGCAGCCTAACCGCAACCTGCTGCTGTGGCGCGACAAGACCGTTGACGGTCTGAAAACCGGCCACACCGATGAAGCCGGCTACTGCATGGTGTCTTCGGCTGTACGTGATGGCCAGCGCCTGATCGCCGTGGTGTTCGGCACCAACAGCGAAGTGGCCCGCGCGGCTGAAACCCAGAAGCTGCTGACCTACGGTTTCCGCTTCTTCGAAACCCAGACCTTCTATCAGAAGGGCACCGAACTGGCGCAGGCGCCGGTATGGAAAGGCACCACCAGCCAAGTCAAGGCCGGCCTGGCGCAAGACCTGACCATGACCCTGCCGAAAGGCCAGCTGAAGAAGCTCGCTGCCAGCATGACCATGAACCCGCAACTGGTTGCGCCAATCGCCAAGGGCGACGTGATCGGTAAAGTCGAAGTCAAACTGGAAGACAAGGTGGTGCACAGCGCCGACCTGATCGCTCTGGATGGCGTCGAGGAGGGTGGTATCTTCCGCCGCATGTGGGATAGCATCCGTCTATTCTTCTACGGCTTGTTCAACTGATTTTGTGTTGACCTGCATGGCCCCGCCCCGATCCGGTGCGGGGCCATGTGCGTTACCACGGCTTGCGCTATAGAGGCCGTTACGCCATGACCGATACCGAAGTAAAGGCGCCAAAGATCGAATTTCCCCAGACCGATTATCCGATCAAGGTGATCAGTGATACGGGTGTTGGCAACAAGGACAGGATCATCGCGATCGTCCTGAAACACGCGACCATCAATGATGAGCGCATCGACGAGCGTCAAAGCAGCAACGGCAAATACACCACCATCCAGTTGCACATCGTCGCCACCGACCAGGATCAGCTGTACAACATCAACAGCGAACTGCGGGCTTCCGGCATCGTGCACATGGTGTTGTGATGCACGGCACGCTGGGCTTTCGCGAGCTGGGCCAGATGGCTTACGAGCCGGTCTGGCATGCCATGCAACGCTTTACCAACGAACGCGGCAATACTGCCGCCGACGAAATCTGGCTCGTCGAACACCCGCCGGTGTTCACCCAGGGCCAGGCCGGCAAGGCTGAACACCTGTTGCTGCCGGGAGATATTCCGGTGGTGCAGGTCGATCGTGGCGGCCAAGTGACTTATCATGGCCCCGGGCAACTGGTGGCTTATCTGTTACTGGATGTACGCAAGCTGGGTTTCGGCGTGCGTGATCTCGTCAGCCGCATGGAAGCCTGCCTGATCGAACTGCTGGCCAGCTACGGCGTCACCGCCGCCGCCAAGCCAGATGCTCCCGGCGTATACGTCGATGGAGCGAAAATCGCTTCTCTGGGTTTGCGCATTCGCCACGGTTGTTCCTTTCATGGCCTGGCCCTGAACGTGGATATGAACCTGGAACCGTTTCGACGGATTAATCCCTGCGGCTACGCCGGGCTGGCCATGACCCAGCTAAGCGATCACGCAGGATCGATTGAATTTGCCGAGGTAAGTGCCCGGCTGCGCGCGCAGCTCGTCAAACACCTCGACTATGCTGAGCAGACGACCCTCACGGGCGGAATCGACTGATATGACTACTGATGCAGTGCAAACCATGATCCCGACGCTCGACGTGACCGAGCGCCCGGCCCCGCGTCCCAAGGTTGAAGCCGGCGTCAAGCTGCGCGGCGCCGAGAAGGTTGCACGCATCCCGGTCAAGATCATTCCGACCACCGAACTGCCGAAGAAACCCGACTGGATCCGCGTGCGCATCCCGGTTTCGCCGGAAGTCGACCGCATCAAGAGCCTGCTGCGCAAGCACAAGCTGCACAGTGTCTGCGAAGAAGCGTCCTGCCCGAACCTCGGCGAATGCTTCTCCGGCGGCACCGCAACCTTCATGATCATGGGCGACATCTGCACCCGTCGCTGCCCGTTCTGCGACGTTGGCCACGGTCGTCCGAAGCCACTGGACGTCAACGAGCCGGAAAGCCTGGCCATCGCCATCGCCGACCTCAAGCTCAAATACGTGGTGATCACCTCGGTTGACCGTGACGACCTGCGTGACGGCGGTGCCCAGCACTTTGCTGACTGCATCCGCGAAATCCGCAAACTGTCGCCGAACGTTCAGCTCGAGACCCTGGTCCCGGACTACCGTGGCCGCATGGACATCGCCCTGGAAATCACCGCCGCCGAGCCGCCGGATGTGTTCAACCACAACCTGGAAACCGTGCCGCGCCTGTACAAGGCTGCGCGTCCGGGCTCGGATTACCAGTGGTCGCTGACCCTGCTGCAACGCTTCAAGCAGATGATGCCGCATATCCCGACCAAGTCCGGCCTGATGCTGGGTCTGGGCGAGACCGACGAGGAAGTCATCGAAGTCATGAAGCGCATGCGCGAACACGACATCGACATGCTGACCCTCGGGCAGTACCTGCAACCGTCGCGCAGTCACTTGCCGGTGCAGCGTTTCGTGCACCCGGACACCTTCGCCTGGTTCGCCGAAGAAGGTTACAAGATGGGCTTCAAGAACGTCGCTTCGGGCCCGCTGGTACGTTCCTCGTACCACGCCGACGAGCAGGCGAAGCTGGTCAAGGCCGAGCTGCTGGGTTCCTGATTCACTGCTGATGTAAAAATGCCCGCCGAGGACGGTTCCTCGGCGGGCATTTTTTTGCCTGAGACAAGGGGCTTTTGTTTGTCTCTTCAGCTGACTACTGTGTGTGCATGACTTTACCGCTGGAGCCCAAGGATGACCGTTCGACCGAGCCACACCCTGATTGCCCACCGACCCGTACCGGCACTGCCCTCCGAAGGGACGATTGGCGTCATCGCGCCTGCCGGCCCCGGCGCCCTAGACACTGAAAAAGCGCTGCAATGGATGCGCGCGCGCGGCTATGGGCTGAAGGTGTTTCCGGGTGTCTATGAGAAGGACGGCTACCTGGCCGGCAGTGACGACGTACGCCTGCGCGATCTGCACGCGGCGTTCGCTGACCCCGAAGTCGACGCGATCATTTGCCTGCGCGGCGGCTACGGCACGCCGCGTCTGCTGGACCGAATCGATTACGACCTGCTCAGCCGGCATGCCAAGCCGTTTGTCGGCTATAGCGACATCACCGCGCTGCACCTGGCCATCAGTCGCTACGCCGGGTTTGTGACCTTTCACGGCCCGCTGCTCAATGCCGACCTGCTCGGCGACAAGGAGCCGCCGACCGTCACGTCATTCTTCGCCATGCTGCGCGGGCAACTGAAGTCAGGGAGTGTACTGAGCCATCCGGCGGCTTATCCGTTATCAACCGTCGAACCGGGCATCGCTCACGGGCGTTTGCTCGGCGGCAATCTGGCGATGATTGCTGCAACCCTCGGCACGCCCTACGAGATTGATGTCGAAGGCGCAGTTCTGTTCATCGAGGACATCAACGAGCCGCTGTATCGCATTGATCGCCTGCTGACCCAGATGCGTCTGGCCGGCAAGCTGGCCCGGCTGCGCGGTGTGCTGGTCGGTGATATCGCCGGGGTGGAGGTCGACGCGCTGAATCGCCTGCTCAAGCAAACCTTTGAGCCGTTGCGGATTCCGGTGCTGTCGGGTTGGCGCAGTGGCCATTGCGACCCGAACCTGACACTGCCGTTGGGCGCGCTGGTGCGCCTGGATGCAGGGAAGCAGGAGTTGCTGCTGGAGCAGGATGTGGTCATCCGATAATTCGGGAGGCAAAAGATCGCAGCCTTCGGCAGCTCCTACATGGGATTGATGATCGTCCTGTAGGAGCTGCCGAAGGCTGCGATCTTTTGATTTGCTCTATTGGGAGCGCAGGCTCTCAAGCAACTTGTGCGTCGGATAGCCATCCGCCGGCCAGCCCAGCGCCTGCTGGGCACTGCGAATGGCCTTGCGGGTATTGGCGCCGATAATCCCGTCCGCTGTGCCGGCGTCGTAATTACGCGCGCTCAATAGCGTCTGCAGTTCGATGCGCTCGGTGCGGCTCAGCGGCAGATCATCTTTCGGCCAGTCGCCATTGATCAGGCCCGCGCCTTCAAAGCGCTCGGACAACAGGCTCACCGCCAGCGCATACGACGACGAATTGTTGTACTTGAGAATCGCCCGGAAGTTGTCGAGGATCAGGAACGCCGGGCCGCGATAACCGGCCGGCAGCAGCAGGGCGGCGGACAGTTGTTCGGAACCGGCTGGCACCTGCGCGCCATTGGGCAGGTTCACGCCCAGTTGCCGCCATTCGGCAACGCTTTTACGAATCGCGCCATCGGCCAGCGTGTAGTTGAAACCGCTCGGCAATTGCACCTCGAAGCCCCAAGGCTGGCCGCGTTGCCAGCCCGAGCTTTGCAGGTAATGCGCGGTCGAGGCCAGCGCATCGGCGGGGCTGCCCCAGATGTCGCGGCGACCGTCACCATCAAAGTCCACGGCGTGGGTGTTGTAAGTGGTCGGAATGAACTGGGTCTGGCCCATCGCGCCGGCCCAGGAACCGAGCATCTTCTCCGGGGTGATATCGCCCTGTTGCAGAATCTGCAGGGCGGCGATCAGTTGCGCGTGAGCAAAGCCCGGACGACGGCCTTCGTAGGCAAGGGTGGCCAGCGAGTTGATCACCGACTTGCTGCCCTGAAACTGACCGAAATTGCTTTCCATGCCCCACACCGACACCAGTGCCTGGCGATCAACGCCATAACGCTGCTCGATGCTTTGCAGAATGTCGGCGTACTGATTGATCAACGCCTGGCCCTTGCGGACGCGCAGTGGCGACAGCGCACCGTCGAGGTATTCCCACACCGGGCGGGAAAATTCCGGCTGACTGCGATCGGCACGGATCACGCTGGCGTCGAAGCTGATGTTGGCAAATGCCTGATCGAACAGCTCGGGGCGAATCCCGGCGGCGAGGGCGTCCTTGCGGAAGCCCGCCTGCCATTCGGCAAAGGTCTGGGTCGGTTGAATATCGAGCGGGTCGGCGGACGGCACTACCGGCGGAATAATCGCTGGGGCCGTGGTAACCGGGGCGGCTTGAAGCGGTTGTGCATCGGCGGCGGTGGGTTTTTCCGCGCAGGCGACAAGCAGAATGAAGCTGGAGGCAGCGATCAATTGGCGCACGGGCCAACGACGGGAAAGACTTGGGGGCATGCACAGTTCCAGGGAAACGAATCAGGTGCAGACCTTAACATGAGCGAGGGGTAGTGCGCTTCAGGCAGCCAGAAAGTAAAAAGCCTCCCGGTTGTCAGACCGGAAGGCTTCGCGGCGGTAGCTGCCTTTGCCCTTGGCTGGTCGTTCCTGGCGGCTGCGGAACAATGGCTGGGCGACGATGGATTTGGCCTTGTTGGGGCCATGCTTTGCTGGCTTTTTGCTCATGAGGGTTCTCTGGATTGAGTGGGTTTGGCGCGGCAAATAATCTGCCGATGTTGGGCGTCTGTCCAGTGCCTGTTGTGTAGGAATGTTCTGGCGCTTTCGCGAGCAAGCTCGCTCCCACATTTGGAATGCATTTCAATGTGGGAGCGAGCTTGCTCGCGAATGGCCGTTATGCGGGAAACAGGTTATTCGGCAGGAAGTGTCAGGCGCTGGCCTGCCATCAACAACGCCAGACGACTCAAGCTCATCCACGGCGAACCCGCCGCCTGGCCCTTGATCTGCGCGTCGATACGCTGCGCTTCAAGCAGCAATTGCGCCCAGCGTTGCGCCGAGTAGCGTTGCAAAGCCTTGCTCATCAGCGGCTTGCGCTTGTCCCAGACCGGCGGTTTCGACTGGCTGAAACACTTGTCCAGTGGCGTGCCCTGGCTGTATTGCAGGGAAATGTTGGCCAACAGGCGCAACTCCCGCGCCAGTGCCCAGAGGATCACCGGCGGTTCGACGCCTTCGCCGCGCAAACCCTCAAGCATGCGCAAGGCGTGGGCCGGTTCGCCGTTGAGTACCGCGTCGGTCAGGCCGAATACGTCGAACCGGGCACTGTCGGCCACAGCGGCCTGCACGGTTTCGACGGTGATCTGCCCACCCTCGGCCATCAACTTGAGCTTTTCGATTTCCTGGGCGGCGGCGAGCAGGTTGCCTTCGACACGCGCGGCAATCAATTCGACGGCGTCCTGACTGGCCGACAGGCCTGCCTGGGACAGGCGCTGACGAATCCAGCTCGGCAGCTGATTGGCATCCACTGGCCAGATCTGCACGAACTGGGTTTGCTGGCCTTCGACCAGTGCCTTGCCCCACTTGGTTTTCTGCGCGCTGCCATCGAGCTTCGGCAAGCTGATCAGCAGGACCGTGTCTTCCGCAGGACGTGAGCAATATTCGATCAGCGCGGCGGCGCCTTTATCGCCAGGCTTACCGGACGGCAGGCGCAGTTCCAACAGGCGTTTTTCGGCGAACAGCGACATGCTTGCGCCGGCCTGCAGCAACGTACCCCAATCGAAATTGGCGTCGGCGGCGAACACCTGACGTTCGTCGAAACCTTGCTGGCGAGCAGCGGTGCGGATGGCGTCGGCGGCTTCCTGACACAGCAACGGATCATCGCCGCTGATGATGTAGACCGGCGCAAGTGCGCCTTGCAGGTGTTTGCCGAGTTGCGCGGGAGCGAGCTTCATAAAGAAGGGCGAGCGGGGCGCCTGAGCGCCCCGGCCGTCTTACTGCTGCGGGATTTCGAGCGGCGACTGACGCGGAGTTTCCGCCTCAGCCTTCTGCGCCGCTTCCAGCGCATCGGCTTCAGCCTTGGCGCGGTCGTTGGCGGTTTGCTGCAGTTGCTGCAACTGGCCCGGGGTCAGCTGCGACAGGCGCAGCATCATGCGCTGCACCAGCTCGCGACGGATTTCATGACGGGCGTCGTTGGCTTCCTGATCGGAGCCGACGAGGTTGTTGCCGTCGTGAATGAACACCTTCTGCACTTCGAGCTTGTCGCTAAGCAGGGACAGGTCTTTGTCGCCGCGGATGTCATAGCTCAGCACAGTGTTGACCTGATACTCGCCTGTGCGCCCGGCACCGGCATAGCTGAGAATGCGCTGGCTTTCCTGTTCGTCAGCCAGATACAGCTTGTACGGCGCGCCTGTGTAGACCTTGACGCCGCTGGACTCCAGCGTCTGACGCAGCTGTCTTACGGTTTCGCCATAAGCGTTACGCGCGCTCAGGTCGATTTCCTTGATCGACAGTTCGTTGGTGCCGGTACCACGCAACTGGAAACCGCAGGCGCTCAGCAGAACGGCGAGGCCCATCACCAGCAGATTGCGTTTGATCATTGTGTTGCTCCCCTTGAAACCAGGTGAGCCGACTCTGCGGCCCGAAAGGTTTTACTGGCTGCCAGGCGAGCCTGGCAGCCGATCCAATTTAGCTGGCGACGATGTTGACCAGTTTGCCCGGTACCACGATCACTTTGCGAATGGTCAGGCCGTCGACGAAACGCAGCACGTTTTCGTTGATGCGTGCAGCGGCTTCGATCTCTTCGCGGGTGGCGCTGGCCGGCATTTCGATCTGCCCGCGCAGCTTGCCGTTGACCTGAATGACCAGGGTCAGGTTGTCCTGCACCAAGGCACTTTCGTCCACGGCCGGCCAGCCTGCATCGATCACCGCATCGGCGTGACCCAACTGCTTCCACAGTTCGTGGCTGATGTGCGGGGTGATCGGCGCCAGCAGCAGGGTCACCGCTTCCAGGCCTTCGTGCAGCAGCGCGCGGTCCTGTTCGGTGCCTTGGGCGGCTTTTTCCAGCACGTTCATCAGCGTCATCACCTGAGCGATGGCCGTGTTGAATTTGTGGTTCTGGCCGACGTCATGGCTGGCCTGCTTGATCGCCAGGTGAATCGCACGACGCACGGTTTTCTGCTCGTCGTTCAGAGTGGCGATATCCAGTTTGCCCGGCAGACCCTGGGTGACGTGGGCTTGCGCCAGACGCCAGACGCGCTTGAGGAAACGGTGCGAACCTTCAACGCCGGAGTCGGACCATTCCGCGCTCATGTCAGGCGGCGAGGCGAACATCATGAACAGGCGGCAGGTGTCGGCGCCGAACTGGTCGATCATCGACTGCGGGTCGACGCCGTTGTTCTTCGACTTGGCCATCTTCTCGGTACCGCCGATTTCCACCGGCAGGCCGTCGGACTTCAGCTTGGCGCTGATGACCTTGGCTTTGCTGTCACGCTCAAGTTCCACGTCTGCCGGGTTGAACCAGGTGTAGGCACCGTTGGCTTCGCGACGATAGTAGGTCTCGGCGATCACCATGCCCTGGGTCAGCAGGTTCTTGAACGGCTCATTGGAGCTGACCAGACCTTCGTCACGCATCAGTTTGTGGAAGAAGCGCGCGTAGAGCAGGTGCAGAATGGCGTGTTCGATACCACCGATGTACTGATCCACCGGCAGCCAGTGGTCGGCGGCGGATTTTTCTACCAGGCCACCTTCAAAGTGCGGCGAGGCGTAGCGGGCGTAGTACCACGACGACTCGACGAAGGTGTCCATGGTGTCGGTTTCACGCTTGGCCGGCGCGCCGCATTTCGGGCAGCTGCATTCGTAGAACTCGGGCATGCGCGCCAGCGGCGAACCGGCGCCGTCCGGCACCACGTCTTCCGGCAATACGACCGGCAGTTGATCTTCCGGCACCGGCACGTCGCCGCAGGTGGCGCAGTGGATGATCGGGATCGGGCAGCCCCAGTAGCGCTGGCGGCTGATGCCCCAGTCGCGCAGGCGGAACTGGGTGCGCGAGGCGCCCAGCTCTTTCTTTATCAGCGCCACTTCCATGGCGTCGAACGCGCCGGCGAAGTCGAGGCCGTCGAACTCACCGGAGTTGATCAGCGTGCCATGCTCGCCATAGGCGTCCTGCCACGGCGCCGGGTTGCTGTCACCGGAACTGGTGCGCACCACCGATTTCACCGGCAGGTTGTACTTGTGCGCGAATTCGAAATCGCGCTCGTCGTGCGCCGGAACCGCCATGACCGCGCCGTCGCCGTAGTGCATCAGCACGTAGTTGGCAACCCACACCGGCAGCTTCTCGCCGGTCAGCGGGTGCTCGACGAACAGGCCGGTCGGCAGGCCTTTCTTTTCCTGGGTGGCGACATCGGCTTCAGCGACGCTGCCGCCCTTGCATTCAGCGATGAACGCTTGCAGCTCGGGATTGTTCTGCGCGGCCAGGGTGGCCAGCGGGTGCTCGGCTGCGACGGCGACGTAGGTCGCGCCCATCAGGGTGTCCGGACGAGTGGTGAAGACTTTCAGGGTGCCGGCTTCGCCGATCGAATCGACGTTGTACGGGAACTGCACTTCCATGCCACGGGACTTGCCGATCCAGTTGCGCTGCATGGTCTTGACCTGTTCCGGCCAGCCAGTCAGTTCGTCGAGGCTTTCCAGCAGCTCGTCGGCGTAAGCGGTGATCTTGAAGTAGTACATCGGGATTTCGCGCTTTTCGATCAGCGCGCCGGAGCGCCAGCCACGGCCGTCGATGACTTGCTCGTTGGCCAGAACGGTCTGGTCGACCGGATCCCAGTTCACGGTGCCGTTCTTGCGGTAGATCACGCCTTTTTCGAACAGGCGGGTGAACAGCCATTGTTCCCAGCGGTAGTAGTCCGGCTTGCAGGTGGTCACTTCACGGGACCAGTCCACCGCGAGGCCGAGGCTGCGCAACTGCGACTTCATGTAGGCGATGTTCTCGTAGGTCCACTTGGCGGGCGCTACGTTGTTTTTCATTGCGGCGTTTTCCGCCGGCATGCCGAACGCATCCCAACCCATGGGCTGCAGAACATTCTTGCCCTGCATGCGCTGGTAGCGCGAAATCACGTCGCCAATGGTGTAGTTGCGCACGTGGCCCATGTGCAGCTTGCCGCTGGGGTAAGGGAACATCGACAGGCAGTAGTAGGTTTCCTTGCCTGGCTGTTCACTGACTTCAAAGGACTTTTGCTCATCCCAGAACGACTGGGCGGCGGCTTCGATCTCACGTGGCTGATATTGTTCGTGCATGGCTACTTTTGTACTGGATAGGGGTGGCCTAATCCTCTTCGACGGCGGCATCCGGGATGGCCCGGCTGCGCTGGAAGTGGAATGACAGGAAGCGCCGTAGCATACATGACCGCGCTTGGCCGAGGGAAACCCTGATTACAGCTGTTTGCCCGACCTTTTGGGCGACGAGGGCCGTTGGTCGCGGCGTGTAGCCGGTTCGTGCAGCGAAGCTAAGCTCTAATTGGGGAGTGAGTCTTATCTTCAATGAGGTGAGGGATGGTGGAGCAACGGAAAAAGAACGTAACGAAACCCGAGTTGTATGAAAGGTTGATCGATCGTCTGGGCATGGCGCTGGACGCCGTGAAAACCGCTGACCGGCTGCGCGACGAGCGCCCCCTGGAACTGGAATTGCGTGGCTTGAGTCCCGCCGAGTTCAAACTGGTCAAGGCCTATCTGGATCGCAGTGAACGTGAAACGCAGGGATGCCTGTCTCAAGCAGTGAAGCAGCTCGATGCAGCACATTCGGCCAAGGTCATCTGGCTCAAGGACAAGGCGCCGCGCAGAGACACCGGCAAGGTGCGTTCTGTGCAGGCCAAGTAAGCGCATGGCAGGTCATGAAACGGATCTTTTGCAACCGGATCCGGCCTACTGGTTGTAACGCGTAATCAACACTCTTAGGCTTCGGGCATCTTTGGAGATGCCCGATGCCCCTTCGCTATTTCATCAAACAACTTTTACTGCCGCCCGGCATTCTTTTGCTGCTGTTGCTGGCCGCCTGGTGGCTGCGCCGCTCACGGCCGCGTCTGGCGGGTGTGTGTTTTGCCCTCGGCTTTGGCGGCCTGTGGCTGATGAGCCTGCCGGTGGTCGTGCAGTGGAGCGCCAAGGCGCTGGAACGAGAGCCGCCGCTGGCGCGGCAGGAGTGGGCAACGCTGGCGCAACGCGCCGATGCGATCGTGGTGCTGGGCTCGGGGCGTGAGCGCGGTGATCTGGCCTGGGGCGAAGACCAGCCGACCGGCGTCGGCCTTGAGCGCCAGCGTTACGCCGCACGCTTGGCCAAGGCCTCGGGCCTGCCGATTCTGACCAGCGGCGGCCTGCATTACGGCACGCCCCCGACCGAGGCGAAGTTGATGGCGGATTCGTTGCGTGATGACTTCGACGTGAGCGTGCGCTGGCAGGAAGGCGAGAGCCGCACCACATGGGAGAACGCGAAGATGACGGCAGATATTCTCTTGCCGCAGGGGATCAAGCGCGTCGTCGTGGTGACGCAGGCGTGGCACATGCCGCGTGCGGTGTGGAGCTTTGAGCAGGCGGGTTTTGAGGTGGTGCCGGCACCGGTGGGTTTCCTCGGTACCGATAACGCACGGCCATTTGGCGGCTGGCTGCCGGAGTTCAAGTCGATCTGGCAGAGCGGGCAGTTGCTCAATGAAGCGGTGGGGCAGGTGGGGTATTCGTTGTTTTACCGCTGAAGATCATTGTGCCGAGGGGATTTATCCCCGATGGGGCGCGTAGCGGCCCCTCTCTTACCTTCAGAAGAGGAGACTGCTGCGCACTCCAGCGGGGATAAACCCCCTCGCCACATTTCTCAGAGGGTCTTCGACATCCGGCTGGCCATCAGCGCCCAGCCAAACAGCAGCAGGCACAACACGATCAACGGCCACGAGCGCCATTGCAAGTACGGCGTCAGGTCGTGCATCGGCACCACTTCGCCATACAACACGCCTTGTTCGAACTGCGGAATCTGCTCGGTGATCTGCCCGAACGGATTGATCAGGCCGGTAACGCCGTTGTTGGTCGCGCGGATCATCCAGCGTCCGGCTTCCAGCGCGCGCATCTGCGCCATCTGCAAATGCTGCAGCGGGCCGATGGACGTGCCGAACCAGGTGTCGTTGCTGATCGTCAGCAGCAGATCACTGCGTGCCGACAGGCCGGCGGCGAATTCCGGATAGACCACTTCGTAGCAGATAAACGGTGCGATCTGGTAACCCTTGGCTTGCAAGAGCGCTTGATCCGACGGGCCGCGCGCGAAGTCCGACATCGGCAGGTCGAAGAACGCGATCAAGCCGCGCAACACGTCCTGCAACGGCACGTACTCGCCGAACGGCACCAGTTTCTGCTTCAGGTAAGTGCCATCGCCTTCGCCGACCACGGTGATGCCGTTGAAGAAGCGCCGCTCGTGATGCACGGTCTGGCGAATCGGCACACCGGTGATCAACGCTGACTTACGCTCGGCGGCGAAGTTGCCCATCATCGTCAGGTAGCCCTCGGCGGACTCCTTCAATACCGGCACGGCGGTTTCCGGCCAGATCAGCAGATCGACCGGTTTGGAGCGGAAGCTCAGATCACGGTACAGCGCCAGTTGCGCGTTGAGCTCGGCCGGGTCCCATTTCATGCTCTGCGCGACGTTGCCCTGAATTGCGGCCACGGTCAGCGGTGCGCCGGACGGGCTGGTCCACGCGTGGCCTTTGAGGGCGATGCCTGCTACCCAAGGCCCCGCCAGAAGTACCACACCGGCCGCGATGAAACCCTTGCGTCGCGCCTGCAACAAGCGCGACGCGTTGTAGATCAGCGCTGCGGTAAGTGCCAGAACAAACGATACCAGCCACATGCCGCCCACCGGAGCGAGCCCGGCCAGCGGGCCGTCGAGCTGGCTGTAACCGGAATAAAGCCACGGGAAACCGGTAAGGAACCAGCCGCGAAACGCTTCCTGGCCGACCCACAGCGCAGCAAAGGCCAAGGCATCTGCCAGCGGTGCTTCGTTACGCCGCAACCAGCGCGCCCACAGCCACGCGGGCAGGGCGAAGAACCAGGCAATCGCCGCGGTGAACAGCAGCATCAGGAACCCGGCGAGCAACACCGAAGCGCCACCAAAGTGGTGGATGCTGTAATAGATCCAACTGGTGCCGGCACCGAACAGGCCGAAGCCGAAGCACCAGCCACGGCCGAGCGCCTGACGCGGGCTCAGCTCACGCAAACCGGCGTAGAACAAACCGACCGCGAGCAAAGCCAGCGGCCAGATGTTGAAAGGTGCCAGAGCGAAGGTGGTAATTGCACCGGCCGCCACGGCCAGCAGGTTACCGGGCCAGCCGGGGCGGGTTGTCCAGCGCATTTCAGTCCTTAGAATTAACGAGCGATAGGTGTCAGTCGCAGCAAATGAATCCGACGGCTGTCGGCGTTCAGGATGCGGAAACGATAAGCGCCGATTTCAGTGGTTTCGTTGCGTTTTGGTAAGTGGCCGAACGCGCTCATCACCAGACCGCCGACGGTGTCGAACTCGTCGTCGGAGAACTCGCTGTCGAAGAACTCATTGAAGTTCTCGATCGGCGTCAGCGCCTTGATCAGGAAGTCACCGCTGGGCAGCGGCTTGATGTAGCTGTCTTCTTCGACGTCGTGCTCGTCCTCGATGTCGCCGACGATCTGCTCGAGCACGTCTTCGATGGTCACTAGACCGGCGACGCCGCCGTACTCGTCGATGACGATCGCCATGTGGTTGTGGTTGGCGCGGAATTCACGCAGCAACACGTTCAGACGCTTGGACTCCGGCACGAAGGTGGCCGGGCGCAGCAGGTCCTTGATGTTGAAGCTGTCGCCGTTCTCCTTGAGGATCAGCGGCAGCAGATCCTTGGCCAGCAGCACGCCCATCACGTCGTCGTGGCTTTCGCCGATGACCGGATAGCGCGAGTGGGCCGAGTCGACCACGGCAGGGAGGAATTCGCGGGGTGTCTGGGTCGCCTTGATGCTGATCATCTGCGAGCGCGGCACCATGATGTCGCGCACTTGCAGGTCAGCCACCTGGATGGCGCCTTCGACGATGGCCAGCGCTTCGCTGTCCAGCAGTTTGTTCTGATGTGCATCACGCAGCAGCTCGAGGAGCTCCTGACGGTTCTTCGGCTCGTGGGCAAAAGCCTGGGTCAGTTTACCCAGCCATGACTTCTGCCCGTTGCTCGATCGATCTTCGCTCATAGCGATTACTCTGAATCCTTTGTTGTAACGATGGGGGAGTGTTCGGTTTCGTCATCCGCGTACGGATCGGGATAGCCCAGTTCAGCAAGCAACTCGCGTTCCAGTGCTTCCATTTCTTCGGCTTCGTCGTCATCTATATGGTCGTAACCGAGCAGATGCAAGCAACCGTGAATGACCAGATGTGCCCAGTGGGCCTTTAGTTCCTTGCCCTGCTCGGCGGCTTCGCGTTCGACCACGGCCACGCAGATCACCAGATCGCCGAGCAGCGGAATATCGAGAAACTCGTCAGGCACTTCCGCCGGGAACGACAACACATTGGTCGCGTAGTCCTTGTGGCGCCAGGTGTGATTGAGCTCGCGGCCTTCTTCCTCGTCGACCAGACGAATGGTCATTTCCGAATCAGCGCTGCGCTGGCGCAGGGCCAGTTCGCACCACTGGCGGAACTCGGCTTCACTCGGCGCGCTGGCCTCGGTGGCGATTTGCAGATCCAGCTCAAGCATCGCGCGAGGCTTCCTTCGCAGCTTCGGCACGGGTCTCGAAGCGCTCGTAGGCCTCGACGATCCGCTGCACCAACGGGTGGCGCACGACGTCTTTGGGCTGGAAATGGGTGAAGCTGATGCCCGGCACGTCTTTGAGCACTTCGATCACATGGTGCAGGCCGGACTTGGTGCCGCGCGGCAGGTCGACCTGGGTGATGTCGCCGGTGATCACGGCGGTGGAGCCGAAGCCGATGCGCGTGAGGAACATCTTCATCTGCTCGACGGTGGTGTTCTGGCTCTCGTCGAGAATGATGAAGCTGTTGTTCAGCGTACGACCGCGCATGTAGGCCAGCGGCGCGACTTCGATCACCTGTTTCTCGATCAGCTTGGCGACGTATTCGAAACCGAGCATTTCGTACAGCGCGTCGTAGAGCGGGCGCAGGTACGGGTCGATCTTCTGCGACAGGTCGCCGGGCAGGAAGCCGAGTTTTTCCCCCGCTTCGACCGCCGGACGCACCAGCAGGATGCGGCGGATCTGCTCGCGCTCCAGCGCATCTACCGCGCAGGCCACGGCCAGATAGGTCTTGCCGGTACCGGCCGGGCCGATGCCGAAGTTGATGTCGTTACCGAGGATTTCCTTCACGTAGCGCTGCTGATTCAAGCCGCGCGGGCGAATCATGCCTTTCTTGGTGCGCAGGGCGACAGTCGCTTCGGCAGGGGCCGGGTTGTCGATATCTGCTGATTCCTGAATGAACAGGTGCACCAGGTCTGGCGACAGCTCGGTACCCTTGGTTTCCCGGTACAGGCGGCGCAGCAGGTTTTCCGCGGACGTGGTGAGTTTTGGATCGCCAATCAACTCGAACTGGTTTCCGCGATTGCGGATCTCGATGGCCAGGCGCTGTTCGATCAAGCGCAAATGCTCGTCGAATTGCCCGCACAGATTGGCGAAGCGGCGAGCCTCAAAAGGCTCGAGGAGAAAACGATGTGGTTCGATGGGTGCGTTCAAGGTCGTATTTAGCCGCCCTGGGGCAATTAGGATGAAATCAAGGATAACGCCAGTGGCGTGGGTGCGAAAGCTCTTAAATATCTCAGCCGATCAGCGCCGCTGCGCTTTACCTGTGGGAGCGAGCCTGCTCGCGAAGGCGGCGACACATTCAAAATTGATGTGTCTGACAGACCGCCTTCGCGAGCAGGCTCGCTCCCACAGGAGAAATGCGGCGTTATTGAATTAAAGAACCACGCAGTGAGTGCGGTTGCGCGGCGTCGATGTGCACATCGGCGAACTGACCGATCAGGGTGGGATTGTCGCAGCGGAAGTTGACGATACGGTTATTCTCGGTGCGGCCCTGCAGCTCGCCCGGGTCTTTCTTCGAGTAATCGGTCACCAGAATGCGCTGGATCGAACCGACCATTTGTCGGCTGATTTCGAAGCCCTGCTGATTCAAACGATGTTGCAGCGCGTTCAGACGTTCTTTCTTCAATTCTTCCGGGGTGTCGTCGGCCAGATCGGCAGCGGGCGTGCCCGGGCGCTGGCTGTAGACGAACGAATAGGAGAAATCGAAGCCGACATCGGCAATCAGCTTCATGGTCTGCTCGAAGTCTTTCTCGGTCTCGCCCGGGAAGCCGACGATGAAGTCCGAACTGATGCAGATCCCCGGTACGGCGGCGCGCAATTTGCGCAGCTTGGATTTGTACTCCAGCGCCGTGTGGTTGCGCTTCATCGCCGCGAGAATCCGGTCCGAGCCCGACTGCACTGGCAAGTGCAAGTGCTTGACCAGTTCCGGCACTTCGGCGTGGGCCTGGATCAGGCTGTCGGAGAACTCCAGCGGATGCGACGTGGTGTAGCGGATGCGGTCGATGCCATCGACAGCGGCGACCACGCGGATCAGTTCGGCCAGGTCGGCCAGGCGACCGTCGTGGGTCTGGCCGCGATAGCCGTTGACGTTCTGCCCGAGCAAGGTCACTTCACGCACGCCGTGTTCGGCCAGGTGAATGATTTCCGCGATCACGTCTTCGAACGGTCGGCTGACCTCTTCGCCACGGGTGTACGGCACCACGCAGAACGTGCAGTACTTGCTGCAACCTTCCATCACTGACACATAAGCGCTCGGACCGTCGATGCGCGGCTCGGGCAGGTGGTCGAATTTTTCGATTTCCGGGAACGACACGTCGACCTGCGGCAGCTTGCTGCTGCGCGCGGCGTCGATCATTTCCGGCAGACGGTGCAGGGTCTGCGGGCCGAACACCACATCGACGTACGGCGCGCGATCGCGGATCGCCGCGCCTTCCTGACTGGCCACACAACCGCCGACGGCGATGACCATGTCCGGGTTGGCCAGCTTCAGTTCGCGCCAGCGGCCGAGTTGCGAATACACGCGGTCTTGCGCGCGTTCGCGGATCGAGCAGGTGTTGAGCAGAATCACGTCGGCGTCTTCCGCGCGAGCGGTGACTTCCAGGGCCTGATGTTCGCCCAGCAGATCGACCATGCGCGAGCTGTCGTACTCGTTCATCTGGCAACCGTGGGTTTCGATGTAAAGCTTCTTGGCCATGGATTCGGGTCGTCACGTGATTCAAAGAACCGCGCATTATAGGGAACAAGCCGTCAGGTTCCTACCGCTGTGCGTCCGGTGGCTATGCTATAGTTCGCGCCCTCATTTTTACCCCGATGTTATCCGCCCGCCATGACCAAACGCGAAGCTCCAATCTACAAGGTGATTTTCCTCAACCAGGGCCAGGTGTTCGAAATGTACGCCAAGCAGATCTATCAAAGTGATCTGTGGGGTTTCCTGGAAGTTGAAGAATTCGTCTTTGGCGAGCGTACGCAAATGGTCGTCGACCCGAGCGAAGAAAAGCTCAAGGCGCAATTCGAAGGCGTGGTGCGCAGCTTTGTACCGATGCATTCGATCGTGCGCATCGACGAAGTGGAACGTCTGGGCACGCCGAAAATCAGCGAAGCCCGGGGCGCGGTCGGCAATGTCATGCCGTTTCCGATGCCGATGCCTGAGAAGTAAGCACAGCTTTGGATTTGGAATGATGTTGTGGCGAGGGGATTTAGCGAAACGTCGCACCGCCCCGCTCGGCTGCGAAGCAGTCGCAATCCATCCAGCAATATGTGTCAGACAGAACCGGGTTGCAGGGTTTGGGGCCGCTTCGCAGCCCAACGGGGATAAATCCCCTCGCCACAGGTAATCTCCACAGCCTTTAGGGCAGTGGGGAGAATGGCGTGCGCCCGTCGGCGTTCTGCAGTTCCATCAGGTATTTGCGGAAAATCTGCCCGAGCACCTGAGTGGCGGTTTCGAGATCTTCGCGGGACATTTTTTCCGAGACTTCGTCAGCCGTGTCCAATGCCTCTTCAGCACCATTGACCGCTGCCATCTTCAGCACGATGTAGGCCTGGATATTGTTGGCCTGCACGCCTTCACCGTGGAAGAACATGCTGCCGAGCTTGAATTGCGCCTGGGCGTGGCCTTGCAGCGAGGCCTTTTCGAAATAGCTCAGGGCTTGATTGAGGTCGCGCGGCGCGTTCTTGCCGTCGTAGTAGAACTCACCCAACTCGTATTGCGCTTGCGCGTCCCCTTCGTCCGCCGCTTTCTGGCAGGCGGCCAATGCCTGCGTGACGTCTTGCGGCTGAGTATTGAGGGTGCAACGACCCATCGCCGGGATCAACAACGAGTTGCCGCCTGCTTGTGCATGCGCGAGCAGGGGCTGAAGGAGCAACAGGCAGCCCAATGCAAGGGTGCGGCCGGTGCGGTTCATGGGAATCGACTTACCTCTGAAGGGCACGCGGACCCGTCGAGGGATCCAATAAGCGCGCATTATGAAATAAGCAGGGCCAACCTTACAAAGTCTTTACTCGTTTTTCTGCTGCGTGGGGAATATATCGCCCGATTCAGGCAGGATTTTCGCAGACGCGTCGGAAAAACCGAGCGGATGTAGGCGAAAGCTGACGCTGGCCATAGCCAACGTCAGCGGTACGGCGACTATTTCAATGCGGCGAAGGCGCGCTCGGCAGCGTCCAGCGTCAGTTGCAACTCGGCTTCGCCGTGGGCGATCGAGGTGAAACCGGCTTCGAAAGCGCTCGGCGCCAGGTACACGCCACCTTCGAGCATCAAGTGGAAGAAGCGACCGAACATTGCCGCGTCGCTGGCCATCACGTCGTCGAAGGTGACGATGTCGTCGGCGCCGCTGAAGTACAGACCGAACATGCCGCCGGCCTGAGTGGTCACGAACGGGATGCCCGCAGCATCGGCACGCTGCTGCAGACCGTCGAGCATGCGCGCGGTGTAGTCGGTCAGTTCGGCGTGGAAGCCCGGGCGGCTGATCAGGCGCAGGGTCGTCAGGCCGGCAGCCATCGCCAGTGGATTACCCGACAACGTACCGGCCTGATACACCGGGCCCAGTGGGGCGATGCGCTGCATGATCTCGCGTTTGCCACCGAAGCAGCCCACCGGCATACCGCCGCCGATGATCTTGCCGAACGTGGTCAGGTCCGGCGTCACACCGTAGTGCGCCTGGGCACCGCCGAGGGCGACGCGGAAACCGGTCATCACTTCGTCGAAAATCAACACCACGCCGTGCTTGTCACACAGCGAACGCAGGCCTTCGAGGAAGCCCGGCGCTGGCGGCACGCAGTTCATGTTGCCGGCGACCGGTTCGACGATGATGCACGCCACGTCCTCGCCCACTTCGGCGAGCATCGCTTCAACCGCGTCGATGTCGTTGAACGGCAGGGTCAGGGTGTGTTTGGCGAAGGCTGCCGGCACGCCGGCCGAGCTCGGTACGCCCTGGGTCAGAGCGCCGGAACCGGCCTTGACCAGCAGGCTGTCGGAGTGGCCGTGGTAGCAGCCTTCGAATTTGATGATGCTGTCGCGACCGGTGTAACCACGGGCCAGACGGATCGCGCTCATGGTCGCTTCGGTGCCGGAGCTGACCATGCGCACCATGTCCATCGACGGCACCAGCGAGCAGACCAGATCGGCCATCTCGGTTTCCATCGACGTCGGCGCGCCGTAGGACAGGCCGTGTTGCAGCTGATTGCGCACCGCGTCGAGCACGTCCGGATGGCTGTGGCCGAGGATCATCGGCCCCCACGAACCCACGTAATCGACATAACGCTTGTCATCTTCGTCGGTGACGTAAGCGCCTTCGGCGTGTTTGAAGAACAGCGGGGTGCCGCCGACGCTCTTGAACGCGCGCACCGGCGAGTTGACGCCGCCGGGGATGTGTTTCTGAGCATTGGCAAACAGGGTTTCGGAACGAGACATGATCGGGCTCTCAAATCAGATTTTCAGAAGTTCGTTGAAGGCGCGGGCGCGGCGGGTCACTTCGGCGCTGCTCTCGGCGCCGAACAAACCGTGGATCACGGCGAGCAGATCGACACCGTGCTCGACCAGTGGCGCGGCGTTATCGAGGGTGATCCCGCCGATCGCGCAGACCGGCAAGTGCAGCGTGCGTTTGGCTTCGTCGAGCAAGTCGAGGCTGCAACTCGGCGCACCGGGTTTGGTGGTGGAATTGAAGAAGCGGCCAAAGGCAACGTAACTCGCGCCTTCTTTGGCAGCCTGTTCGGCCAGGGCGATTTGCCCGTGACAAGTCGAACCGATGATGGCTTTCGAACCGAGCAGCGCGCGGGTCGGCGACAGCGGGCCGTCGGTCTGCCCGAGGTGCACGCCGACGTTGAGGCGTGCGGCCAGCTCGGCGTCATCGTTGATGATCAGCTGCGTCTTGTAGCGCTCGCACAAGTTGCGCAACGCCTCGGCCTCGCGCAGACGGCGGGCCTCGTCGCTGCTCTTGTCGCGGTATTGCAGCAGGGTGACGCCGCCGTCGAGCGCCGCCTCCACGTAAGACAGAAACTTGCCGGCCAGCAACTGGCTGTCGGTAATGGCATACAGGCCACGGAGTTTCATCGGGCAGACCTCACGACGTTACGAGCAGAAATCCAGCGGCAGGCGACGCGGCACGAACTGGCCTTTGCCCAGTTGTTCGGCATCGCGCAGCGTCCGCCAGGTGTAATCCAGCGCACTGCGCACGGCACTGGCCAGGTGTTCGCCCTGAGCGAGTCGCCCGGCCAAAGCGCTGGCCAGCGTGCAACCGGAGCCGTGATAGCTGCCCGGCAGGCGCTGGCAGATAAAGGTTTCGCGCAGGCCGTCGCGGCTGTACACGCGGTTGTGGATTTCAGTTTCGTCGCCATGGCCGCCGGTAATCAGCAGGTTTTTGACGAATGGCAGGAGTTTTTCCGCGCACTCGTCGGCCGTGCCTTCGGGCAGTTCGGCGAGGATGCGCGCTTCAGGAAGATTGGGCGTGGCAATGATCGACAGCGGCAGCAGACGCTCGCGCATCGCATAGCCGACCTCGTCCTTGCCCAGGCGTCCGCCGCCGCCGGCACGCAGCACCGGGTCGCAGACCACTGGCAGGTGCGGGTGCGCCGAGAGCAGTTCGACCACGGTGTCGACCATCTCCAGCGACCCGAGCATGCCCAGTTTCACTGCGGCGACTTCGGAGTCGTTGAGCACGGCGTTGGCCTGGGCCAGTACCCACTCACGGTCGAGGACGCGGAAGTCAGTGACGTTGACGGTGTCTTGCACGGTCAGGGCGGTGACGGCCGGAGCCGCATGGCAACCCTGCGCGAGCAGGGCTTCGATATCTGCCTGCAAGCCGGCGCCACCACTGGGGTCGTGGCCGGAGAGACAGAGGACAACGGGGCGGGAGCTGTAGATATTCATGGTGCGCGAGCTTACCACCAAAGCTGATTTTGGGGTGTGGGTGGCAGAGCAAGATAAATGCAGGAGCTGCCGGAGGCTGCGATCTTTGACGTTCCTGACCATTCCAACAGCTCTATCTCGGTGCTTTGCCCTGGAACGCCCGTTCTAGAGCCGTTGTAGGAAAAATTTCCATGGTGCTCAATGGCCATCAACGGCTATGCTAGGCTGGATCCAAACAATCACAGGTAATACCGGTTTTACGTCTACTCAAAGGGAATGGGGGGCTTCCTGACACAACCGGACGAGCCACGCTGGGGCTTCAATGCGCTATTTGCTGATGTTGCTGTTCTGCTTGCCCCTTATGGCGAGCGCCGTCGAATTCGACGAATTCACCCAGAGCCTGCCACTGGGCCGATCGCTGCAAGTGTTCGAAGACCCGAGCGGTCAGGCGACGATTGCCGACGTCCGTGCGCAAGACGCCGCCGGTCAGTTCAAAGCTCACGACAAAGCCACGCTCAACGCCGGTTACTCGCGTTCGGCGTTCTGGCTGAAGATCGACCTGCATTACCGCCCGAGCAACCCGGCCGCCCAGCGCACCTGGCTACTGGAACTGGCGTATCCGCCACTCGATCACCTCGATCTTTACTTGCCTGATGCCACCGGTGCATACCGACTGGTGCGCCAGACCGGCGATGCCTTGCCCTTCGCCAGTCGCGAGATCCGCCAGAACAATTACCTGTTCGACTTGCCGTTCAAACCGGATCAACAGCAGACGCTGTACCTGCGACTGGCCAGCGAAGGCTCGATCCAGGCGCCGGTGACGTTGTGGTCGAGCACCGCGTACCTCGAAGACCAACCGGTGCGCCTGTATGTGCTCGGCATCATTTATGGCGTGCTGTTGGGGATGCTGGTCTACAACCTGTTCATTTACCTGAGCGTGCGCGACACCAGCTACCTCTATTACATCTTCTATATCGGCTCGTTCGGCCTCTATCAATTGTCGGTGAATGGCGCGGCGGTCGAGTATTTCTGGCCGGACAACCCATGGTGGGCCAACGCCGCGACGCCATTCTTCATCGGTTGCGCCGGGCTGTTCGGCAGCCAGTTCGCCCGCAGTTTCCTGCAGACCAAGACCCACAGCCCCTGGCTGGATCGCTTGCTGATCGGCCTGATTGCCTTCAGTGCGCTGGTGATCGGCCTGTCGCTGATGACCAGTTACGCCCTGGCCCTGCGCCTGGCGACCACACTGGCGCTGACCTTCACCGTGGTGATCTTTGCCGCCGGGATTCTTGCCTGGTGGCGCGGCTTGCGCGTGGCGCGTTACTTCATCATCGCCTGGTCGGCGTTCCTGCTCGGCGGCATCGTCAATACGCTGATGGTGCTGGGCCTGCTGCCCAACGTGTTCCTGACCATGTACGCCAGCCAGATCGGCTCGGCGATCGAGGTTGCGCTGCTGTCGCTGGCGCTGGCCGATCGCATCAACGCCATGCGCGAACAACAGGCGCAGACTTTGTTCGACGCCGGGCAGAAACTCGAAGTGCTCAACCAGCAACTGGCCCACAGCAACAAGCTCAAGGACGAATTCCTCGCGACGCTGACCCACGAATTGCGCACGCCGATGAACGGCGTGATCGGTTCGCTGGAGCTGATGCAGACCGTCGACCTCGATCCCGAGCTTGAGCAATATCAACAGACCGCCGCCGGTTCCGCCCGCGACATGATGCGCATGGTCAATGGCATCCTCACGCTCACTGAGTTGCAGGCCGGCAAGCTCAAGGCGACGCCGGGCAGTTTCAGCCTGCGCGGCGTGATCGAAGCGTTGCGCGTGCAGTTCGAAGGCAATGCAGCGAGCAAGTCGCTGGACTTCAAGGTCGAGGTGCTGCCGACCCTGCCGGATCGCTTGCTCGGCGACAGCGCGAAACTGGCGCAGTGCCTGGAATGCCTGCTGGACAATGCGATCAAGTTCACCCGCGTCGGCGGGTTGGCGCTGCGCGTCACCGGGCGGCCGTCGGCGGATGAGCGCATGGCGCTGTCGTTTGCGGTGATCGACACCGGTATCGGTTTCACTGATCTGGGCGAGGCGACCCTGTATCAGCGTTTCTTCCAGCTCGACGGTTCGATGACTCGCGAATACGGCGGCCTGGGGGTGGGTCTGGCGATCTGCCGGCAACTGGTCGAGTTGCTCGGCGGCAAACTCACCCATCGCTCCGAGCCCGGACGCGGCAGCCGCTTCCAGCTCGATGTCGAATTCGAACTGCCGGTGATCGAAGCGCCTGCGGATCAGCCGCCTCGCGATTGCATTCGTGCGCCGCAGGACTGCACAGTGCTGCTGGTGGACGACAACAGCGTCAATCAACTGGTGATGCGCGGCATGTTGCTCAAGCTCGGTTTCCGCGTGCGCAGCGCGGATAACGGCGCCGCTGCGCTGGACTGCCTGCAACGGGAAAGCTTCGATGCAGTGCTGATCGATTGCCAGTTGCCCAACCACGAAGGCGCATCGCTGTGCTGCCAGATCCATGCATTGCCAGGCTGCGCGCATTTGCCAGTGTTCATGCTGGCGCTGGGTGCGGATCGCGAACAATGCGCCCCGGGCGCGCCTATCGACTATCTGCACAAACCGGTGAAATTCGAGGATCTGCAGGCTGCCTTGCAGCGCCGCGTGCTCAGTTGCTGATGGGGTAAAAGCGCCGCAAAAACGGCGTCTATGACACTTTGTTCAAAAAAGCACCAGTGCTTAACTGGTGCCATTGCTGAACACGGAGCGCCGTCATGAACCTGCATCAGTTCGCCGAAACCCACGAAGTCACCAATCAGCCGCCGTCGCTGGACGGCACCAACCTGTACCGCATCGACCTGCCGCTGCAGGAGTGGTCGCGGCGTTTTGGTGCCGGTTGGGCCGAGTCGCGCATCGATGCCTATGGCGCACTGGCGGGTGGGCCGCTGATGGAAGCGGGGTTTCTCGCCAACCAGAACAAACCGGTATTTGCCAGCCATGATCGCTACGGCCATCGCATCGATCTGGTCGAGTTTCACCCGGCTTACCACGAGCTCATGCGCACTGCGATCGAACATGGCCTGACCTCGCTGCCTTGGGCACACCCGCAGGACGGCGCGCATGTCGCCCGCGCGTCGATGACCTATCTGCACAGCCAGGCCGAGGCCGGCAGTGGTTGCCCGCTGACCATGACTTTCGCCAGCGTGCCGGCCCTGCGCTTGCAGCCTGACCTGGCCGAACAGTGGCTGCCGAAAGTCCTCGCCACCGAATACGATCCACGCAACGTCGGCATGGCGCACAAGGCCGGCGTGACCATCGGCATGGCGATGACCGAGAAGCAGGGCGGCACCGACGTTCGCGCCAACACCACCAAAGCCTATCCGGTCGGCGCCAGCGGCCCGGGTCAGGCCTATGAGCTGGTCGGGCACAAGTGGTTCTGCTCGGCGCCGATGTGCGACGCCTTCCTGACATTGGCGCAAACCGACAAGGGCTTGAGTTGCTTCCTGCTGCCGCGCCATCGCCCGGACGACACGCGCAATCAGTTCTACATCCAGCGTCTGAAAAACAAACTCGGCAACCAGTCCAACGCCTCCAGCGAAGTGGAGTTTCGTGGGGCGCTGGCATGGATGATCGGCGAAGAAGGGCGCGGCGTGCCGACCATTATCGAAATGGTGGCGATGACCCGCTTCGATTGCATGGTCGGCTCCAGCTCGCTGATGCGCCAGGCACTGACCCAGGCCAGCCATCACTGCGCGCATCGCAAGGTCGGCGGCAAATTGCTCAGCGAGCAGCCGCTGATGCAAAACGTGCTGGCCGATCTGGCGCTGGAGAGCGAAGCGGCGTTGGCGCTGAGTCTGCGCATGGGCAAGGCGCTGGACCATCTGAATGATCGCCACGAAGCGCAGTTCGCGCGGCTGGTGACGGCAGTGGGCAAATACTGGATCTGCAAGCGCGCGCCAGGAATGATCAACGAAGCCGCCGAATGCATGGGCGGTGCTGGATATGTCGAGGACAGCATCCTGCCGCGCCTGTACCGGGAAGCGCCGGTGAACTCGACGTGGGAAGGGTCGGGGAATGTGCAATGTCTCGACGTGCTGCGCGCTCTTTCGAAGGAGCCGGGCGTGCTCGATGTGCTGTTCAGCGAACTGGGCGACGGCCATGGCGACAAACGTCTGGCCGCGCACATTCAGCAGTTGCAGGCGCAGTTCAAGGACACCAGTGACATTCAGTATCGGGCGCGGCAGTTGACCGAAGACATTGCGCTCGGTTTGCAGGCCAAGCTTCTATTGGAGGCGGGGAATTCAGCCGTAAGCGATGCTTTCATTGCCAGCCGTCTGAGCGGTGGCGGTCGCGTCTACGGCGCGTTGCCGCGTGGGCTGGACGTTGAAGCGATCGTCGCCCGCTCGACTCCACAGCTTTTCTGACCGCAATTTTCCCGACACCACAAAACCCTGTGGGAGCTGGCTTGCCAGCGATGGCGGTCTGTCAGTCAACATCGATGTTGAATGTGATGGCCTCATCGCTGGCAAGCCAGCTCCCACAGGGATTCGGGTTAACTGAAAGATTTCGGTACACCCACAACGCCACTGTTCCCGTGCGTCCACGATGCAGGCAAGATGAAGCTCTGCAAGTCAGAACACAGGAAGCTGATCGTGACCGAAGCGTTTATTGTCGTTCAAACCGCCGAACAAGCCGTGGATCGTCTGGCCGAGCTGCATGAGCGGGCCACCACTGCGCTGAATTCTGCCCTCAAGCGTTACCTCAAGGACCGCGTCGAGCCCGACGCCGAACAGCGTGCCCTGTTTCGTTATCCCGAACTGCGTCTGACCTACCACTGCCAGGGCGAAGTGCCGCAGACCACCCGCGCTTACGCCAAGGTGCAGTTGCCCGGTACTTACAGCGTCACCGTCACCCACCCGGCGGCGTTTCGCAAATACCTGCTCGAACAACTGACGCCGTTGATGCACGACTTCACCGTGACCGTCGAAGTCGGCGTCAGCCAGCAGAACATTCCGTATCCGTATGTGGTCGAGCAGGGCGATGAACTGGCCGGTTCCGGCGTCACTGCAGCGGTGCTGGCGCGGGTGTTCCCGAGCACCGATCTGTCCGCCGCTACCGATGGCATTGCCGACGGCCTCTACGACTGGGAAAACACCGATCCGCTGCCACTGGCACTGTTCGACGCCGCGCGCGTGGATTTCTCGCTGCGCCGGCTGGTGCATTACACCGGCAGTGACTGGCGCCATGTGCAGCCGTGGATTCTGCTGACCAACTATCATCGCTACGTCGATCAGTTCATCGTTCATGGTCTGGAGCAGTTGCGCCGCGACCCGCGTTTCGTGCGCATGGTCCTGCCGGGCAACGTGATCATCGAGAAGAGCATGGACCACGGCGAAGCCTCGGCGATTGCCGCCGGTGTGGTCTGGCACCGTTACCAGATGCCGGCCTATCACCTGATCGCCAGCGATGGCCACGGCGTGACGCTGGTCAACATCGGTGTCGGCCCGTCCAACGCCAAGAACATCACCGATCACCTGGCCGTGCTGCGCCCGCATTGCTGGCTGATGATCGGCCACTGCGGCGGCCTGCGTCAGTCGCAGACCATCGGCGACTACGTGCTGGCTCACGCCTACATGCGCCGCGACGGCATTCTTGATCGTGTGGTGCCGCCGAATATTCCGATCCCGGCACTGGCCGAAGTGCAGCTTGCGCTTCAACAGGCAGCGGCGAATGTCACCGGAGAGAAAGGCGACGACTTGAAGAAACGCCTGCGCACCGGCACGGTTCTGACCTACGACGACCGTAACTGGGAACTGCGCTGGGCTCAGGAGCGGCCGCTGATCAACCTGTCCCGCGCGGTTGCGGTGGACATGGAAAGCGGCACGATTGCAGCGCAAGGTTATCGCCTGCGTGTGCCTTACGGCACGTTGCTCTGCGTTTCGGACAAGCCGCTGCACAGCGAAATCAAACTGCCGGGCTCGGCCAACGCCTTCTATGAGCGCGCGGTCAGCCAGCATTTGAAAATCGGCATCGAAGCGGTGGATCTGCTGCGTACCGAACTCAACTCGCTGCACTCGCGCAAGTTGCGCAGCTTCGACGAGCCGCCGTTCCGTTAACGGTTAGTCGTGGTCATTTGGCGGTCGGGGCACTAGCATTGTCAGCCCTGATCGCTAAATGTTCTGTCTCTTATGTCCCGTCCCCCGCGTCCACCTTCCCGCCGTCCCGGCGTGAAGCCTCAGTCTTCTGCCCCGCGCCGTGTTGCCAAGGCACCACCGGCCGAGCCGAAACTGATCCTGTTCAACAAACCCTTCGATGTGCTGACGCAATTCAGCGACGGTGAAGGGCGGGCGACACTCAAGGATTACATCGATGTGCCGGGGATTTACCCGGCCGGACGTCTGGATCGCGACAGCGAAGGTTTGTTGCTGCTGACCAACGACGGCCAGTTGCAGGCGCGCATCGCCGATCCGAAACACAAACTGGCGAAGACTTATTGGGTGCAGGTGGAGGGCGAGCCGACGGCCGAGCAGTTGCAGCGCCTGCGTGATGGCGTCGAGCTGAATGACGGCATGACTCTGCCCGCCGAAGCGCGGCAACTGGCTGAGCCGCAATTGTGGCCGCGCAATCCGCCGGTACGCTTTCGCGCGACCATACCGACTTCATGGCTGGAACTGGTGATTCGCGAAGGACGCAACCGTCAGGTGCGGCGCATGACGGCGGCGGTCGGGCTGCCGACGTTGCGTCTGGTGCGGGTCAGGATTGGCGACTGGACGATTGAAGGGCTGGATCAGGGCCAGTGGCAGGAAGTGCCGGCGCGCTTATAAGGCGCCGGATTCGATCAGGCCGATCACCACACTCTTGATGATGAACGCGGCCACGCCCAGGCCCAGCACGAAAAACAGAATGAACGAGCCGAACCGCCCGGCCTTGGACTTCTTCGCCAGATCCCAGACGATGAAACCCATGAAAATGATCAGGATGCTGACCAGACCGGTCATCATCCACTCTTCGAACAGTGCTGGATCCATTGGCGATCTCCGGCGCGGACAGGGCTGAAAGGGCGGCGGCGAGTATACGCCAAGGGCGGATGGCGGGGCATTGATCTGCGTCGCCTGTGCCGGCCCCTTCGCGAGCAGGCTCGCTCCCACAGGTTGAAATGCATTCCCCTGTGGGAGCGAGCCTGCTCGCGAAAGCGATATCAGCTACGCAAATGAGTCAGCGGCAGTTCGGTGCTGTTGAGCACCTGGTTCAGCACAAAACTCGACCGCACGCTGGTGACCCCTTCAATCCGGGTCAGGTGCCCCAGCAGTAATTTCTGATAGTGATCCATATCCGGCACCACCACTTTCAACTGGTAGTCAGCATCCACTCCGGTCACCAGACTGCACTCCAGCACTTGCGGCAATGTGCGGATTGCCGCTTCGAAATTCTCGAAGCGTTCCGGCGTGTGCCGGTCCATGCCGATCAGCACATACGCGGTCAGACTCAGCCCGAGCATCTTGCGATCGAGCAATGCAACCTGGCGCGAGATATAGCCATCGTCTTCCAGTTGCTTGACCCGGCGCGAGCAAGGCGAGGGCGACAGACCGATGCGCTCGGCCAGTTCCTGGTTGGAGATACGGGCGTCGCGCTGCAATTCCGCCAAAATACTCAGGTCATACCGGTCGAGTTTGCTCATCAATCTGTCCTTGGTCGTAACTATTGCGGCGGATTATCTATCCAGGGTTAAAAATTGCGCAAGCAGTGTTTAATTGAGCAATTTTCGCAATCCTCTGTCGCGGCTTCAGGCCTATTCTTATCACCAGAATCACTGCTCGGTAACACAGTCCACGCGGCCCGCCCAATCAGGCCCGCCGCGGCCGCCACCCCCACCGGGGATGTGCCGGCCCCCGAGCTGCACACTGTCCAGAAGACGGCGTGAGGTGAGCCGACGTCAAAAGCGTCGAGCCAGGACGAAGTTCTCAGAAGGGAGGCCGACGGGTCTCCCTTTTTTCTTGCCTGCGATTTCATCTTGGCGCCTCAATAAATATGTCCCGCGACTGATAACCTGTTGCAGAACCCGGTGGGGCTGTTTCGAGTCTCAGCAACAAGCCCTGCCAACGACAGGCTCCCGCAGTGAGGAAAAGCATGAATTCGCGCATCTGGCGTCTGGCCGGTGTTGGTTTGCTGTGTGTGGGTGTCAGTGCGCAAGCGCTGGCCGATGAGCCGCAGATTCGTGGGCCGGGCAACGGGCCGCAGAACGACGGGATCATCCGTGGCGACAACAGCCGTCAGTTCGAGCACAACGGCCAGCCGCATAACAATGACGGTCAATGGCAGAACCGCAACCGTGCCGATGAGCGTCCGCAACCGCCTCGCCAGCCGGGCAACAACCTGCCGATCCAGCCGCGACCCGACGCCGTGCGCCAGACCCAGGAACCGCGTCAGGGTTACTACCGCGACGAGCGCCCGCAGAATGGTTACCACAATCAGCAATGGCAGACGCAGCCGCGTCCCGATGACAACCGCTGGCCGGGACGGCCGAACGGTCATGGCAATGGCTGGGGGCCTGGCCCGCAGTATCGTCCGGGCCATGTGATCGACCGTTTCCCGGATCGTGATTACCGCGTGCCGTATCGCGGTCAGGATTACTTCTATTCCGGCGGCTACTGGTATCGCCCGCAAGGCCCGCGCTACATCGTCGTGCAACCACCGCGCGGGATCCGCATCCAGTATTTGCCGGATTACGCCCGTGAAGTGTGGATCGGCGGCTCGCTGCTGTTCCTCGCCGCCGGCTCGTATTACGCCTATCAAGAGGCGACGCAGGATTACGTGGTGGTCGAGCCGCCGCTGCAGCAACCGCCGCAACCACAATCTCAAGGCTATGACGTCGAAGCCTATCCGGCCAACGGCCAGTCGCCGCAGCAAGTGCAGCAGGACGGTTACCAGTGCTCTCAGTACGCGGTGCAGCAAAGCGGTTTCGACCCGCGCACCGCGACCTATCAACCGGCACCCGAAGTGGTTCAGGCCTATCGCCAGGCGCAGGGCAACTGCCTGAGCAGTCGCGGTTATCAGGTCAGATAGGGGCAGCTGCACAAGCTACAAGCTGCAAGCTACAAGCTTGAAGCTAGAGGCTTTTCGCTTGTGGCTGCTTTTACAGGATCGGCGTGGACCAGTACCTCGGCTCTGGGATAAGCCTTGTGTATTGCCGCCGCCGCTTGATCGCTGATGCCATGGGCGACTGACAGGGTCAGTTCGCCCGGCAATTCCAGGTGCAATTGCACGAACCAGTGGTTGCCCGAGATCCGCGTGCGCAAGTCATGCGCACCCAGTACGCCGGGGACGCTGCACGCCAGTTCGAGCATGTGCTGGCTGACATCGGTCGGCAGTTCCTCGTCCATCAGCACCGAAAAACTTTCCCGGGCAATCTGGATTGCGCTCCAGAAGATGTACGCGGCGATCCCCAGGCCGAACCACGCATCCAGTTGCGCAAAACCCATCCGGGCCAACACCAGCGCGATCAGGATGCTGCCGTTGAGCAGCAGGTCCGAACGGTAATGCAGCGAGTCGGCACGCACGGCGTTGGAGCCGGTCTGCTTGATCACCCGGTGTTGCAGCATCAGCAGCGCGGCAGTCAGCAGCAGGGAAAACACGATCACACCGATGCTCAGCCACGGTGCGCCAAGTGGTTCCGGCGTCTGCAAGCGTTGGTAGGCTTGAAACGCGATCAGCACCGCGCTGCCACCGATGAACAACGCCTGCGCCATGCCCGCCAGCGATTCGGCTTTGCCGTGGCCATAACGGTGATCATCATCCGCCGGGCGCAAGGCGTAATGCACCGCCAGCAGGTTGAGCATCGAGGTGACGCCATCCAGCGCCGAGTCGGTGAGGCCGGCGAGCATGCTCACCGATCCGCTGAGCCACCAGGCAATCGCCTTGGCGACGATCAGCGTGCAGGCGACCGCCACCGAGGCGCGGGTCGCCAGCCGCAGCAGGCGGGCGTGTTCGGGGCTGGAGGTCATTGAACGTCCTTATTCAAGCAGCGGGTTGCAGGCCGAACATCGCCAGTTGCTGAGTGCTGCCCTTGTGCTGGATCAGGCGCGGATCATCCAGAGGAAAATCTCGGCCCAGCTCGCTCTCGAGAATCGCCTGCAACTTGTGATTGTCGACCTGTCCATCCGGGCCGATGGCTTGCTTGAGCTTGGCCGGATCGATCTGCGCGGTGTGGCCCGGTTCGAAATAGATCGCCCCGGTGGCGAAGTCGACGGCAAACGCGATCAGCCCGGGAATGATGTAGAACAGCAGGCCGACGGCATCGAGCACGGCAATCGCCGGGTCGATCTTGCCGTCGATCTGGCCACGGCGGTCCGGGTAGAAAATCGAACCGCACGCCGACAATTGCGTGAGCAGAGTGGCAACCAGAACACCGCCGATCAGGCGAGAGGGTAAGCGCATGGAAATGTCTCCTGAGTCATCAAATAACGAAGCTTCGTCTTGTGAAGTTAAGACCCTGACGAACGCCCGGCAGTTCGCCGTTATACTCGGCCCTCTGTTTGGGAGCCAGCATGATTTCTTTGCCGATCGACGATGTTTTACCCGCCCTGCGTGAAGCCCTCGCGTCACGCCACGAAGCCGTGCTCGAAGCACCTCCCGGCGCCGGTAAAACCACCCGCGTGCCCTTGGCCTTGCTCAACGAAGCCTGGCTGGCCGGGCAGACCATCGTCATGCTCGAACCACGGCGCTTGGCTGCGCGGGCGGCGGCGGAGCGTTTGGCCAGCGAGCTCGGCGAGCAGGTCGGTGAAACCGTCGGCTATCGCATCCGCCTCGACAGCAAGGTCGGCCCGAAGACGCGTATCGAGGTGGTCACCGAAGGCATCCTCACCAGGCGCTTGCAGGACGACCCGGCGCTGGACGGTGTGGGCCTGCTGATCTTCGACGAATTTCATGAACGCAGTCTCGACGCCGATCTGGCGCTGGCGCTCAGTCTGAACGGTCGCGAGCTGTTTCGCGCTGAACAGCCGCTGAAGATTCTGCTGATGTCGGCGACCCTCGAAGGCGAGCGCCTGGCCGGCTTGCTCGATGACGCGCCGATCCTGCGCAGTGAAGGGCGCATGTACCCGGTGACGATGCGCTGGGGCCGGCCGTTCCAACCGGGTGAATACATCGACCAGCGCGTTACCCAAACCGTACTCGAAGCGCTGCACGACGAGACCGGCAGCCTGTTGGTGTTCCTGCCGGGACAGGCGGAGATCCGTCGCGTACATCAGCAACTGGTCGACGCAATCGGCGAGCGCAAAGACGTTCTGCTGTGCCCGTTGCACGGCGAACTCGACCTCAATGCGCAACGCGCGGCAATCGACCCGGCGCCGCCCGGTCAGCGCAAAGTGGTGCTGGCAACCAACATTGCCGAGACCAGCCTGACCATCAACGGCGTACGCGTGGTCATCGATGCCGGATTGGCGCGGGTGCCGCGTTTCGATCCGGGCAGCGGCATGACCCGCCTCGACACCCAACGCATCTCCAAGGCCAGCGCCACCCAGCGTGCCGGCCGCGCCGGGCGATTGGAGCCGGGCGTGTGTTATCGCTTGTGGTCACAGGATCAGCACGAACAACTGGCGGCTTATGGCAGCGCGGAAATTCTCTCGGCGGATCTGGCCAGCCTCACTTTGCAACTCGGGCGCTGGGGCGTGACGCCGGGCGAACTGGTCTGGCTCGACGTGCCACCCGCCGCCGCGTATGCCCAAGCGCAGGATCTGCTGCAACGCCTCGGCGCCTTGCACGGCGACACGCTGACGGCCCACGGCCAGGCCATGGCCGAACTGCCGGCGCATCCGCGCATCGCGCATTTGCTGTTGCGCGGTCAGGCGCTGGGGCTGGCGGCAATGGCCTGCGATGTGGCGGCGCTGCTCGGCGAGCGCGATATCCTGCGCGGCGCTGGTGCGGATCTGCACAGCCGATTGGTTCTGCTTTCCGGCGAAGAACGTGCCGGTCGTGGCGCGCAGGGCGGGGTGCAACGCGCCCGGCAATTGGCTCGGCAGTATCGCGGCTACTTGCGCGGCAAGCCGAGCGAACCGGTAAACGATCCCGAGCATCCGCGCTGGCTCGGCGCGCTGTTGGCGCTGGCCTACCCGGATCGCGTCGCCCAGCAACGGCGGGCCGGTGGCGCCGAATACCGTTTGGCCAACGGTCGCGCGGCGCTGTTTGCTGAGGCCGACAGCTTGATGAAGCATGAGTGGATCGTTATCGCCGACCTCGGCAGCCGTCAGGGCCAGCGCGAAGAACGCATCTATCTGGCGGCGGATTTCGATCCGGCGCTGTTCGATTCGGTGCTCGCCGAACAAGTGCGCAGCGTCGATCAACTCGATTGGGATGAACGCGAAGGCGTGCTGCGTGCCGAGCGCCAGCGCAAGGTCGGCGAGCTGATTCTCAGCCGCGAACCGTTGACCGGTCTGGATGAAAACGCGCGCAGTCAGGCGCTGGTCAATCTGGTGCGGCGCAAGGGTCTTGAGTTGTTGCCGTGGACGCCGGAACTGCGCCAATGGCAAGCGCGGGTGGCGCTGTTGCGTCAGCTTGATCTGAGCACTCAGGACGACAGCCAATGGCCGGATGTCAGCGATGCGGCATTGTTGAATACCCTGGAAGACTGGCTGATGCCGTATCTGGGCAAGGTCTCGCGGCTCAGCCATTTCGCCAGCCTCGACCTGTCGAGCATCGTGCGTAATCTGCTGCCGTGGCCGCTGCCGCAGAAGCTCGACGAACTGGCGCCGCATCATTTGAGCGTGCCGTCGGGGTCATCGATTCGTCTGGATTACAGCGAACATCCACCGATTCTCGCGGTGCGTTTGCAAGAGCTGTTTGGTCTGGCCGATACGCCACGGATTGCCGGTGGCCGGCAAGTGGTCAAGCTGCATCTGCTCTCGCCGGCGCGGCGGCCGGTGCAGGTCACGCAGGACCTGGCCAACTTCTGGCGCAGCACCTATGCCGAGGTGAAGAAGGATCTCAAGGGGCGCTATCCGAAGCACTATTGGCCGGACGATCCCTTGGTCGCCGAAGCCACGGCGCGGGCGAAACCACGCGGCACCTGACCCGCAATGGCTGCGCGCCATTAGCCCATCCGTGCTAATTGCCCTTGGTTGTTCCGGCTCGCAAAATCGCCGCCTGAACAATAACAGCCTTGTTGCCTGGCAACTTGCGCCCAAGGAACGGAACTGCCCATGACCACTTTTTTCAAGCTGAAGAAGTTGATCTTCTTGTCGGCTGCGCTATTGGCCGCCTCCAGTTCGGCCATGGCCGAAGAGCCCGATCCGATTGGCGACTGGTGGATTATCTACGGCAACGGCGTGCCCCAGAAAAACATCATGTACGTCGCCGATGCGACGTCGGTGGTGCCTTCGCAGAAAACCAAAGGCGCAACCATGGTCGCGGTGACTCTGGTTTATGAAGAGCCGGGCAAACCGATGATCGACGTCTATAACCTCGAAGCCCAATGCTCTACGGGCAAGGTGCGTTTTATCAATGGCCAGTCCATCGAGCGTTTGGCCTACACCATGCGTCATCTGAAAGTTGCCAACCAATGGCAGACCCCGAAAGAGTTCTGGGTCCAGCAAGCGCTGAAGTTTGCCTGCGCGCCGGGCAGTCGCGCGAAAAACGACATGGCCGCCGTGGGCAAGATGGAATACCTGCAGATGATCGAGATGCTGCAGCAGATGTTTTTCAAGCTCGCGCCGATTCAGCAAAAGAGCCAGATGATGGACAACATCGACAGCCTGCTCGAACTTAAGAAATAAGCCGAGGCATCCAATGACTTACACACGTTTATGGCTGGCAACCCTGCTGGCAGGATTGCTCTTGAGCGGCTGTTCCACTATAGCGCAAAGCCGCTGGGAAGGCCGTGATATGCAGGAAGCACTGGACCTGTTCGGCACGCCCGACGCGATGGCAAAGGAAACCGGCCCGAACGGCGAACCCTTGGCCGTACTGACCTGGCACAAGTCCGCGAGCTGGACCTCCACCGAAGCGGCCGGCACTTCGATGACCCATACCGGCAATGGCATGGTGTACACCGAGCACTACCAACAGGTCGGCCACAGTTCTACCTGCAAGTTGCAGGCGAAGATCAATCAGCAGAAGAAGATCGCCCAGTTCCTGATCGAAGACGGGCGAATACTGCACGGCAAGTGCGCCAATGTCCGCTATGTTCCGGGCTACGTTCCGCCCGGCTTATAAGGGCAAAGCGCTCAGGGCGCAGCGGGCAGGAGGAACCGCGCAATCACCGGCAAATGGTCGGAGATGCGCAAGGTATCGTCCTGCCGCACCTGCGCTTGCAGGCGTTTGAGCTTCGGGCTGTAGAACAGATAATCCACCGTGCGATCCGGGCCGTTGAGGCCGGGGTCGTTGGGGTAATGGGTCAGCCATTTGGCTCGATCGATACCGCCGGCCTCGTTGTTGGTCGGGATCATCGGGTACTTGTCCCACAGCAGATGCAGTTCGCTGTCGGCAGAGTAGGGCGTGCGGCGCTCGACCGGCAGGCGTCGATACTGGCCCAGCGGCAGCAGATTGAAATCGCCACCGATCAGCCACGGCAGGCCTTGGCTTTCATACTTGTCGAGGACTTTGGCCACGGCAGCCACTTGCGCCTGCACGTTGCCGTCCGCCTGGCTGGCGCGCTGCAAGTGGGTGTTGAACACGGTCAGTTGTCCGCCATCGCTGAGCGGCAGTTTGACTGCGAGCAAAGCGTCTTTGGGCTGGAACTGGCGGCTGATGAAGTTGCTCGGGGCGACGGGCAGTTGCAGGCGTTCGGCGTGTTCGATGCGATAGCGGCTCAGCGTGGCCAACTGGCGGCCGACGCTGCCGTAGATATGTGGCTCGGGGACGAAATCGGCTTTCCAGTCGAAGGCGCTGGCACTGCACGGATACAGGTCGGCGACGCGTTCCTGCAACAGCTTGAGCTGATTCTGGTAGTCACTGGCCTTGGCGCCGTCGTCGAGCTCCTGCAACAGCACCACATCCGGTTGTTCGTCACGGATCACCCGCGCTACTTCGTCGAGGCTGAACGCCATGTCTTCGGCGGTCGGCGCCTCATCGTCGCCTTCGGCCAGGTCATTCCAGAATACGTAGCGCTTGCCGGCGAGGAACTGCACGTTCCAGGTCATGACTTTCAGCGCTTGCCCCGGCACCAGCGTCGGCGCGGTAGTGCCGCAACTGACCGGCAGGGTTTCGCGGGCATCGGGGCGCCAGGTCAGGCTGAACAGCAGCACACCGAACAGGACGGCGGCGAGGATGACGAGGAGCAGGGTGTAGCGCAGCAGACGGGTCATGGCTCGGCTTATAGCGTTACAGAAAGTGGCCCCGAGCATACCTGACGGCAGCGACGAAGCCCAAGCACGGCGCGGTCAGACTGCGCCGTTACGTTTGTCAGGCAATTCGCTGATCAGCATGAACAGACGGAACAGCACCACACTGGTGAACAGTTGCAGAAAGCTGTGAGCGCTGTCGATCAGCCCGGCAATCAGCGGATTCTGCGGCTCGGGGTACACCGCCAGCGTCGCGCCCTTGAGCAGCCACAACGGTGTCATCACGCAGAGAATGCACAGCAGGATGCGCCAGAAGTGCCCACGGGTCAGGCGCAGACTTTCCTTCATCGCCTGCAACGGTCCGAGGCCGCGCAGCACCAGCAGGTATTCGGCGAAGGCGAGCATGACCATCAGCATCAGGCCCGGCAGGAAGTACAACGACAGACCAAGCAGAATCAGCAAGGTATTGAGCGCGGTCAGCACGGCGAAGCGTGGCCACAGGGTGGCGGCCATCGCCAGCAGGTCACGGTTGCGCGGCGACTCGCCACGGCTGCGTGCATCGAGAAACAGGATCAGCGCGGCGGTGTACAGCGGATACACCAGCAGGCCGACGATGATGCTGACGCCGGCGAAGGTGTCCGGCCCGGTGGCGTGATCGACCGCCTGCTGCAAGAAGGCTTCGACAATCACCAGCGGCAGGCACAACTGCACGATGCTGCCCAGATGGCGTTTGAAAAAATACAAAGAGTCGCGCAGTACTTCGAGGGCATTCATCAGTCGGTATCGCAGGTCGAAAACAGTGGCTCACTTTAACCGATGCAACGCGAGCCGACACAAACGTAAACATTCGGTAAAGGTCATTGAAACGTTTTGTCACTGTCTCCATTACAGGAGAGCACCGCACCCGGAGTGGGCGCGGGCACGTTATTACCGGCAATCTACGAGGTCGCCATGAACAGCGAAGAGCAAACCCTGATCGATGGACTGTTTTCCCGGCTGCAACAGGCCGAAACGGAGGCAGCCCCGCGCGACGCCCAGGCCGAGGCGCGGATCAAGGAACACCTGACGCGCCAACCGGCGGCAGGTTATTTCATGACCCAGGCGATTCTGGTGCAAGAGGCCGCGCTGAAAAGCCTCGACGAGCAGAACAAGCAGCTGACTCAGCAAGTCCAGCGTCTGCAGGCCGAACTGCAATCGGCCAAGGCCCAGAGCGGCGCACCGGCATCCAGCGGTGGCGGTGGCTTCCTGTCGAGTATCTTTGGCGGCGGCAATTCACGTCCGGCGCCGAGCCAGAGCGCCGCACCGTCGTCCTCCGGCGGCTGGCGTGAACCGGCACCGCAGCAGAGCTATCAGGCTCCGGCACCGCAACAGAACTTCGGCGCCGCGCCGCCCAACTATGCGCAGCAGGCAGCCCCGGCGGCGGGCAACAGCTTCCTCGGCGGCGCGCTGAAAACCGCTGCGGGCGTAGCCGGCGGTGTGATGCTGGCGCAGGGCATCAGCAGCCTGTTCCACCACAATCAGCAACCGGAAGAAATCGTCGAGGTCATCAAGGAAGAACCGGCGCAGGTCGCCGACCAGAGCAACAACGGCTGGGGCGATGATCAGCGCGTGACGGACAACGGTTTTTCTGGCAATGACCAGGGCGGTTTCAGCGACGCCGATTACAGCAGCGACAATTCGTCGTTCTTCGATGACGACGACTCCTCTGTCTGACATCGTCTTTGAAGGCTGGCATAGACACTGAAGGCTGGCATAGCCTCTGAAGGCTGACATAGACACTGTGGTGAGGGGATTCATCCCCGCTGGGCTGCGCAGCAGTCCTCGCTTTAATCAGGAAAAGCGGGGCTGCTCCGCAGCCCAGCGGGGATAAATCCCCTCACCACAACACCGTTTGTCAGGGACACCTCGGCGCCAGCTGGTGATTATTCGCTGAATCTTTCTCTTGGCTGGCATACTGAGCGCCTTTTTCGGGCCTGATCGCCTGACCCCGCTTCGTGCGCTTGCGCGCCCACAGGAACTCCGGTGAAAAAAATCGCAGTGTTCGCCGATGTGCAGAACCTCTACTACACCGTGCGTCAGGCCTATGGTTGCCACTTCAACTACGCCGCATTGTGGGCCGACATCAGCAAGAACGGGCAGATCGTCGAGGCTTACGCCTACGCGATCGACCGTGGCGACAGCAAGCAGCAGCAGTTTCAGCAGATCCTGCGCAACCTCGGTTTTACCGTGAAGCTCAAGCCCTACATCCAGCGCAGCGACGGCTCGGCCAAGGGCGACTGGGACGTGGGCATTACCCTGGACATCATGGACGCCGCCGACCATGTCGACGAAGTGGTGCTGGCCTCCGGTGACGGCGATTTCGACATGCTGCTCGAACGCATCATCAACAAGCACGGCGTGCAAGCGGTGGCCTACGGCGTCCCCGGCCTGACCGCCAACTCGCTGATCCGCGCCGCCAGCCGTTACGTGCCGATCGAAGGCGCGCTGCTGTTAAAGAATTAAGCTCAAGAACTGATCTGTACGGAGTTGAACCCGGTTTGGAACGCATTGCAGTCATCGACTTTGAAACCACCGGCCTGTCGCCGAACAGCAGCTGCCGCGCCACGGAAATTGCCGTGGTGATGCTGGAAAACGGCCGCATCGTCGAGCGTTACCAGAGCCTGATGAACGCTGGGGTGCGCGTCCCCGCGTTCATCGAGCAACTGACCGGCATCAGCAACGCCATGCTGCGCACCGCGCCGCCGGCCGAGCGGGTGATGGAAGAGGTCAACGAGTTCGTCGGTTGTACGCCGCTGTTGGCGCACAACGCCTCGTTCGACCAGAAGTTCTGGGATTTCGAACTGGGGCGGATCAAACGCACCCGCCTGCAGAATTTCGCCTGTTCACTGCTGCTGGCGCGGCGCCTGATGCCGGCGGCGCCGAATCACAAGCTCGGCACGCTCACCACTTTCGCGCGGCTACCGCATACCGGTCAGGCTCACCGGGCCATGGCCGACGCCGAGATGGCGGCCAATCTGATGGCGCATCTGGCGCAAGAGTTGCGGGGCAAGCACGGGGTGCGCGAGTTGAATCACGACCTGTTGTGCAAGTTGCAGAAAGTCCCTGCGGCGAAAGTCGGCGAGCATTTGCAGCGTTATCGCTGATTCCAGGCACTCCGACTGGTCGTTCCCACGCTCTGCGTGCGAATGAAGTCCAGGACGCTCGGCGTCCCTTTCAAAGCCGAACGCAGAGCGTCCGTTGAGGCATTCCCACGCGGAGCGAGGGAACGATCCAAGATGGATGTCTGCTGATGCACCGCCTTCGCGAGCAAGCTCGCTCCCACAAGGACCTTGTCGGTCTCAGCTGCTTTCATGCAAAAGTGTACCGGCGCGAAAAACAGGTTTTGTAACTTATTTTTGCGCGGCGGTCTTTCTAGAATGACCGGTCCACAGAAATCTGACTGTCGAGCTGCCCATGCCTGCCTTGCGCCGTTTTTCCCTGCCATTGATCGCTGCGTTTTTTGCGTTGTACGTGATTTGGGGGTCGACCTATCTGGTGATCCGCATCGGCGTCGAATACTGGCCGCCGCTGTTGCTGGCCGGGGTGCGCTTCGTCATTGCCGGCAGCTTGATGTACGCCTGGCTGCGCTGGCGCGGGGCGCCGGCGCCGACCTGGGCGCAGTGGAAAGCAGCGGGGCTGGTCGGCATTCTGCTGCTCAGTTTTGGTAATGGCGCGGTCAGCGTGGCCGAGCACACTGGTGTGGCGTCAGGTGTCGCTGCGCTGGCGGTGGCGACGGTGCCGCTGTTCACCTTGTTGTTCGGTTACTTCTGGGGCGCGCGCAATACGCGGCTGGAGTGGGCGGGTGTGGCGCTGGGGATTATTGGCATCGCCATGCTCAACATGGGTTCCAACCTGCAATCGAGCCCGCTCGGTGCGATGCTGCTGATCTTCGCGGCGGCGAGCTGGGCGTTCGGCTCGGTGTGGAGCAAATACCTGCCATTGCCAGCGGGGGCCATGGCCAGCGCGGTGGAAATGCTCGTCGGCGGCGTGGTCTTGCTGATCGGCAGTGCGCTGAGTGGCGAGCACCTGCAAGCCATGCCGCCGCTCGAAGGGTGGCTGGCGCTGGCCTATCTGATTTTCTTTGGCTCGATCATCGCCTTCAATTCCTACATGTATCTGCTCAAACACGTGCGCCCGGCGGCAGCGACCAGTTATGCCTACGTCAACCCGGCGGTGGCGGTGTTGCTCGGTGTGGTGTTTGTCGGCGAGACCATCGGCATCGAAGAAGCGCTGGCGATGCTGGTGATCATCAGCGCGGTGCTGCTGATCAGCCTGCCGCAGTGGCGTCGACCTGCGCAGCCACCCGTGGAAGAGGCGAAAGCCGTTCCGACGGAAGCGCGTACGAATTAGGGTAAACTGCGCGGCATTGCATCCCCGCGTCATTTTTTCCTACGGTACTCCCATGACTTTCGCCTCCCTTGGCCTGATCGAACCCTTGCTGCGCTCCCTCGAGACGCTCGGCTACCAGACCCCGACGCCGGTGCAGGCGCAAGCCATTCCGGCGGTGCTGGCCGGTCGCGACCTGATGGCAGCGGCCCAGACCGGCACCGGTAAAACTGCCGGTTTCGCCTTGCCGCTGTTGCAGTTGCTGGCCATGGAAGGGCCGAAAGTCACCGCCAACTCGGCGCGTGCGCTGATTCTGGTGCCGACCCGCGAACTGGCCGAGCAAGTCCATGAAGCCGTGCGCCAATACGCGGAAAACCTGCCGCTGCGTACTTACGCCGTGTATGGCGGCGTCAGCATCAACCCGCAGATGATGAAGCTGCGCGGCGGCGTCGATGTGCTGGTCGCCACCCCTGGTCGCTTGATCGACCTGTTTCGCCAGAACGCGCTGAAACTCAATCAGCTGCAAACGCTGGTGCTGGATGAAGCCGACCGTATGCTCGACCTGGGCTTCTCGGAAGAACTGGCGAACATTTACCGCATGCTGCCGAAAAAGCGCCAGACCCTGCTGTTCTCCGCGACCTTCTCCGATGACATCCGCCTGCTTGCCGGGCAGATGCTCAACGATCCTTTGAGCGTCGAAGTCAGCCCGCGCAACGTCGCTGCCAACACGGTCAAGCAGTGGATCGTCACCGTAGACAAGAAGCGCAAGGCCGAACTGTTCGTGCACCTGATGCGCAAGAACAAGTGGAAGCAGGTGCTGGTGTTCGCCAAGACGCGCAACGGCGTCGATGCGCTGGTGGAAAAGCTTCAGGGCCTCGGTGTGAATGCTGACGGCATCCATGGCGACAAACCCCAGGCGACCCGCCAGCGCGCGCTGGACCGGTTCAAGCTCAGCGAAGTGCAGATTCTGGTGGCGACCGACGTCGCCGCTCGTGGTCTGGACATCGAAGACCTGCCGCTGGTGGTCAACTTCGATCTGCCGATCGTCGCCGAGGATTACATTCACCGCATCGGCCGGACTGGTCGCGCGGGTGCCACCGGTGAGGCGATTTCGCTGGTGTGTGCGGACGAAGTGAACATGTTGTCGGCAATCGAGATGCTGACGCGGCAGAACCTGAAGCGCCAGAACGAACCGGATTTCGAACCCGAGCACCGCGTGCCGGACACCGACGCCAGCGGTCAGGTGATCAAGAAGCCGAAAAAGCCGAAGAAGCCGAAAGCGTCGGGCGGTGGCGGTGGTAAACGCAATCTGGGCAAGTGGGTCGACAGCGGCGAGACCTCGGCACCGGAGCCATCGATCAAGCCAGTGCGCAAAGTGCCGGTGTTCAATACTGGACCGCGCAAGCGCAAACCCTGAAAGCAGCTTCGAGCGTTCAGCTGCAAGCTGCAAGTTAGAAGCGCTTTGCTTCGGCTTGCAGCTTGCAGCTCAGAACTTGCTGCTGCTTTTGAACCACTGGACGATTCCCAGCCCTGCCGCGCGCCCGCTGGCGAAACACCCGGTCAGCAAGTAGCCGCCCGTCGGCGCTTCCCAGTCGAGCATCTCGCCCGCACAAAACACCCCCGGCAGCGCCTTGAGCATCAAGCGCTCATCCATCGCCTCGAATCTCACGCCACCGGCACTGCTGATCGCTTCGTCCAGCGGACGGGTTTTCACCAGAGTCAGCGGCAGCGCCTTGATCGCTCGTGCCAGGAGCGCCGGATCGGCGAAGGTTTCGGCGTCGGTCAGCTCGCGCAACAACGCTGCCTTAACTCCATCAATCCCCACCTGACTGTGCAGATGCTTGGCCATCGAGCGCGAGCCACGTGGTTTGCTCAGCGCTGCCTGTAATTTATCCACAGGCCGGCCGGGCAGCAGGTCGATGTGGATAACCGCTGCGCCATAGCGATTGATTTCTTCGCGTATCGGCGCCGACAGCGCATAGATCAGGCTGCCTTCAATGCCGGTCGCGGTGATCACGCATTCGCCCAAGCGCGGGATGTCGTCGTTCAAACCGATGGCGATGTTTTTCAGCGGCGCGCCGGCGAATTTGCTCACCATCAGCTCGCTCCAGGCTTGCACCTCGAAGCCGCAATTGCTTGGCTGCAACGGCGCCAGATCCACGCCGCGCTGCTCAAGCGGCAACATCCACGCGCCATCCGAGCCTAGGCGCGACCAACTGCCGCCGCCGAGGGCGAGCAGGGTGGCGTCGGGGTTTACGCTGATTTCGCCTTGCGGGCTGGCGATGCGCAGTGCACCGCTTGCGTCCCAGCCGAGCCAGCGATGGCGGGTGTGGATAACTACGCCGCTGTCGCGCAGGCGCTTGAGCCAGGCGCGCAACAGCGGGGCGGCTTTCATGTCGGTGGGGAACACGCGGCCGGAGCTGCCGATGAAGGTTTCGATGCCCAGTTCGTGAATCCACTGGCACAAGGCATCAGCATCGAATCCGCGCAGCAGCGGGGCGATTTGCGGTGCGCGCTCAGCGTAGCGGGAGAGGAATGCCGGGTAGGCTTCGGAATGGGTGATGTTCATGCCGCCGACCCCGGCCAGCAGGAACTTGCGCCCGACCGAGGGCATGCCGTCGTACACGTCGACGCGGATTCCGGCCTGGCTCAGCACTTCGGCGGCCATCAGGCCGGCGGGGCCACCGCCGATGATGGCGACGTGGGTATTGGCGGGGGCGGAATTCAGGGTCATGGGCATGCGCTGCGGTATGGCGGAACAAGGCGCGCATTCTAACAGCGCTGAACCCTGTGGGAGACACCATGTGGGAGCGAGCCTGCTCGCGAACGCGGTCTGTCAGTCAATTAGATGTTGTGGGTGCTAAAGCTTTCGCGAGCAGGCTCGCTCCCACCGGGGCTGCGGTGTATTTCGAGGCTGGTTAAAAAATAAACAGTGCGCTGGGCGCCTTGGGCAGCATGGCCTGCAGTCCCTTTCGCTCAGGTTATCCACAGGCAGTTCCACAGCGATTGTGGGTAACGCAGCACGTTTCAATGACAGCCGTGTGAATCCCACACTCGTTGCGCGCTGTGATGGAGGATGCCGTGGCGGCGGGCGAGGGCGTGGCGATCCTTGCTGTAGCCGCCGCCGATCACCCCGACCACCGGAATGTCGCGGCCCAGGCAATGGCGCATGACCCGTTCATCGCGCTCGGCCACCCCGGCGTCGGTCAGTTGCAGATAACCAAGGGCATCGTCCTTGTGCACATCGACGCCGGCGTCGTAGAGCACCAGATCCGGTTGATACAGCGGCAGCAGGTAATTGAGCGTGTCATCGACCACCTGCAGATAGTCGGCATCGCCCATGCCTTTGGGCAGCGGAATATCCCAGTCACTTTCGGCTTTGCGTGCGGGAAAATTCTTCTCGCAGTGCAGGGAAACGGTAATCGCCTCCGGCGTGTCATGCAGAATCCGCGCGGTGCCGTCGCCCTGATGCACGTCGCAATCGAAAATCAGCACGCGATTGACCCGGCCGCTCTGCAACAGGTACTGGCTGATGATCGCCAGGTCATTGAAGATGCAGAAGCCGGCGGGGTAATCGTAGTGAGCGTGATGGGTGCCGCCGGCCAGGTGACAGGCCAGGCCATGTTCCAGGGCTTGCTCTGCGGCGAGAATCGAACCGCCCACCGCGCGCACGGTGCGTCGCGCCAGCGCCTCGTTCCAGGGCAGGCCGAGGCGCCGTTGGTCTTCGCGGGACAACTCGCCGCTCATGTAGCGTTCGATATAGCTGCGGTCATGGGCGAGGGCGAGGATGTCGTTGGGACAGATCTGCGGGCGCAGCAGGTCGGCGTCGCGGGTCAGGCCGCTGTCGACCAGGTGATCGCGCAGCAGACGAAACTTGTCCATGGGAAAGCGGTGATCCGCGGGAAACTCGGGGCTGTAGTCTTCGTGGTAGATCAACGGCAAGGGCATGGCTTGTTTCGCGCAGAACCAGGGAAAGAATGAACGATCCTACCAGCGATGTAGACTCAACGGCATGGAAATGGAGGGGACGATGGAGCCGATACTGGAGCTGCAAAGCGCGCGTTTGTTGATGCGTCAGTGGCAGGACGAGGATTTGCCGGCATTCGCCGCGATGTGCGCCGATCCGCAGGTGATGCGCTACTTTCCGGCGCCGCTGACCCGGCTCGAAAGTGCCGCGCTGATCGGCCGCGTGCGCGGGCATTTTGCCGAGCATGGCTTTGGCCTGTGGGCGCTGGAGCGCAAGGACACGGGCGAGTTCATCGGTTTCACCGGGTTGGGCGTGGTCGGCTTCGATGCGCCGTTTACCCCGGCGGTGGAGATCGGCTGGCGGCTGGCCAAGGAACACTGGGGCCTGGGTTACGCCAGCGAAGCGGCGTGGACCGCACTGCGCGCGGGTTTCGACCAGTTGAAACTGGAGGAAATCGTCTCGTTTACCGCCGGGCAGAATGCGCAGTCGGAGAAGGTCATGCAGGCGATCGGCATGCATCACGATCCGCAGGATGATTTCGATCACCCCAGGCTTGCGCTCGATCACCCGTTGCGCCGCCATGTCCTGTATCGCATCAGCCGCGAACAATGGCTGCAAACCTTGCATGAATAAGCCGACACGGACGTTTACAATGGCCGCCATCGTATTTGGCCCGTGCCAGAACCTGAATCGTCCGCCGCAGCCAAGACTGCGCGGCCATTGCTTTGTGTGAGGAGAGTCTGAATGAGCCAAGTGCTGGAAGATCTGGTCGATCTGCTGACCCTGGAACCGATCGAAGAAAACCTGTTCCGTGGTCGCAGCCAGGATCTGGGGTTCCGCCAGTTGTTCGGCGGTCAGGTGCTCGGCCAGTCGCTGTCGGCGGCCAGTCAGACGGTGGAAGAGGCGCGTCATGTGCACTCGCTGCACGGTTATTTCCTGCGCCCGGGCGATGCCAAGTTGCCGGTGGTCTATTCGGTTGATCGCGTCCGTGATGGCGGCAGCTTCAGCACCCGCCGTGTGACGGCGATCCAGAAGGGCCACCCGATCTTCACGTGCAGCGCTTCGTTCCAGTACGACGAAAAAGGCTTCGAGCATCAGGGCCAGATGCCGGCGGTGGTCGGCCCGGAAAACCTGCCCTCGGAGCTGGAGCTGATCCAGCAGCGTGCGCACCTGATTCCCGAGCACATGCGTGAAAAACTGCTGTGCCCGAAACCGATCGAAGTACGCCCGGTCACCGAAAAGGATCCGTACAACCCGCAACCGGCCGATCCGATCAAATATGTGTGGTTCCGCGCCGACGGCGCCCTGGCCGACATCCCGGCGCTGCACAAATACCTGCTGGCGTACGCCTCGGATTTCGGCCTGCTGACCACGTCGATGCTGCCCCACGGCAAGTCGGTCTGGCAGAAGGACATGCAGGTCGCCAGCCTCGATCACGCGCTGTGGTTCCACAACGACCTGCGCGCCGATGACTGGTTGCTCTACGCGATGGACAGCCCGTGGGCCGGCAACTCCCGTGGTTTTTCCCGTGGCAGCGTGTTCAACCGCGCCGGGCAACTGGTCGCTTCGGTGACTCAGGAAGGCCTGATCCGCCATCGCAAGGACTGGGCATGAGCCTGACCGAGGTTCGTCATTGGGTGTTCGACATGGACGGCACCCTGACCGTCGCCGTGCATGATTTCGCGGCGATTCGCGTGGCGCTGGCGATTCCGCCCGAGGACGACATCCTCACCCATCTCGCTGCATTGCCAGCGGATGAAGCAGCGGCCAAGCATGCCTGGTTGCTCGAGCATGAGCGCGATCTGGCGTTGGGCTCGACCCCGGCCACCGGCGCGGTGGAGCTGGTGCGCGACCTGCATGCGCGCGGTTATCGCCTCGGCATTCTCACGCGCAATGCGCGGGAGCTGGCACATGTCACGCTGGAGGCGATCGGCCTGGCCGACTGCTTCGCGGTCGAGGATGTGCTGGGTCGCGACGAAGCACCGCCGAAGCCGCATCCCGGCGGTTTGCTGAAACTGGCCGAAGCCTGGCAAGTGCCGGCCAGTAACATGGTGATGGTCGGCGATTACCGCTTTGATCTGGATTGCGGCCGAGCAGCGGGGGCGCGGACGGTGTTGGTGAATCTGCCGGATAACCCGTGGCCGGAGCTGACCGATTGGCATGCTCAGGATTGTGTTGAGTTGCGGCGGATGCTTCAGGCCTGAGATGGTTGTTGTCTGATCGGATGCCTTCGCGAGCAGGCTCGCTCCCACAGAGGAATGCATTCCAACTGGGGTATTCATTCCCGTGTCGGAGCGAGCCTGCTCGCGAAAGCGCCGGTGGATTCAGCAAAAAACTCACTGATCAAACAACGCCTTCTGCCCCTCCGCCGACGTCAACATCCCATCCCCGTCATGCCCGACCCCGGGCACTTCAATCAGCCGTTGATTGACCCCCTCAGGATGCCGGCGCAGCAAATAACCGAAATACAGCTTCCCGCGCATCAAGCGGTAAGCCCCTTGCGCCTCGGCCGCGCAGCTCTTGTCCAGCGCCGGATGTTCCGGATCGACGTCCTGCTGCCCGAGCAGATAAATCACCTCGCGTTTGACGTAAGCGCTCTCGACCTGCAACGGCGTTTGCCCGCCGGCATACACCGGCATGTCCGCCAGGCCGTACTTCCAGCGATTGAAACCAGGACATTGCGCGTGATCGAACGCCACTGGCCGCTGCTCGTTGAAGTACGCATAAGAAGAAGGATTGGCCACCACATAGCGCAAGCGAATGCCGTTGGCCTTGAGCGCTGGCTGATCCTTGGCCAGCAGGGCGTAACGCTGCACCACCTGACCACCGCCGGAGTGGCCGAAAATCACGATCTGCTTTACGTCCGGAAACTGTTTGCGATCGCTGACCCGCGCGACGATTTCATCCAGCGCCGCGTAGGAGCTCAGCGGATTTGGCCCGGTGGACAAGCCGCCGCCCATCCACTCGTTGCCCTGCCAGCGCAGCACCGTCGGCGGCAAGGAATACAGGGTGACGTCGCTTTCATTGAGAAACTGCGGAGCGATCACCAGCGTGTGCGCGGTCTGCCCGGCGAGCTCGGCGGCGCTTTCCGCGCTTTTGCGGTAGGTCTCGGCGTTGCGCAGGCGACCGTGAATGACGATCAGCACCCGCTCGATCTTCTCCGGTGCCGGGCCGATGCCCACTGCCATTTCCCCGGCCTTGAGTTGCAGGCGACCGGGGCTGATCGCATCGACGCCGGCGGCTTGCGCGGTGCCGGCGATGAACAGTAACGCCACAAGCCATTTATGCATTTACAGGGTTTTCGCCGCGAAGGTGTCGCACTGGCTTACCTGGCCTTGCGCGAATCCGGTTTTGAACCAGCGCACCCTTTGCGCTGACGTACCGTGGGTAAACGAGTCCGGCACCACACGGCCCTGACCCTGTTGCTGCAAGCGATCATCGCCGATGGCGTTGGCGGCGTTCAAGGCTTCTTCGATGTCGCCCGGTTCCAGCCAGTTCAGGCGTTTCTGCGCGTTATACGCCCAGACACCGGCGAGACAGTCCGCCTGCAATTCCTGGCGAACCAGCAAGCCGCCGTCGCCCTCCATCTGCCGGCCTTGCTGACGCGCCGCCTGCATCTTCGCCGAGACGCCCAGCAGCGTCTGCACATGATGGCCGACTTCGTGCGCAATCACGTAAGCCTGAGCGAAATCGCCAGCGGCTTTGAAGCGCTGCGACATCTCCTGAAAGAAGGCCATGTCCAGATAGACCTTCTGGTCGGCCGGGCAGTAGAACGGGCCGGTGGCAGAAGTGGCCATGCCGCACGCGGAGTTCACCCGACTGCTGAACAGCACCAGTGTCGGGTCTTTGTATTGGCGTCCGGCCTGCTGGAAGATCGGACCCCAAGTGTCTTCGGTGTCGCCGAGAATCGAGCGGACGAATTCAGCCTGTTCATCATTGGCCGGTGGCGCCTGGCGGGTTTGCGAGGTGGGCGCCGGCTGCTCCATCTGCCCGGTCAACTGACCGAGAATCTGCATCGGGTCCTGGCCGGTGAACCAGCCGATGCCGACGATCAGCACAATAGCGGTCAGGCTCAGACCTTTGCCGCCACCGAAGCGCATGCCGCCGCCACCGCCGGCATCATCACCCCGGGCGTCGACGACGTTGTCACTGCGTCGGCCTTTTTTCCATAGCATGTGGGAATCCTCTTTTATTGCCGGTGATGAAACTGCTGGTGATGAGTGTTGCCGCTGTGTGAGTGTGGCGCCAGTCCGGTCGTCCGTCCATGCACACGCGCCCACATGGTGCGAGCCTGGTATTGACGGTCGAGCGGGCCGTGAATTCAATCCCGAGTGGAATTTCTTCCGTCGAATTCATGAACCCGCTGTTTCGACGGCAGTCTGTGATGTTGCACACTGGCCGGGCGCCGAAGTGGCGGGAATCTTGCCTCAAGGTTTTGCCTGGCGGCGGTTTCCCGGCGAAGAAGAGTGCAACCTGTGCGGTTGCTGAAAGCTCAGCCGACTATGATTGCCACAACGATTGCCGCCAGCGCGAACGCTCGCCCGGATTTTTTTCAGAGATTGCCAATGACCGTCAGCACCCCGCTCTCCGGTGTCAACCAGCCCTTCAAAGGGATCCTGCTGATTGTCGTGGCGACATTCCTGTTTTCCAGCCACGACGCGTTGTCGAAATACCTCTCCGGTTTTTATCCGATCGTGATGGTGGTGTGGGCGCGCTATGTGGTGCACACCTTGTTGATGGCGGGGATTTTCCTGCCGCAGTCCGGCTTGCGTGTGCTGCGCACCAAGAAACCGTTATGGCAGCTCGCCCGTGCCCTGTGCCTGCTCGGCACCAGCCTGTTTTTCACCACGGCGCTGCTGTACATCCCGCTGGCGGAAGCCACGGCGGTCAACTTTCTCGCGCCGGTATTGGTGACGGCGTTATCGGTGCCGTTGCTCAAGGAACGCGTGACGCGCGGGCAGTGGATCGCGGTGATCTGCGGCTTCATCGGCGTGCTGATCATCGTCCACCCGGGCGGCGAACTGTTTACCCCGGCGATCCTGCTGCCGTTCTGTTCGGCGCTGTTCTTCTGCTTCTACCAACTGCTGACGCGCAAGCTCGCCGAAGTGGACAGCCCGACCACCAGCAACTTCTTTGCCGGGCTGTGCAATACGCTGGTGATGAGCGCGCTGGTGCCGTTCTTCTGGCAAGTGCCGACGTGGACTCACGCGGCGCTGATGCTGGCGCTGGGCAGTTGCGGGATGACGGCGCATCTGTTCCTGACCCAGGCCTTCCGTCACGCCGCACCGGCATTGCTGGCGCCGTTCGGCTATTGCCAGATTGTCTTTGCCGGGTTGTTGGGCTGGCTGCTGTTCAATCACACCCCGAGCGGGTTGACGGTGATTGGTATCGCAGTGATCTGTTGCAGCGGATTGGCGGCAGCGTGGCAGCAGAGCCGGCGCTGAAGAGCGGATCCCGGTACAACTTGTGGGAGCGAGCCTGCTCGCGAAAGCGGTGGGTCAGTCGCCATATTCAGCGGCTGACGTGACGCCTTCGCGAGCAGGCTCGCTCCCACAATGGGATGTATGCAGGCAGGTTATTCGACGGTCGGAATCTTGCGCGGTGCCATGAAGTACATCCACGTCAGTGCGAGGAAGTACATCGCCGGGATCAGCGTGAACAGCACCGTGTAGTTGTTGTTGGTGACGGTGAGGATGTGGCCGACGATCTGGGTCATGAACATCCCGCCGATCGCCGCGCACATGCCGCCGAAGCCGAACACCGTGCTCATCATGTGCTTGGGCGTGTAGTCCATCACCAGGCTCCAGATGTTCGCAGTCCAGGCCTGATGCGCGCCGATCGCCAGCGAGATCGCCGCCACCGCCACCCACAGGTTCGCCGAGCCGGCGGCCATGACCACGCCGATGATGCAGCAGGCAAACAGCAACATCGACAGCAGCCGCGCCTTGATCGAATTCATGCCGCGACCGATCAGGAACGAGGACAGAATCCCGCCGCCGACACTGCCGAAGTCAGCCGTGACGTAGATGATGATCAGCGGAATACCCATCTGCGTGACGTTGATGCCGAGGTTGTATTGCTGATTGAGAAACGGCGGCAGCCAGTACAGATAGAACCAGAACACCGGCGCGGTCAGCGAGTAGGCGAGGGCGAAGGCCCAGGTGCCGCGCATGCGCAGGATCTTGCTGAACGGCACGCGGGCCTGTTCCGGTTCGACTTGCTGCTGGATGTAATCGAGCTCCGACTGTTTCACCGTCGGATGGTCTTCCGGATTGAAATACTTCAAGCCCCAGAACAACAGCCAGATGCCGCCGAGTGCCGCCATGCACAGGAACGCCGCTTGCCAGCCCCACACATGCAGGACCAATGGCAGCAGCATCGGCGTGAACATCGCGCCGACGTTGGTGCCGGCGTTGAAAATGCCGGTAGCGACTGCACGTTCACCGGCCGGGAACCACAGGCGCGTGGTCTTTACACAGGCCGGGTAGTTGGCCGCTTCCGTCAGGCCGAGGATGAAGCGGCAGACCATGAAGCCGACCGCCGAGGTCGCCAGGCCATGGGCGCCGGTGGCCAGGCTCCAGAGCAGCACGGCGCAGAAGAACACGCGCTTGACGCCGACCCGGTCGATCAGGCGTCCCTGCAGGACAAAACCGATCGCGTAGCCGACCTGAAACCAGAAGTTGATGTTGGCGTAATCCATCGCCGTCCAGCTCATTTCCTTGGCGAGGATCGGCTGCATGACGCCGAGGGCGGCGCGGTCGATGTAGTTGAGGGTGGTGGCGAAAAACACCAGCGCCAGCATGCCCCAGCGGGTCTTGCCGACAGCCATGGCGCCGCGGATCTTGTCGCCTATGCCACCCGTGGCAGTGCTCATGGCCGGAGCCATGCGGGAAGTCTGTGAAGGAATCATGTGTTCCACCCGTTTTTGGATTTGTTATTTGGTGTTCTTTTCTGTCGAACACCTTGCCCGGTGGTTAGTGGCCGGACTCGATGTGCAACCGATGTTGGGCAGTGAACAAAAAATCGTCAATTCGCCAAATCGCCTTAGTGTTCGATAATCGCACGCAAAACTAACCGGGTAGTACACTTTAAATTGCTGCGCGCAGGGATGCAGCCAATAATTTCCCTCACTATAAAAACCCATTCCCCGGTAGGAGCTGCCGAAGGCTGCGATCTTTTGATTTTGCTGTTTTGGTAATCATGATCAAACGATCGCAGCCTTCGGCAGCTCCTACAGTAAAGATAAAGCGGCGCAGTCCGGGAGTTGAAACATGCAGCGTTCCATTGCCACCGTTTCCTTGAGCGGCACCCTGCCGGAAAAACTCGAAGCCATTGCCGCCGCCGGGTTCGACGGCGTGGAGATTTTCGAAAACGACCTCCTGTACTACGACGGCAGTCCCCGGGAAATTAAACAGATGTGCGCCGATCTGGGGATCGCCATCACCCTGTTTCAGCCGTTCCGTGACTTCGAGGGCTGCCGCCGCGATCGCCTGGCGCGCAACCTCGAGCGTGCCGAGCGCAAGTTCGATCTGATGCAGGAACTTGGCACCGACCTGGTGCTGGTCTGCAGCAACGCCTCGCCGGACAGTGTCGGCGATCAGCAAATCCTCGTCGATGACTTGCGCCTGCTGGCCGAACGCGCCGGCGCCCGTGGCTTGCGCATCGGTTACGAAGCGCTGGCGTGGGGCCGCCACGTCAATACTTATCAACAGGTCTGGGACATCGTCCGTCAGGCTGATCACCCCAACCTCGGCGTGCTGCTCGACAGCTTTCACACCCTGTCGCTGAAGGGCGATCCCAGCGCGATCGCCGACATTCCCGGCGACAAGATCTTCTTCGTGCAAATGGCCGACGCGCCGATCCTGGCCATGGACGTGCTGGAGTGGAGCCGGCATTTCCGCTGTTTCCCGGGGCAGGGCGAATTCGATCTGCCGGGGTTCCTCGCGCCGATCATCAAGAGTGGTTATACCGGGCCGTTGTCGCTGGAAATCTTCAACGACGGCTTCCGCGCCGCGCCGCCACGGGCCAACGCCGCCGACGGTTTGCGCTCGCTGCTGTATCTGGAAGAGAAGACCCGCCAGCGTCTCGAGCAGGAAGCGCCGCCGGTGGCCAACCGTGACATTCTTTTCGAAACGCCGCCGGCCAGCGAATACAACGGTGTGGAATTTCTTGAGTTTGCCGTCGACGAAGCGCTAGGCGCGAAGCTCAGTCACTGGCTGCAACGCCTCGGTTTTGCCAAGGCCGGGCAGCATCGCTCCAAGAGCGTCAGCCTGCTGCGTCAGGGCGATATCAACCTGATCCTCAACTCCGAGCCGTATTCGTTCGCCCACAGCTTTTTCGAAGCTCACGGCCCGTCGCTGTGCGCCACGGCCGTGCGGGTCAAGGACAGCGCCAGTGCGCTGGCCCGCGCCGTCGCTTACAAGGGGCAGCCCTATCGCGGGCTGGTCGGGCCGAATGAACTGGAACTGGCGGCGGTGCGCGCACCGGACGGCAGCCTGATTTATCTGGTCGATGCGGACGCCGACGTGTACGGCACCGATTTCAATCTGTTGCCCGACGCGCAGACCGGCGGCGGCCTCAAGCGTATCGATCACATGGCCATGGCCCTGCCTGCCGACAGCCTCGACAGTTGGGTGCTGTTTTACAAAAGCCTGCTGGATTTCGAAGCCGACGATGAGGTGGTCTTGCCCGATCCGTACGGTCTGGTGAAGAGCCGCGCACTGCGCAGTCGCGACAGCTCGATCCGGCTGCCGCTGAACATCTCCGAGAACCGAAACACCGCCATTTCGCATGCGCTATCGAGTTATCGCGGCTCCGGTGTGCACCACATCGCCTTCGATTGTGACGACATCTTCGCCCAGGTCAGTCGCGCCAAAGAGGCTGGCGTGCCGCTGCTGGACATCCCGCTGAATTACTACGACGACCTCGCCGCGCGTTTCGATTTCGACGATGAGTTTCTCAGCGAGCTGGCCTATTACAACGTGCTCTACGACCGTGACGCCCAAGGCGGCGAGTTGTTTCATGTCTACACCGAGCCGTTCGAAGGGCGTTTCTTTTTCGAGATCATCCAGCGTAAGAATGGCTATGCCGGCTACGGCGCGGCCAACGTTGCGGTGCGGCTGGCGGCGATGGCCAAATCCCGCAGTGGTGCGGTGCGTCAGGCGAAGTTGTAGGAAATTCGTAAACGCGGGATCAAACACCGGCTGCGCGGCTTCCTTCACTGTCCCGCGCGGCCCATAATCGCCAGCTTGTGCAGTGATGGCCGTGAGCCCGCGATGACCATGAATTCAGAACTTTCCGCCGCTGCTGTCGAGTCCGAGGCAGTGCCGCGCAAGAGTCGCAAGAACAACCCGGAAAAGACCCGCGAAAACATTCTCCAGGAGGCGATCGTCGAGTTCGTCCAGCAGGGTTTGTCCGGCGCCCGCGTCGACGCGATCGCCGAGCGCATCCACACCTCCAAGCGCATGATCTATTACTACTTCGGCAGCAAGGAGCAGTTGTACGTCGAGGTGTTGGAGAAGCTTTACGGCGATATCCGCAGCACGGAAAACCGCCTGCATCTGGACGAACTGCCGCCCGAGCTGGCGATCCGCCGGCTGGTGGAATTCACCTTCGATCACCACGACCACAACGTCGATTTCGTGCGCATTGTCAGCATCGAAAACATCCACAACGCCGAGTACGTAAAGCGTTCCGATGCGATCAAGGCGCTGAACAACACGATCCTCGATACCTTGGGCGGGATTCTGCAACGAGGCGCGGACGAAGGTCTGTTCCGGCGTGGCATCGATGCGCTGGACGTGCATCTGCTGATCAGTTCGTTCTGCTTCTATCGCGTGTCGAACCGCCACACGCTGGGGGAAATCTTCCAGATCGACCTGCCGGACGAAACCATCAAGCAGCGCCACCGCGAGATGATCTGCGAATCGGTGTTGCGCTACCTGAAGGCCTGAGTCGATCCCCCCTATGGGAGCGAGCCTGCTCGCGAAAGCGGTGTGTCAGTCGGCCTGTTCGTTGACTGAATCGGCGCCTTCGCGAGCAGGCTCGCTCCCACAGGGGCCGCTTTGATATTCAGCCATTCATGCTCTGAAAATGCTCGAGCATGCGCTGCGCATCCGGCACCACGCCGCTGAACAGTTCAAACGCCTTCACCGCCTGAAACACCGCCATGTTGCCGCCATCCAGCGTGCGGCAACCCAAGGCGCGGGCGTCGCGCAGCAGTTCGGTTTCCAGCGGGAAATACACAATCTCCGCGACCCACATTGCCTTGCGCAGCAACCCGGCCGGCACCGGTGACCCCGGCAGCTTGGTCATACCCATCGGCGTGGTATTGACCAGGCCATCGGCCTGCGCCAGCGCCCCGGGCAAATCCCGCCCCGCCTGCGCGCGACTGGCGCCAAAATGTTGATTCAGATTGTTTGCCAGGCTCTCGGCACGCTCGCGGTCCACATCAAAAATCGTCAATTGCCGTACGCCTTCGCTGAGCAGCGCGTGGGCCACCGCCGCGCCAGCGCCACCGGCGCCCATCTGGACGACGCGTTCACGGGCAGCGTCTGTCAGACCCCGGCGAAAACCCTCGGCGAAACCGAGGCAATCGGTGTTGTGGCCGACACGCTTGCCGTCCTTCAGCACCACCGTGTTCACCGCGCCGATGCCACGGGCTTCCGGCGACAACTCATCGAGCAGCGGGATGACTGCCTGTTTGCACGGGAAGGTGATGTTCAGCCCGGTGTAATTCATCCGCTCCGCCGCTTGCAGCAAGTCGGGCAGAGCCGTGCTGTCGAGGCGCAATTGATCGAGGTCGATGAGCTGGTACAGATACCGCAGGCCCTGCGCATCACCTTCGTGCTCGTGCAGTGCCGGCGTGCGTGAAGCCTGAATCCCGGCGCCGATCAGCCCGGCGAGTATCACCTTGGAACGCGACATGGTTCTTACCTCTGCAACCGCTGGCTGAAATGCTCCAGCGCCAGGCGATAGCCATGGCTGCCGAACCCGCACATCACCGCCGTGGCAATGCCGGAAACAAATGAATGATGACGAAACGGCTCACGGGCGTGGACGTTGGACAGGTGCACTTCAATCACTGGCAGCTCGCTGGCGACCAAGGCATCGCGAATCGCCACGGACGTGTGCGTCCACGCCGCCGGATTGATCACGATCCCGGCACAACGACCACGCGCGGCGTGAATCCAGTCGAGCAGCTCGCCTTCATGATTGGTCTGGCGAAATTCCACGGTCAGACCGAACTCGTCAGCCGCGCGACCACACAGCGCGGAAATATCCGCCAGGGTTTCATGACCATAAGTCGCCGGCTCGCGGGTGCCGAGCAGGTTCAGGTTCGGGCCGTTAAGCACCAGAACGGTAGGGGACATGGGGTAACTCCACTTCTTGTTTTTGGCATCGGCCGAGAGGGTTCAGCCTGTGGAGATAAAATGTACTAGATGGTTACATCGGTCAATTGGACAGAAATGACCTTGGCGTTTTATGTTCGGTGATCGCACAGATCAAAAGATTCCCCACAAAAAAGCCGTCAATCACGACGGCTTTTCCGTATCAGCTACCCGCAATCAACGCCGGGTCAGCAGCACACCGGATTCCATGTGATGGGTCCACGGGAACTGGTCAAACATCGCGCACTTGGTAATGCGGTGGGTGTCATGCAACTGGGCGATGTTGGCCGCCAGGGTGTCCGGGTTGCAGGAGATGTAGAGGATATTGTCGAAGCGCCGGGTCAGTTCGCAGGTGTCCGGGTCCATGCCGGCGCGTGGTGGGTCGACGAAGACGCTGCCGAATTCGTAGCTCTTCAGATCGATGCCGTGCAGGCGACGGAACGGGCGCACTTCGTTGAGCGCTTCGGTCAGCTCCTCGGCGGACAAACGCACCAGCGTGACGTTATCCACAGCGTTTTCGCTGAGATTGCTCAGGGCCGCGTTGACCGAAGTCTTGCTGATCTCGGTGGCGAGCACTTTGCGCACGCGAGTCGCCAGCGGCAGGGTGAAGTTACCGTTGCCGCAGTACAGCTCGAGCAGATCGTCGCTGCGATCGCCCAAGGCTTCGTATGCCCAATTGAGCATCTTCTGGTTCACCGTGCCGTTGGGCTGGGTGAACGCGCCTTCGGGCTGGCGATAGCTGAAGGTGCGACCGCCGACTTCGAGTTTCTCGACGACATAGTCCTGACCGAGCACTTCGCGCTTGCCTTTGGAGCGGCCGATGATGCTCACGCCCAGATCCGCCGACAACTGAGTTGCCGCCGCATGCCAGTGCTCGTCCAGCGGACGGTGATAGCACAGGGTGATCATCGCGTCGCCGGCCAGTGTGGTCAGAAATTCGACCTGGAACAGCTTGTGGCTCAGCGCCGAACTGGCTTGCCACGCGGCCTTCAACTGCGGCATCAACTGGTTGATGCGCAGGCTGGCAATTGGAAATTCTTCGATGAGTATCGGCGTGCGCTTGTCGTCCTGAGAGAACATCGCGTAATGGCGTTCGCCGCCCTCGCGCCACAGGCGGAATTCGGCGCGCAGGCGGAAGTTCTGCAGAGGCGAGTCAAACACCGTCGGCTCGGGTGCATCGAACGATGCCAGCAGATCACGCAAGCGCGTGACCTTGGCCTCGAGTTGTTCGGCGTAGGCTTGGGAATCGAAACTCATGCGTTGAACCAACCCAACTTGATCACAAACAGAATCGACAGAATCACCAGAGCCGGGTTCAGCTCACGGGCACGGCCGGACAGCAGCTTGATGGCGGTCCAGGCGATGAAGCCGAAGGCGATGCCGTTGGCGATCGAATAGGTGAACGGCATGGCCAGTGCGGTGACCACAACCGGCGCCGCCACGGTGATGTCGTCCCAGTCTATTTCCGCCAGGCCCGAAGTCATCAGCACGGCGACGAACAGCAGCGCTGGTGCGGTGGCGAAGGCCGGAACGCTGGCCGCCAGTGGCGAGAAGAACAGCGCCAGCAGGAACAGGATTGCCACGACGATGGCGGTCAGGCCCGTGCGGCCACCGGCACTGACGCCGGCTGCGGATTCGATGTAACTGGTGGTGGTCGACGTGCCCAGCAGCGAGCCGGCCATGGCCGCCGTACTGTCGGCGATCAGCGCACGGCCCATTTTCGGCATGTGGCCGTCCTTGCCCATCAGGCCGGCGCGCTTGGCGACGCCGATCAGGGTCCCGGAGTTGTCGAACAGGTCGACGAACAGGAAGGCGAAGATCACGCTGACCAGACCGATGTCCAGTGCGCCTTTGATGTCCAGTTGCAGGAAGGTCGGCGCCAGCGACGGCGGCATCGACATGATGCCGCCGAACTCGGTGACGTTCAATACGATCGAGGCGATGGTTACGGCGAGAATGCCGATCAGCACCGCGCCACGCACTTTCAGCGCTTCGAGGGCGACGATCACGGCGAAACCGACGGTGGCCAGAATCGGTGCCGGTTTAGTCAGATCGCCGAGGCCGACCATGGTCGCCGGATTGCTGACCACGATACCGGCGTTGTGCAGGGCGATCAGCGCCAGGAACAGGCCGATACCGGCGGCAATCGCCGAGCGCAGTGGCAGCGGAATGGCGTTGATGATCCATTCGCGGATGCGGAAGATCGACAGCAGGAAAAACAGCACGGCGGAAATGAACACCGCACCCAGCGCCACCTGCCAGGTGTGGCCCATGTGCAGCACCACGGTGTAGGTAAAGAAGGCGTTCAGGCCCATGCCCGGAGCGAGGGCGATCGGGTAGTTGGCGATCAGGCCCATCACGGTCGAGCCGATGGCGGCCGCCAGACAGGTGGCGACGAAGATCGCGCCCTTGTCCATGCCGGTCTCGCCGAGGATGCTCGGGTTGACGAACAGAATGTAAGCCATGGCCAGGAAAGTCGTGACGCCCGCAAGAATTTCGGTGCGCACGTTGGTGTTGTGTGCCTTGAGTTGAAACAGCCTTTCCAGCATGTCTGCTCCCCGTGACGCGCGTGGCGCCGTGAATGTATCGACCTCAACAGCAAAGCACAGACCGTCGCAAGCGCCTGGGAAATTGTCGTGGGCCGGAAAAAGCCGCGCATCATACCAGCCGCGTGAGGAATTTGGCGGATGTTGGTGTCGATCGTCGGCGAAGTTTTGCGCAGCCGACAACTGCGCCATACTGCGCGCTGATTTTTTGGAGTGGGCAGGCATGCGCAACGGCGGGATCAGGATTTTCGGATGGATTGCAGCACTGCTGCTGACAGCTCCGGCGTTCGCGGCATCGGCGCCGCCGTTGACCGAGGTGAAGGTGATCAAAGTGCAGTCATCGTCCTGCGGCCTGGAAGATATTGCCGATAACCAGCCGCAAACCCAATGCAATCACAGCGGGCCGAATATCAAGGTCTATGTGCTGGAAGTCGGCTATGGCCAGAACCAGCCACACGTGACTTTGGATGGCTTCGAGGTCAACGGCACCCGAGGTCCGGTGTGCGCCTTCGATAATGGCAATCTCACTGAATGCACCCCTGGCAGCAAAACCGTCGGTTCTCTTTATACCTTCGATCTGGCCGGCAAACAGCAAGGCACCTTCAACTTCAGTAACACCTCGATCAACGCTCCGCGCAACACGCTTTCGACTCAGCTTTACATCAAGTAACGGCTGTCTGCGAACAAGGTGGGACAAAGCTGACTACGCTTGACTGACTACCCAGCGGAAAGCGCCCATGACTTCCAGAGCCCTGATTGCCCTCGCCGAAGGCATCGACGATTTGCAAAGCGTGACCCTGATCGACGTGCTGCGCCGCGCCGGCATCGAAGTGGTCGCCGCCAGCATCGAAGGCCGGCGCATGCTGACCTGCGCGCGCGGCACCCGGCTGACAGCCGACGGCATGCTGGTCGATGTACTGGCACAGACTTTTGACCTCATTGCCCTGCCGGGCGGTGTCGTCGGTTCGCAGCATCTGGCGGCGCATCAGCCTTTGCAGCAGTTGCTCAAGTACCAGGCCAGCGCCGGCCGCCTGTTCGCCGCCATCGGCGAAGCCCCAGCCACCGCCCTCCAGGCATCAGGCGTGCTGCGCCAGCGCCGCATGACCTGCCTGCCCGGCGCCAGCCATCAGTTATCCGGCTGTACGTTTGTTGATCAACCGGTGGTGGTCGACGGCAACTGCATCACCGCCCAAGGCTCGGGCGCGGCACTGGAGTTTGCCTTGACCCTGGTTGAGCAGCTTGGCGGCAAGGCGTTGCGGGCGAGGGTGGCGGGGGAGTTGATGGCCTGAAAGATTCAGACCTTCTCTTCCACCGGCACATGCATCCGATCCCGATTCGCCAACGTCGGAAACAGTTTGATCCACGTCCCCGTCACCACCAGGGTGCCGATCCCGCCCATCACCACCGCCGGCACGGTGCCGAACCAGTGGGCAGTGAGGCCGGATTCGAATTCGCCCAACTGGTTCGATGCGCCGATGAACAGCCCATTCACCGCGCTGACCCGGCCGCGCATTTCGTCGGGGGTTTCCAGTTGCACGAACGAGGCACGGATAACCATGCTGATCATGTCCGCTGCGCCGAGCACCACCAGCACCGCCAGGGAGAACCAGAACGAGGTCGACAAACCAAACGCAATAGTGGCGACGCCGAAGATGCCGACGGCGGTGAACATCACCCGGCCGACATTGCGTTCTACGGCAAATCGCGCGAGAAACAGCGACATCAGCAACGCACCCACCGCCGGCGCCGAGCGCAACAGGCCAAGACCCCACGGGCCGGTCAGGAGAATGTCCTTGGCGAACACCGGCAGCAACGCCGTGGCGCCGCCGAGCAACACGGCGAACAGGTCCAGCGAGATCGCGCCGAGGATGTCCGGGCGGCTGCGGATAAAGCGAATCCCCGCCAGCAGCGAGTCCAGCGTGGCTTTGCCTTTATTCAATGGCGTCTGGCGTGCCGGCAGGTTGAGCATGAGCAAACAGGCGATCACGTACAGCAGCACGGTCGGGCCGTAGACCCAGACGCTGCCGAATGCATAGAGCAAACCGCCGAGGGCCGGGGCGACGATAGTGGCCGACTGCTGTGCCGATTGCGCGGCGGCAACTGCCCGGGGGAAAAGCGCACTGGGGACGATGCTGGGCAGCAGCGCCTGAGTCGTCGGCATCTCGAACGAACGGGCGGCGCCGAGCAGAAAGGCGAGGATGAAAATCATCTCGCGGGTGACGTGATCGGTGGCGCTGCCGATGGCCAGCGCCAAGGCAATCAGTGCCTGCAACGACTGGCAAAGCGCGGCGACCTTGCGCCGATCGTAGCGATCAGCGACATGCCCGGTGTGCAGCATGAACAGCACCCGCGGGGCGAATTCGACCAGCCCGACCAGGCCCAGATCCAGCACGTTGCCGGTCAGTTGATACAGGTTCCAGCCAATTGCCACGGTGAGCATCTGGAACCCGCTGGCGGTGAAAATCCGCGCCAGCCAGAAAGCCATGAACGGGCGATGGTGACGTAACAGCAGGGGCTCTTGTGTGGGCATCTGAAGGCAGGTCTTGGACGAGTGAACGGCGAGATTATCACCAGTCTGTAACAGGAAGTTGCTACGAGAAACAATTCAGTTAGCCAGACATCGATCTTTCATGCTGACAATCAGCCCTGTGGTGAGGGGTTTTATCCCCGTTGGGTCGCGCAGCGGCCCCAAAATCTCGAAACGACGACTGCTGCGCAGCCGGACGGGGATAAATCCCCTCGCCACAGGGGAGTGAGGCAACTTGTCACGCGGCAAACCACCACGCAGTTCATTGGCAAAAATGGGACTACTCTTTCAACGTTGCTTGATCCAGATCAAGACCCCGACCGGAACTGATCTGGCGGCCATTTGGCCAGACTCCCTGCGTTGCGATGGTTGCAAAAAAAGAACGAATCCGAATTCGCCGCACTCCATATCCGTGGGGGCAGTGGTGCAGGCCTCCGGGCCAGCTACCCGTATTACCTGACAGAGGAAGCCATATGTTCGGTTTAGAGGCTCTCGATCTCGCCCGAATTCAGTTCGCGTTTACCATCTCGTTCCACATTCTGTTCCCGGCCATCACCATCGGCCTGGCGAGTTACCTGGCAGTGCTCGAAGGTTTGTGGCTGAAGACCCGCAACGACACCTACCGCGATCTCTACCATTTCTGGTCGAAGATTTTTGCCGTCAACTTCGGCATGGGCGTGGTTTCCGGGCTGGTCATGGCCTATCAGTTCGGCACCAACTGGAGTCGGTTCTCCGACTTCGCCGGCGCCGTCACCGGGCCGTTGCTGACCTATGAAGTACTTACGGCGTTCTTCCTTGAGGCCGGTTTCCTTGGCGTGATGCTGTTTGGCTGGAACAAGGTCGGGCGCGGCCTGCACTTCTTCTCGACGGTGATGGTGGCGATCGGCACGCTGATTTCGACCTTCTGGATTCTCGCCTCCAACAGTTGGATGCAGACCCCGCAAGGCTTTGAAATCGTCAACGGTCAGGTGATCCCCACCGACTGGCTGGCAATCATCTTCAACCCGTCATTCCCTTACCGGCTGATGCACATGGCCACGGCGGCGTTCGTCGCGACGGCGTTCTTCGTCGGTTCGTCAGCGGCCTGGCACCTGCTGCGCGGCAGAGACAACCCGGCGATCCGCACCATGCTGTCGATGGCCATGTGGATGGCGTTGATCGTCGCGCCGATACAGGCTGTGATCGGCGACTTCCACGGCCTCAATACGCTCAAGCACCAGCCGGCAAAAATCGCGGCGATCGAAGGCCACTGGGAAAACCATGGCGACGAGGCGACGCCGCTGATCCTGTTCGGCTGGCCGGACATGAAAGAGGAACGCACCAAGTTCGCCGTAGAGATTCCATACCTCGGCAGCCTGATCCTCACCCACTCGCTGGATAAACAAGTGCCGGCGCTGAAGGAATTTCCACCTGAAGACCGGCCGAATTCGACCATCGTGTTCTGGTCGTTCCGGATCATGGTCGGCCTCGGTTTCCTGATGATCTTCACCGGGTTGTGGAGCCTGTGGCTGCGCAAACGTGACTCGCTGTATACCTCGCGGCCGTTCCTGCATCTGGCGTTGTGGATGGGGCCGTCCGGTCTGATCGCGATTCTCGCCGGCTGGTTCACCACGGAAATCGGCCGTCAGCCATGGGTGGTCTACGGTTTGATGCGCACTGCCGATGCTTCGTCGAACCACAGCTTCATGCAGATGAGCATCACCCTGATCATGTTCGTCGTGGTCTATTTCGCCCTGTTCGGCGCCGGTCTCGGCTACATGATGCGCCTGGTGCGCAAAGGGCCGAAGATCAGCGAAGGCAGCGCAACGCCGGACGGTGGTCCAGGCAAGAAACGCACCCCGGCGCGTCCGTTGTCCGCAGCCGACGATCCGGCCGAGGGCGAGCACGAAGACAACACTCGCTTGACCAAGGAGATTTGACTCATGGGTATTGATCTTCCGCTGATCTGGGCCGTGATCATCATCTTCGGCATCATGATGTACGTGGTCATGGACGGCTTCGACCTGGGCATCGGCATTCTCTTCCCGTTCGTACCCGGCAAGACCGATCGCGACGTGATGATGAACACCGTCGCCCCGGTCTGGGACGGCAACGAAACCTGGCTGGTGCTGGGTGGCGCGGCGTTGTTCGGCGCTTTCCCGCTGGCCTATTCGGTGGTGTTGTCGGCGCTGTACCTGCCGCTGATCTTCATGCTCATGGGCCTGATTTTCCGCGGCGTGGCTTTCGAATTCCGCTTCAAGGCCAAGGATGAAAAACGTCATCTGTGGGACAAGGCATTCATCGGTGGTTCGATCGCGGCAACGTTCTTTCAGGGCGTGGCGCTGGGAGCGTTCATCGATGGTCTGCCGGTGGTCAATCGCCAGTTCGCCGGTGGTTCACTGGACTGGCTGACGCCGTTTACGCTGTTCTGCGGCGCGGCGCTGGTGGTGGCCTATGCCTTGCTCGGCTGTACTTGGCTGATCATGAAAACCGAAGGCAAGTTGCAGGAGCAGATGCATGATCTGGCGCGACCGCTGGCATTCGTGCTGCTGGCAGTCATCGGCATCGTCAGCCTGTGGACGCCTCTGTCACATCCGGAAATCGCCTCGCGCTGGTTCAGCATGCCGAATCTGTTCTGGTTCATGCCGGTGCCGATTCTGGTGCTCGTCACCTTGTACGGCCTGATTCGCGCGGTGGCACGTAATGCCAACTACACGCCGTTCCTGCTGACGCTGGTGCTGATTTTCCTCGGCTACAGCGGTCTGGGCATCAGCCTGTGGCCGAACATCGTGCCGCCGTCGATATCGATCTGGGACGCCGCCGCGCCGCCGCAAAGTCAGGGCTTCATGCTGGTCGGCACGTTGTTCATCATTCCGTTCATCCTGGGGTATACCTTCTGGAGCTACTACGTGTTCCGCGGCAAGGTCACCCACGAAGACGGTTACCACTAATCCCATGCTGGGCTTGCCCTGTGGGAGCGAGCCTGCTCGCGAAGGCGTCCGCAGTGACGCCTTGGCTTAACGGAGATCGATGCAATGACCGGCAAACATTCCCTGCACGACATTGAAGAAGCCGAAAAAAAGCCACTGTGGCAGCGGCTCGGCTGGTTGGCCCTGATCTGGGTTGGCAGTGTCGGCGTGTTGTTCATCGCCGCCAGCCTGATGCGCATGTTCATGAATGCCGCAGGTTTGACCACCCACTGAAACATCCCGTCCCGGCGCCTTCGGGTATGGATTTGCAACCCTCCTCACGGAGGGTTTTTTTACGCCGCAGTTTTATTTGCGCGCCTTGAGGATGACGAATTTCGGCGTCGCCGCCACTTGCTCGACACCACGAAACAGGCGCGCCAGTTTGCTGTGATAGCCCAGATGCCGGTTGCCGACAATGTACAGCGCACCGCCGACCACCAGTGCCTCGCGCGCCTGTTGGAACATGCGCCAGGCGAGGAAATCGCCAACCACCTGCTGCTGATGGAACGGTGGGTTGCACAGCACCACGTCCAGCGACTGCGGCGCCTGCCCGGCCAGACCATCGCCAGCGCGCACGCTGACTTCGCGATCGGCCAATGCCGCGCGCCAGTTCTCGGCAGCCGATTGCACCGCCATGAACGATTCGTCGACCAGCGTGTAATGTGCATCCGGGTTCTGCAAGGCGCTGGCGATTGCCAGAACACCGTTGCCGCAACCGAGGTCGGCGACTCGCGCGTGGCCAAGGTTTTTCGGTAGATGCGGCAGAAACGCGCGAGTGCCGATGTCGAGGCCTTCGCGGCAGAACACATTGGCGTGGTTAAGCAATTCGATCGCCGGTTCGTCGAGGCGATAGCGAGTGGGGTAGGGCGATGTGGCGGGCGCTTTGCTTTCAGGCGTGGCGATCAGCAGTCGGGCTTTCTTCACGGCCAGCGACGCCTGCACCGGGCCAATGTAGCGCTCCAGCAAGTCGCCGGCAGCGCGCGGCAGATGCTTGACCATGGCGGCGGCGATCACTTGCGCGCCGGGAGCGAGTTGTCCTTGCAGGCGGATCAGCTGTTCTTCCAACAGCGCCAGCGTCTTGGGAACGCGGATCAGCACCCGATCAAACGGCCCGACCAAGGGCTCACTGGCCGGAATCGGACGAATCGCGTCGAACGCCTGACCATTGCGCAGCAAATTCTTTTCCAGCCCGACGAAACCCAGGAACGAGTCGCCGCTGCTGCTTACCTCGACCTTGTCCAACAGACTGATCGCCAAGGCGCCAAAGCTGTCATTGAGCACCAGCACGCGGGTGCTGCTCGCAGGTTGTTCGCTGGCGAGATGATTGAGCAGGTATTCGTCCGCCGCATCGAAGGCTTGCAGCGGTTCATTCTGCTGTTCAGGCTGGCGGATCAGGTCGAGCTGGGCGAAAGGCGTTTCGAGCAAGGGCATGGGGCGGGGACTCAGGATATTCGGCAGATATCCCGTTGCCGGCAGATGGTGCGACGGGATCCGACCAAGTGGACTGCGATGCAAGCAGGTTGCGTCATCACTTGGAAAGGCCTGAATGGTACGTTTTTTTGCGCCTAAATACTCGCAGGATTACCGTGCGATAACGCTCAGCTGTCAGATGATGCCGGCACGAGCGGCGGCGATCACTGCGGAAATCTTGTTGCAGACGTTGAATTTTTCGATGACGTTTTGCACATGATAGTTAACGGTGCGTTCGCTCAGGCTGAGGATTCTCGAAATATCGTGAGCGGTTTTGCCCATGGCGGACAATTTCATGATCTCCAGCTCCCGGGACGATAGCCTCGGCTTGCTGGGTTTGGCTGGTGTGGGAACGGTGCGGGCGTACAGGTCACTGAAGTGTCGGTTGGCAAAAAACAGATAACCGTAATGTTCATACAGTTCGAGCGGGCTGATCGGGCAGTGGGTGCGCGCCAGGCTGATGATGCTGCACAAACCGCTGGTGTCGTCATGAAAGGCCTGCGACCAGCCATGCTGCAGTCCATTTTTCTTCAACGCCTGCCACAATTCTGGCGCATCGGTGAACACTCTTTCTTCCCAGACGATCGGCAATACCGAATGATTGCAATGCGCTATTACCGGATCAATATTGCGGAAGTTCTCTTTGTTGTACTGGATGTTCCATTCTTTCGGATAGTTATTGATTTGCAAGGCATTCAAATGGACATCCCGATGGGGGGAGGTGACCGCTATCGCACAATAGTTAAAGCCCAGATTCTCGGCAAATCTCAGCAGTATCGGGTATGCCACCTCAATGCCTTTGGCAAATGTCAGTTGTTTCAATTGTGATTCCTTCCACGTTTCCATGAACTTTGCCTCCATCCTGATATAGGGGCGCCAAATGGATCCAAAAAATCCGGCACGAATCGAAGTGTAGGATCTTTCCTGCGAAACGCCTTACATTTTTTCGAGATTGAAACTTTGATGTTTTTTATAAAGTGTTCTTAGCAATACAGGCTGTTATATTTTAATTGGCATCTTAAAGTTATTGCTCTAGATCCAGCATTGCCAACAAATCGAATGTCTAGCGCTGATCCCGTCAATACCATTACCAATCACGAGTGTTTGGCAGCGCGATTTTGCGGGACACTGTGGGCAATCGTTTCAAGGAGTGCCTCATGACTGCCAGTGCCGAGAAGTACACCACCCAGACCTTGCTCGATGTGCAACCGTTGACGCCGAACCTGTTCACGCTGCGCACCAGCCGTGATCCCGGCTTTCGCTTTCGTGCCGGCCAGTTCGCCCGGCTGGGCGTGACCAAGGCCGATGGCAGCACGGTCTGGCGCGCCTATTCGATGGTGTCGTCGCCGTTCGATGAGTTTCTCGAGTTCTTTTCCATCGTCGTGCCGGGCGGCGAATTCACCAGTGAGCTGAGCCGGCTACAGGTCGGCGATAGCCTGATGGTCGAGCGCCAGGCGTTCGGCTATTTGACGCTGGATCGTTTTGTCAACGGCCGAGACCTGTGGTTATTGTCGACCGGCACCGGGGTGGCGCCGTTTCTGTCGATCCTGCAGGACTTCGAGGTCTGGGAGAAATTCGAGCGAATCATTCTGGTTTACAGCGTGCGGGAGGCGCGGGAACTGGCTTATCAGGAGTTGATCGGCGGGTTGGCGCAACGTGGCTATCTGAGCGAATACGCCCACAAGCTGCAATTCATCCCCACTGTGACCCGCGAAGCGCATCCAGGCGCGTTGCAGGGCCGGATTACCACGTTGATCGAAAACGGCGAACTGGAGCGAGCGGCAGGGGTTGAACTCTCGCCAGAGCATTCGCGAGTGATGCTGTGTGGCAATCCGCAGATGATCGACGACACACGCGCCTTGCTGAAACAGCGCGACATGCGCCTGAGCCTGACGCGCAAGCCGGGGCAGGTTGCGGTGGAGAATTACTGGTAACGAAAACGGCACCCGCGGGTGCCGTTTTGATGTGTAGCGAATGCCTCAGGGCCGCTCGTTCTGCGCCTTGAGCAGGTCGCGGATTTCGCCCAGCAGTTGCTCTTCCTTGCTCGGGATCGGCGGCGCGGTCGGGGCTACGGCTTCTTCGCGCTTGAGGCGGTTGATGGCTTTGACGCCCATGAAGATCGCAAACGCGACAATCACGAAATCCAGCACCGTCTGCAGGAATTTGCCGTAAGCCAGCACCACGGCGGGCGCATCGCCCTGGGCGGCTTTGAGCGTGACAGCCAGATCACTGAAGTCCACCCCACCGATCAACAGGCCAATCGGCGGCATGATCACGTCGCCGACAAACGACGAAACGATCTTGCCGAACGCCGCGCCGATGATGATACCGACGGCCATGTCGACCACATTGCCTTTGACCGCGAAGGCCTTGAACTCGCTAAGCACGCCCATAGTTATTTCCTTGTTACAGATGAGTTTGGTGTAGGCAGTGTAAATCAGCGAAACGCCTCCTGCGCGAAACACCTTCTTACAATGCCCGTTTTTATCGACACATCAATTGACGTTTAGTTTGCAAAATGCCAGCAATCGCGCGCGGGATACGCGCTAACCCGCTGACGGGAAAGCCAATGTCTTCAATCATGGCGTTACGTTCTTTCTATTTATGTTCCTCGGCACGGGCCTCTAGCCTTGCTGTGGCGCACCTGGATGCGCTCAATAAAACCAGAGGAACCTGATATGACTTCCGCTCTTGGACTGGGGGCTTTTCCCCATCGCCGCACTCTCGGCGTTCTCACCGCCAGCCTGCTGACCTTCTCGGTCAACGCCGCTCCGCTGACCCGCGATAACGGCGCTGCTGTCGGTGACAATCAGAACTCGCAAACCGCCGGCGCCACCGGCCCGGTGCTGCTACAAGATGTGCAACTGATCCAGAAGCTGCAACGCTTCGATCGTGAACGTATTCCCGAGCGCGTGGTACATGCACGCGGCACCGGCGCTCATGGCACCTTCACCGTGACCGATGACCTCAGCGACCTGAGCAAGGCCAAGGTGTTCGCCGCAGGCCAGAGCACGCCGGTGTTCGTGCGGTTCTCGGCGGTGGTGCATGGCAACCATTCCCCGGAAACCCTGCGCGACCCGCGTGGTTTCGCCACCAAGTTCTACACCGCTGACGGCAATTGGGATCTGGTCGGCAACAACTTCCCGACCTTCTTCATCCGCGATGCGATCAAATTCCCGGACATGGTCCACGCCTTCAAGCCCGATCCACGCACCAACCTCGATGACGATTCGCGCCGGTTCGATTTCTTCTCCCATGTACCGGAAGCCACCCGCACACTGACCGAGTTGTATTCCAACTACGGCACTCCGGCCAGTTATCGGGAGATGGATGGCAATGGTGTTCATGCCTATAAGCTGATCAATGCCAAGAATGAAATTCACTATGTGAAGTTTCACTGGAAGAGTCTTCAAGGCATCAAGAACCTCACGCCAAAACAAGTCAGTGAAGTTCAAGGTCAGGATTACAGTCATATGACCAACGACTTGGTGAGTAATATCAACAAGGGCAACTTTCCGAAGTGGGACTTGTACGTGCAAGTTCTCAAGCCGCAGGATTTGTCCAAGTTTGATTTCGATCCATTGGATGCAACCAAGATCTGGCCCGGTATTGCCGAGCGCAAAGTTGGACAAATGGTCTTGAACCGTAATCCGGCCAATGTCTTCCAGGAAACTGAACAAGTTGCCATGGCACCGGCCAACGTAGTTCCGGGTATCGAGCCTTCGGAAGATCGTTTGTTGCAGGGCCGAGTGTTCTCTTACGCCGATACGCAGATGTATCGCCTCGGTGCCAACGCTTTGCAATTGCCGATCAACGCACCGAAAACCGCAGTGAACAATGGCAATCAGGATGGCGCGATGAATTTTGGCGCCAGCCAGTCCGGCGTCAACTACCAGCCAAGCCGCCTGCAACCGCGTGAAGAAACGCCAGCGGCGCGTTACAGCCAGTCGGCGCTGGCGGGCAGCACGCAGCAGGCGAAGATCCAGCGTGAGCAGAACTTCAAGCAGGCCGGTGATCTGTATCGCTCGTACAGCAAGCAGGAACGTCGCGACCTGATCGACAGCTTCGGCGGCTCGCTGGCCACCACCGATGACGAGAGCAAGCACATCATCCTGTCCTTCCTGTACAAGGCTGACCCCGAGTACGGCAGCGGTGTGACCGAAGTGGCCAAGGGCGACCTCAGCCGTGTGAAAGCACTGGCGGCCAAACTGACCGACTGATAGCGATGCGGCGCACGCGAGGGCTGTCCCGCCTCGCGTGCGCTCAAGGAGAGCCCGATGCGTATTTTTCTTTTATGCCTGGCCGGGTGCCTGTCGTTCACCGCGTGGGCGGCACCGGTCGAGCAAAGCCCCGAGGCAATCAAGGCGCAGTTGCAGGATTACTACTTCGACGCCGCCCGCCGTGGTGACGTGCCGATGCTCGAGACCTTTATCGAGTCCGGCTATTCCCTCGATACCCGCGACAGCAAGGGTTACACCGCGCTGATTCTGGCCGCCTACCACGGTCAGGCGCCGGCGGTTGAGCGACTGTTGGCAGCGGGCGCGGACGCCTGTGCTCAGGATCAACGCGGCAACACGGCGCTGATGGGCGCGATATTCAAAGGCGAGTTGCAGATCGTCCGGCGCCTGATGGCCACCGATTGCAGCCCCGACCAACGTAACGGCGCCGGGCAGACTGCGGCGATGTACGCCGGGCTGTTCAAGCGTCTGGAATTGCTTGATGCGTTGAAAGCCAAGGGCGCCGACCTCAATGCCGAGGATCCGCTGGGCAACAGTGCCGCGCGTCTGGCCAGCGGCGAAATCCGTACCGCTGCGCCGCGCTGATCGGCGATGGCTGCGTTATCATCGCGTCTTTTGTTTCGGGGGTTCTGATGGCCAAGGCCAAGCGCATGTACGGCTGCACCGAGTGCGGCGCAACCTTTCCCAAGTGGGCCGGGCAGTGCGGCGAGTGCGGTGCCTGGAACACCCTGACCGAAACCATGATCGAAAGCGGCGGCGCCACGGCACCCACCGGGCGCACCGGTTGGGCTGGCCAACAGGCACAGATCAAGACGCTCGCCGAAGTCAGCATCGAAGAGATTCCACGTTTTTCCACCGCGTCCGGTGAGCTCGACCGCGTGCTCGGCGGTGGTCTGGTCGATGGCTCGGTGGTGCTGATCGGCGGTGATCCGGGGATCGGCAAGTCGACAATCCTGCTCCAGACCCTGTGCAATCTGGCCAAAAGCATGCCGGCGCTGTACGTCACCGGCGAAGAATCCCAGCAGCAGGTGGCGATGCGCGCTCGCCGTCTCGGCCTGCCGCAGGATCAACTGCGGGTGATGACCGAAACCTGCATCGAAACCATCATCGCCACCGCCCGCCAGGAAAAGCCCAAGGTGATGGTGATCGACTCGATCCAGACCATCTTCACCGAACAACTGCAATCGGCGCCGGGCGGCGTATCCCAGGTGCGCGAGAGCGCGGCGTTGCTGGTGCGTTACGCCAAACAGAGCGGCACGGCGATCTTCCTCGTCGGCCACGTCACTAAAGAAGGTGCGCTGGCCGGTCCACGTGTTCTGGAACACATGGTCGACACGGTGCTGTATTTCGAAGGTGAATCCGATGGTCGTCTGCGTCTGCTGCGGGCGGTGAAAAACCGTTTCGGCGCGGTCAATGAGTTGGGCGTGTTCGGCATGACCGACAAGGGCCTGAAAGAAGTCTCCAACCCGTCGGCGATTTTTCTTACCCGTGCTCAGGAAGAAGTCCCGGGCAGTGTGGTCATGGCGACGTGGGAAGGCACCCGGCCGATGTTGGTGGAAGTGCAGGCGCTGGTCGATGACAGCCATCTGGCCAACCCGCGTCGGGTGACGCTGGGGCTGGATCAGAACCGATTGGCGATGTTGCTCGCGGTGTTGCACCGCCATGGCGGGATCCCGACCCACGATCAGGACGTGTTCCTCAACGTGGTAGGAGGCGTGAAGGTGCTGGAGACGGCGTCGGATCTGGCGTTGATGGCGGCGGTGATGTCGAGTTTGCGCAACCGGCCGCTGCCGCATGATCTGCTGGTGTTCGGCGAAGTCGGCCTGTCCGGCGAGGTACGCCCGGTGCCGAGCGGGCAGGAGCGGTTGAAGGAAGCGGCCAAGCATGGCTTCAAACGCGCGATCGTGCCGAAGGGTAACGCTCCGAAGGAATCGCCTCCTGGCTTGCAGATCATCGCCGTGAGCCGCCTTGAACAGGCCCTTGACGCACTGTTTGAGTGAACGCCGGACCTCTGTGGTGAGGGGATTTATCCCCGTTGGGGCGCGTAGCGGCCCTGAAAAAACGGGTCTGCTGCGCAGCCCAACGGGGATAAATCCCCTCGCCACATAAATCCCCTCGCCACATAAATCCTCTCACCCCATAAATCCCCTCGCCACATAAATCCTCTCACCCCATAAATCCCCTCGCCACATAAATCCTCTCACCCCATAAATCCCCTCACCACATAGATCCCCCTCACCACAGGGCATTCCGAATCGGGATTGGGGGGCCTAGATTTCGATCAGGGCACCCAGTTCGCGCTCCAGCTCGGCCTCATCCGCCAGATTCAGTTCGATCAAGCGGCGCAGGCGCTGGATCGATTCCAGGCTGATGTGGCGGCAGATGAACCCCAAGTGGCCGTTTTCCTCGTGGGCCAGATGCACGTCCATTTCGATATCGACGTCTTCGCTCAGATGAATGTCGACGAAGAAGTCCTGCTCTTTATCCCCGAGCCACGGCTCCGGTCGCTCGATCAGCAGGCCCTTGAGCGACAGGTCGATCAACTTGACCGGCCAGATGTACTCGCCCTGTTTCAGCTCGGTTCTGGCATCGAACGCAATACGTTTGAAACGACGTCGATTGGCGGGGTGCTCGCTCATGGCGCAATCCTCATGAAGGTTCGCTGACTATAGACCGCGAATGCGGGCGCCAGCCAATCGCTCAAGCGTCTAGACCTATGTCGGGGTATGGCCTTTGGCGCCGTAAGCGCTAAACTCGGGGTGGCTGTCTTTCTTGTCCACCCTGGCTGGAATAATAAAATGAAAAATAATAATAGCCTGCTGCGCCACTTACCCTGGCTCGTGCTGGCAATCGTAGGAGCGTGCGCCCTTGGCGTAGTGGCATTGCGCCGCGGCGAGGCGATCAACGCCTTGTGGATTGTGGTCGCTGCCGTGGCCATTTATCTGGTTGCGTACCGTTACTACAGTCTGTTCATCGCCAACAACGTGATGCAACTGGATCCGCGTCGGGCCACCCCCGCCGTGCTCAACAACGATGGTCTGGACTATGTGCCGACCAACAAACACATTCTTTTCGGTCACCACTTCGCGGCCATCGCTGGCGCGGGGCCACTGGTCGGTCCGGTGCTGGCGGCGCAGATGGGGTATCTGCCCGGCACACTCTGGCTGATAGCCGGTGTGGTGCTGGCGGGCGCGGTGCAGGACTTCATGGTCCTGTTCATGTCGACCCGACGCAACGGCCGTTCCCTGGGCGACATGGTGCGTGAAGAGATGGGCCGGATTCCCGGAACCATTGCACTGTTCGGCTGCTTCCTGATCATGATCATCATCCTCGCGGTGCTGGCGCTGATCGTGGTCAAGGCCCTCGCCGAGAGCCCGTGGGGCATCTTCACCGTGATGGCGACCATCCCGATCGCGATGTTCATGGGCATCTACATGCGCTACATCCGCCCGGGCCGCATCGGCGAAATCTCCGTGGTCGGTGTGTTGCTGCTGCTCGGCTCGATCTGGCTGGGCGGGCAGATCGCTGCCGATCCGGTATGGGCCAAAGCCTTTACCTTCACCGGTGTGCAGATTACCTGGATGCTGGTCGGTTACGGTTTTGTCGCCGCGTCGCTGCCGGTCTGGCTGATTCTGGCGCCACGTGACTATCTGTCGACCTTCCTCAAGATCGGCACCATCGTCGCCCTGGCGATCGGCATCCTGATCACCATGCCCGAGCTGAAAATGCCGGCGTTGACCCAGTTCGTCGACGGCACCGGGCCGGTGTGGAAGGGCGGTCTGTTCCCGTTCCTGTTCATCACCATCGCCTGCGGCGCGGTATCGGGTTTCCACGCACTGATCTCGTCGGGCACGACGCCGAAGCTTTTGGATAACGAAACCAACGCCCGCTACATCGGTTACGGCGGCATGCTGATGGAATCGTTCGTGGCGATCATGGCCATGGTTGCCGCTTCGGTGATCGAGCCAGGCGTGTACTTCGCCATGAACAGCCCGGCCGCAGTTGTCGGCAGTGACGTCGCTTCGGTGGCGCAGGTTGTCACCAGTTGGGGCTTTGCGATTACGCCGGAAGCGCTGCAAGCGGTTGCCCATGACATCGGCGAAACCACCATTCTGGCTCGCGCCGGTGGTGCGCCGACCCTGGCGGTCGGTATCGCACAGATCCTGCACAGTGTCCTGCCGGGTGAAAACACCATGGCGTTCTGGTACCACTTCGCGATCCTGTTCGAAGCGCTGTTCATCCTCACCGCTGTGGACGCCGGCACCCGTGCCGGACGCTTCATGCTGCAGGACCTGCTCGGCTCCTTCGTACCGGCGCTCAAACGCACCGAATCGTGGGGCGCCAACCTGATCGCTACCGCCGGTTGTGTGGCGATGTGGGGCTGGTTGCTCTATCAAGGCGTGATCGATCCACTGGGCGGCATCAACACTCTGTGGCCGCTGTTCGGTATCTCCAACCAGATGCTCGCCGGTATCGCGCTGATGCTCGGCACCGTGGTCCTGATCAAGATGAAGCGCCAGCGCTACATCTGGGTCACCCTGTTGCCGGCTACCTGGCTGTTGATCTGCACTACCACTGCTGGTTTCATCAAGCTGTTCGACGCCAACCCGGCGATCGGCTTCCTGTCCCTGGCCAAGAAGTACAGCGATGCGCTGGCCAACGGTCAGGTGCTGGCACCGGCGAAAAGCGTCGAGCAGATGCAGCATGTGATCTTCAACGCCTACACCAACGCCACACTCACCGCGCTGTTCCTGTTCGTGGTCTTCAGCATCCTGTTCTATGCGCTCAAGGTCGGCATCGCCGCCTGGGGCAAAAAAGAGCGTACGGATAAAGAATCGCCATTCCAGGCCCTGCCGGATGCGTAACCAGAGGATTGCAGCATGTTCAATGACCTGAGTCGCCTCGGTAAATACCTCGGTCAGGCCGCGCGCCTGATGGTCGGCATGCCCGACTACGACACCTACGTCGAGCATATGCAAACCAAACACCCGGACAAACCGGTGATGAGCTACGAGATGTTCTTTCGCGAACGTCAGGAGGCTCGTTACGGTGGCAAGGGTGGGCCGAAGTGCTGTTGAGCTGACAGCCTGCGGTTGAGGTAATCCCCTGTGGGAGCGAGCCTGCTCGCGAATGCGGTGTGTCATCGGGCATTGATGTCGGCTGACACGACCCCTTCGCGAGCAAGCTCGCTCCCACATTTGTTTTTGTGTTGTTCATTTATTTTTGAAGGAGAAAGCGTTTGTCATCTCCCATTCCGGTAACGGTCCTCAGCGGTTTCCTCGGCGCCGGCAAGACCACCTTGCTGCGTCATTTATTGAAAGCCGAGCACGGCCTGAAAATCGCCGTGATCGAAAACGAATTCAGCGACGCCGGCATCGACACTCAGTTGCTGGGTGACGAGCCGGTGCAAGTCATGACCCTGGCCAACGGCTGCGTCTGCTGCACCATTCATACCGATCTGACCAAGGCGCTGTACCTGCTGCTCGAACGTCTGGACAGCGGCGAGATCGCCTTTGACCGTCTGGTAATCGAGTGCACCGGTCTCGCGGATCCGGCGCCGGTGGCGCAAACCTTTTTCATCGATGAAGAGCTGCGCGAGCGTTATCTGCTCGACGGCATCATCACCCTGGTCGACGCCGCTCACGCCGACGTGCACCTGACCCAGACCATTGCCCAGGCGCAGATCGGTTTCGCCGATCGCTTGCTGGTGAGCAAGACCGATCTGGTCGATGAACCGACGTTCACTGCGCTGAGCGAGCGCCTTACGCGAATCAACCGCCGCGCGCCGATCCGCGTGGTCGAGCATGGCAATATCGATCTGGCTGAATTGCTGGATGTACGCGGCTTCAACCTCAATGCTGACCTGGGCGGCGGTCTGAGCCTGCGTCCGGTGAGCAAGGCGCCGTCGATCGATCGCATCTCCAGCCTGGTGTTGCGCACCGATCAGGCGCTGGATATCGATCAACTCAGCGAGTTCATGAACGAACTGCTGGAAGAGCACGGCAAGCAGTTGCTGCGCTACAAAGGCGTGCTGAACATTGCCGGCGAAGATCGGCGGTTGGTGTTTCAGGGTGTGCTGAAACTCTATGGTTTCGACTGGGACACCGAATGGGCCGAGGGCGAGACGCGCGAGAGTGTGATCGTGTTTATTGCCGATGATTTGCCGGAAGAGAAAATTCGGGCGGGGTTTGCCAGGGTTGCAGCGCAACAAGCCTGATAATTTCAACAGCTCAAAAGGCCTCTTCGCGAGCAGGCTCGCTCCCACAGTAGAACGCATTCTGTCAGGAGGAATGCAATCCACTGTGGGAGCGAGCCTGCTCGCGAAGGCGGTCTAACCGACAGCACAATGCTCAAGGTCTGGACCGAGCAGTTTCTGCTCAAGATGATCCAGATGCCGATCCATCAACATGCCGGCTTTGGAAACATCACCTCGCTCCACAACCTCAACCAACGCCAAATGCTCCTGCCATGCGCAACAGCTTTGCGTCGAAAAATGACTCCGCGCAATTGCCAGCGACGTCAGCGGCACCAGACTGCGCAGAAAATGCGCCAGCGGCAGATTTCCCGCCATCCGTGCCAATTGCAGATGAAACTCCCCCGACAACCGAATCGCCGCCCCGCGCCGAGCCTGCTCGACGGCGCGCTTCTCGCGCTCTAGCAACGTGCGCAAGCATTTCAGATCGTCTGGCTGCGGACGCTGACACGCCAACCGCACCAAGGTGTTTTCAGCCAGCCGTCGCGCATGCAAGGTCTGCCGGATTAGTTCCCGATCAGGCGCGGCCACTCGTGGTCGATGATTGGCGCGCAACACCACGATCTGCTCATGGGACAACTGCGTCAGCACCCGTCGTACATCGGCGCGGCCGGCGCCGAACATCGCTTGCAGACTGTCCTCGGTGAACCGGCTGTCTTCATCGATACGCTGCTCGAGAATCGCGTCGAACAGTCGCGGATACAGATCTTCCGTCGGCGTGCCGAGCCGAGAGACGGGCAGGGCGGTCGAATTGGCATGCGAGGCTGAAGCAAAACTGTTCATGGCCGTTCTCCTGGCAAATCAGGTGGGCAAGTTGTCGTCCGGAATATTCAGCTCAACGCCCATGCGCTGGCCTTCGCGCAGAATGTGCCGACGCATTTCGGCGCTGGCCTGAGCGCTGTTCTTGCTGCGGATCGCGCGGACTACCGCTTCGTTTTCTTCCAGGCGTTCGGCCAGATGTTCCGGGGAATTGCGCAATACCTCGGCGCTTTGCTTGAGGGCGTTGCTGGTCTGCTGTACCACGCTCTGGAAAATCGGGTTCGAGGTCAGCGTGAACAGTTCTTCGTGGAAAGCGATGTAGGCACTGACTCCGGCCTCACTGTCACCGGCCTCGAGGGCTTCGCGCATGTCCATCAGGGTCAGGCGCAATTGGCCGACTTCCTTGCTGCTGATCGATTGCGCGACCAGCCCGACGATGAACGGCTCAAGGGTGTAGCGCAGTTGCAGCACGTCTTCGAGACTGGCGCCGGCGACTGCGCTGTCGTGGCTCTGGCTGTCGCTGACTTGTGCGTCGAGCACGACTACGCCTTTGCCCGGCATCGAGCGCACCAGGCCGAGGGTTTCGAGGACGATCACCGCTTCGCGCAGGCTGGGCCGGCTGATGCCCAGCTGTTCGGCCAGTTCGCGCTGGCCCGGCAGCATGTCGCCGGAGCGCCATTGGCCACGGGCCAACGCGGCGCGGAGTTTTTCCACCACTGAATTGACGACGGTTGAAGTTGTAATCACGTATTGGCTCCCTGCGCCGTGCCTGCATATTGGCAGGCACGGCACTCATTCAGAATTCTTTGGCCGCCGCCTGAGCGACGGTTTTTCGCGGTTGAAAGTTATAGCCCTGCTCACCGTTGAGCACCTTGTTCGCGCGCTGTACATCGATGTCTTTTTCCCAGCGGGCGATGGCCACGGTGGCGACGCAGTTGCCGATCAGATTGGTCAGCGCGCGGCCGATGCCCATGAACCAGTCCACCGCCAACACCAGCACCAGACCGACTACGGGAATCGCCGGGATCGCCGTCAGCGTCGCGGCGAGAATCACCAGCGCCGAACCGGGAATGCCGTGGGCGCCTTTGGAGGTGATCAGCGACACCAGCAGAATCGTCAGCAAGTCGGTCATCGCCAGCGGTGTGCCGGTGGCGTTGGCGATGAACACGATGGCCAGGGTCAGGTAGATCGAGAAACCGTCGAGGTTGAACGAGTACCCGGTCGGGATCACCAGACCGACCGTCGAACTGCCGATACCGAGGTGTTCGAGCTTGCGCATGATCTGCGGCAGCACGGCGTCGGAAGAGGCGGTGCCCATCACGATCAGCAGTTCTTCCCGCAGGTACTTGAGCAGCGGCCACATGCGCAGACCGGAAACGCGCATCACCAGACCGAGGATCAGCGCGACGAAGGCGACGCAGGTCAGGTAGAACAGACCGACCAGACTGCCCAGGTGCTGCAGCGAGTCGAGACCGTATTTGCTGGTGGTGAAGGCGATGGCACCGAACACGCCGATCGGCGCCAGACGCACGATCATGCCCATGATGCGGAAGATCACGTGGCTGAGTTCGTTGATCAATCGCGAAATCCCGGAAGCGGCTTCGCCAACCAGATTCAGCGCACTGCCGAACAGCACCGAGAACAGCAGCACTTGCAGAATATTGTTGTCAGCGAAGGCGCCGATCACCGAGGTCGGGATCAGGTCCATCAGAAATTGCGTGGTGGTGTGCATGTGCTGGCCGCGCTCGGCGAGGTCGCCCATGTCGGCGCTGGAGAGCTGCTCCAGATGAATGTTCGCGCCGCTGCCAATGCCGGTGCTGAAGGCGAACACCAGACCGATCACCAGAGCGATGGTGGTCAGCACTTCAAAGTAGATCACCGACTTCAGGCCGATGCGTCCGACCTTCTTCAGATCGCCCGCGCCGCTGATGCCGCTGACCACCACACAGAACACGATCAGGCCAATCAGCATCTTGATCAATTTGATGAAGCCATCGCCGAGCGGTTTCAGCTGGGCGGAGTATTCAGGAAGGGTCAGCCCGCAGACGATGCCGAGCATCAGTCCGAGAACCACTTGAAGGAAGATTGAACGCGAGCACCATCTGAGCATGGGAGGAATCCTGGGTCGGTGTCCTGGCTGCCGTACGCGTGGCGCAGCGGATTCAGGACTTAATTATTGTGGTCTTACCGGTATGTCCAGTGCAGGCGCAGTCTAGGCGCAGGTTTTCGTGGATCGCAAGGGGAAATTAGAAAATTGGCATGACCGGTCTTACCAGTTGTCTGGATGGCCCGGTCTTGAGCATTTGAGAAAAATTGGCGGCTATGCCTTTTTTTCTGGGCGGGGCGTGAGTCACGTTTTGATGACTGGTACATGTCTTTCGACGATGCTCAGGATGAAAGTGATCTTTGAACGTTCTTCGGTTTCGCCCAGATAGACGTAAGGCAGACTTGTGATTTTTATACCGCCCAAATAGGCATGATTTTTCAGTTTGAGAGAAACAGCTGTATGTACACCCGTTAAGTTGTCCAGCGTAATAGCGGTGCCGCTATGGTCGACAAGAATAAACGTGCTCAAGTTGTCAGTCTCTGGCTTGACGGCCTCGACGGTGTCCAGCCAGTGATTGCTGATTACCTGATTGAAATAGTTGCCCTGGTTTTTCACGGTGAGGATGTAGCCGTCAGGGGTATGACCGAAATGCAGCTTCAACGGTTTTATCCGGCCGCTCTGCTCGTTGCTCCGGATGCCGAGCAGGTGAGACTGATCCCGTGTTTGCGGGCGTCCGGTATAGAAACCGCCGCTGAACAGACTGATGGTAGCCATCGCCGGTTTGCCGTACAGCTGTTCAAGAAAGCCGACCCTGTGGTCGAACATTCTCAATGTTGCGATGAAAGATTTTTCGATATTGCGCGTCATGATGAAATCCATTTATCAAGTCGGGTTTCAGACTAAGCGGTTTTCATCTATGGCGGTTTGTATGTGTGTTGCAAGAGTTTGGTTTGAACAAAGAGATGAACAATCCTGCCGGACGGGATTAGCAGGTTGCTGCTTTATTCGGGTGGTATTTTTTTATTGAATTTATGGCAATAAAAAACCGGCCATCGTGACCGGTTTTTTATTGCGGATTAACGAGGCATCAAGCGCCGTACACCGGCAGTTTCTTGCAGATGGCTTTGACTTTCTCGCGAACGGCGTCGATCACCGCTTCGTTGTTCAGATCAGCCAGGATGTCGCAGATCCAGCCGGCCAGCTCTTTGCACTCAGCCTCTTTGAAACCGCGAGTGGTCACAGCCGGAGTACCGAAGCGCAGGCCGGAGGTGACGAACGGCGAGCGTGGATCGTTAGGCACGGAGTTCTTGTTCACGGTGATGAACGCTTTGCCCAGAGCGGCGTCGGCATCTTTACCGGAGATGTCCTGCTTGATCAGCGACAGAAGGAACAGGTGGTTTTCAGTACCGCCCGATACCACGTCGAAACCGCGTGCGATGAACACTTCGGCCATAGCCTTGGCGTTCTTCACCACTTGTTGCTGGTAAGCCTTGAACTCAGGCTGCAGCGCTTCCTTGAAGCAGATCGCCTTGGCCGCGATCACGTGCTCCAGCGGGCCACCCTGGGCGCCCGGGAATACTGCGGAGTTGAGCTTCTTCTCGATCTCGGCGTTCGCTTTGGCCAGGATCAGACCGCCACGTGGACCGCGCAGGGTCTTGTGCGTGGTGGTGGTCACGACGTCGGCGAACGGCACCGGGTTCGGATAGACACCAGCGGCAACCAGACCGGCGACGTGAGCCATGTCGACGAACAGGTAAGCGCCGACCTTGTCAGCGATCTCGCGGAAGCGCGGGAAGTCGAGAATCTGCGAGTAGGCCGAGAAACCGGCAACGATCATTTTCGGCTTGTGCTCGACCGCCAGGCGCTCGACTTCGTCGTAGTCGATCAGGCCGTTGGCATCGATACCGTATTGAACGGCGTTGTACAGCTTGCCCGAGGAGGAAACGCTGGCGCCGTGGGTCAGGTGACCACCATGGGCCAGGCTCATGCCCAGAATGGTGTCGCCACCTTGCAGCAGAGCCAGGTAAACAGCGGCGTTGGCCTGGGAACCGGCGTGCGGCTGAACGTTGGCGTAATCGGCGCCGAACAGTTCCTTGGCGCGGTCGATGGCCAGTTGTTCAACCACGTCCACGTATTCGCAACCACCGTAGTAACGCTTGCCCGGATAGCCTTCGGCGTACTTGTTGGTCAGGACCGAGCCTTGAGCTTCCATCACCGCTGGGCTGGTGTAGTTTTCCGAAGCGATCAGCTCAATGTGTTCTTCCTGACGCTGAGCTTCTTGCTCCATGGCGGCAAAAAGGTCGGCGTCGTACTTGGCAATAGTCAAATCACGGCTGAACATGGCGGTCCTCAAGGATCGGGGGCAGAAAAGGGGGGCATTCTAACCCAACCGCTTTTAGAAGGGCTATGAAACACAGTCAGGTTGTGGATAAGCGGGCTTCAAGCTGCAAGCTACAAGCTACAAGTCAAAAGCGCTTCGGCTTCCACTTGCAGCTTGCAGCTAACCTCTAGCAGCTCCTCTTCATGTTCAACTGACCTGAGCCGCCCGAAGCGGCTCAGGTCAGTCGAACATGAAGAGCGCGTCGTTACAGAACTGCGCTTCAAACCGTCCCGCCGGCATCGGCCGGCCGAACAGATATCCCTGCACCTCATCGCAGCCATGCTCGCGCAGGAAGTCCAGTTGCTCATGGGTTTCCACACCCTCGGCGATTACCGCCAGGTTCAGGCTGTGGGCCATGGCGATGATCGCCCGGGCGATCTGCGCGTCCTGTTCCCCGGACGGCAGGCCGTCGACGAAGGTGCGGTCGATCTTCAGCACGTCGATCGGGAATTGCTTGAGGTAGTTCAGCGATGAATAACCGGTGCCGAAGTCATCGACCGCGATGCTCAGGCCGAGGTTCTTCAGCCCGGCAAGAATCTGCATCGCCTCGCTGACTTCGCGCATCAGGATGCTTTCGGTCAGTTCCAGCTCCAGACACGCCGGCGGCAGGCCGGTTTCGCGCAGGATCGTCGCGATTCGCGTACCCAACTGGCCGTCGGAGAACTGCCGTGCGGAAATGTTCACCGACACCTTCGGCACCCGCACCCGTTGCTGGTGCCAGGTTTTCAGCTGTCGACAGGCCTCGCTGATGACCCAGTCGCCAACGTCCACCACCAGACCAAGCTCTTCCAGCACCGGAATGAAATCCCCCGGCGGCACCAGCCCGCGACGCGGATGGCGCCAGCGCAGCAGCGCTTCGGCGCCGGTCAGGCGCTTGCCGTCGCCACTGAACTGCGGCTGGTAATACAGGACGAATTCGTTCTGCTCCAGCGCATGGCGCAGATCGCTTTCCAGTTCCAGACGCTCCAGCGCACTGGCGTTCATGTCGGCCTGATAGAACTGGAAGTTGTTCTTGCCGCGTTCCTTGGCGTGGTACATCGCCGTGTCGGCGTTTTTCATCAACTGGCTGAGTTCATTGCCGTCCTGCGGACTCAGGGCGATGCCGATACTGGCGGTGACGAAGAACTCGCGGCCCTCGAGCACGAACGGCCGCACCAGGCTGGCGAGAATCTGCTCGGCCACGTGAATCGCCCGATTCAGCGCCAGTTCGCGGTTGGAGCGATGCTGCAGCAGCAGGGTGAATTCGTCGCCGCCCATGCGCGCCACAGTGTCATCGTCATCGACGCAGGCCAGCAGGCGCGTGGCCATGTCCTTGAGCATGCGGTCGCCGGCGGCGTGGCCCAAAGAGTCGTTGATCGGTTTGAAACGGTCGAGGTCGAGGAACATCAGCACCACCCACGACTTCTGCCGTTCGGCCGCTTGCAGCGCGGTGTGCAGACGATCCTGGAACAGCGTGCGGTTCGGCAGGTGGGTGAGGGCGTCGTAATAGGCGAGGCGGTGGATGCGCTGCTCGCTGGCCTTGCGCTCGCTGATGTCGCTGAAGAAACACACGTAACTGGCCAGATCGCCCTCATCGTCGAGCACGGCAGTAATGCCGACCCACGCCGGGTAATGTTCGCCGTTACGGCGCTTCATCCACACTTCGCCTTCCCAGGTGCTGTGCTCGTGCAACTGCTTGAGCACGTAGCGCAAGTGCGCGTCCTGCTGCTCGTCGACGGTGAGCATGTTCGGCAACTGGTCGAGCACTTCGCCGACGCTGTAGCCGCTGACCCGACTGAACGCTTCGTTGGCCTGGACGATGTACCCAGCGGGGTCGGTGATCAGGATTGCCGAAGTCGAGTGCTCGAATACCGTGGCGGCCATGCGCAGATCTTTTTCGGCACGGCGCTGCTGGCTGATATCGCGGCCGACACCGAGCACGCCTTCGAACGCGCCGTGTTCGTCCCACACCAGCACCAGGCGCAGTTCGATCGGAATCTTGCGGCCATCGGCACGCAGGCAATCGAAGAGGAACAGCTGCGTTTGCACCTGACTGCGCAGCAATGCCAGTTGCTCGGGCTTGTCCAGCGCCTTGCTGACGCGGTCCATCAGCACATGAATGCCGTTCAGTTGCCCGGGATTGGCGATGATCGATTGCCAGCCGTTCTGGAAAATCCATTCGGCGTTGTAACCGAGCACCGCCTGCACCGACGGGCTGACGTAGTTCAGCGAGAGCTTGCTGTCGGTGGAGAAAATCACGTCGCTGATGCTTTCGGCGAGCATGCGGTAACGCTGCTCGCTGTCACGCAGCGATTCGCTGGCCTCGATCTGTTCGGTGATGTCCTTGGCCACGCCGATGATCCGCGTGACCTGGTCGTGCTTGTCCCGCGCCAGCGCCTGTTCACGGATGTCGAAGCGCCGCCACTTGCCGTCGCGATGGCGGAAGCGCAATTGGCATTGCAACAATTGGCTGTAACCGGCGTGACGCTGCAACTGCCGCGAGCGATGGTAATAGTCGGCGTCTTCCGGATGCAGAAGGATTTCCCAGAAGTACTCGCCCATCTGATGCAGTTCAGTGCGGTTGTAGCCCAGGGTCTGGCCGAGGTGGTGGTTGCTGAAAATCATCCGCTGGCTGATCACGTCCTGCACATACAGATGATCGGGCACGGTGCGCACCACATCCGACCAGAAACCTTCACGCTCCAGCAGCGACAGTTCGATCAGCTTGCGGCTGGTGATGTCGTTGATGCTGAGGATCACCGCTTTATAGTCGTGCTGCTCCCTCGGCAGGCGCAAAACCATCCACAGATGCTGGTCGCGACCGTTGCTGTTGGGCAGTTTGATTTCCAGTTCCAGCTGTTTCTGCTGCTGCAGGACGGCGTCGAGGATCTGCTGACCGATCGCGCACTGCGGATGGCGCTGGCCATCGATCAGCAGTTGCCAGGCATCGTCGCAGGAGTGCACATCGAGCAGTTGCAGGGCGACCTGATTGACTTCGGTGACGCGCATTTCCGCGAGCAACTGCTGGCGCTGCTGCGGTTGGTCGAGCCAGGCCTTGAGCTGGTCACTGGTCTGGATCTGCGCCTTGTCGAACATCTGCTTGAGGCCGGACAGGTCAAGCACGCACAAGGCCACGCCGGTGCCTTCGAAAATATCCTGATAACGCCGCCGGCCTTCATGCACCTGGCGCTGACGCCGACGCATGTTCAGCAGCGCGATCACCGGCAACATCGAGAACGCCAGGCCGAGCAGGCATTTGCCGATGAACGCCGGCAGCAACTCTTCCAGTACGCGCTGGCGGTCGAACAGCCCGCGCAATTGCCAGTCGCTGCTGCTCAGCGGCACGGTCAGCACGGTGTTGGCGACATCGTCGGGCGTCAGCCCGCCAGCCTTGACCGAGGGCAGCCCGGCGTCGCGGCTGATGATCTGGTGATTGAGGCGGTTTTCCACCAGCCATAACGGGCGCAGGGCGGTGGCGTCCTGTTTGGTCAGCGAGTCGAAGAAGGTTGGCGTCAGGCGCAAGGCCCAGTAACCGCGACTGCTGCCGCTGGCCTGATGCAGTAGCAGATGCACCACCGAGCCGTCATCGGCATTGCTGAAGTAATGCGCCTGGACACGGCTGCGGCGCACCAGTTCGGTCAGGTAATCGGCGTCGGAACTGTCGGTGGCGCTGTCGCTGATGATCCGGCCGGAGGGCGAGAGCAGGGCCATGCTGCGCAGGTCGGGCAGTGAGCGTTGCAATTTGCGCAGAAGCATCTGCTGTTCGTCGGCAGTTTGCGGTTGTTCGACGATCGGTAGCAGATTGAGGGCGATTTGCGCATTCAGCGCCATGTTCAGGCTGACCTGGGCGGCGAGGTCGGCGGTGTAGTCGATGGTGTATTGGCGCTGATTTTTCTGAGTTTCGCGCAATTGATCGAGCAGTTGCCAGAACAGCAACGCGAGCAATAACAGCACGAGGGTGGCCAGCGCACCCTTTAATGTCCCGCGCAGGGGCGAGCCGGGCGCCGGTGGGGTGCTGCTCACAGAGGCTGGCGGAGTGACATTGGTCAAGCTGTGATCCTGCGATTTGGCTGGACTGGCGCGACGTGCACTATAAGCCGGACGCCCGAAGGGCGGCTAGCATGCCTTGACTCGTGGCGAAGTGCCAGCCCCTCTCGGCTGGACTGCCTTCCAGCATTAAGGTAGCTTTGCCGGTTAGACCGGGGGCGTTCCAGCCCCTACAATCAGACTTTTTCCAGCGCGCACGCATTGATCGCGATCAAGTGAACGACGCGCACAGTCTGGCCAGGCATCGCCTGCGCTCCAATCATTCATCTGTCACTGACCCAAGGTTCTCCATGGCTCAATACGTCTTCACCATGCATCGGCTGGGCAAAGTTGTTCCGCCGAAGCGGGAAATCCTCAAGAACATTTCGCTGTCCTTCTTCCCCGGCGCCAAGATCGGCGTGCTCGGCCTCAACGGTTCGGGTAAATCCACGCTGCTGAAAATCATGGCCGGCGTCGACACCGAGTTCGAAGGCGAAGCCCGTCCGATGCCGGACCTGAACATCGGTTACCTGCCGCAAGAGCCGCAGCTCGACCCTGCCAAGACCGTGCGTGAAGTGGTCGAGGAAGCGGTCAGCGTGATCAAGGATGCGCAAGCGCGTCTGGACGAGGTCTACGCGGCCTACGCCGACCCGGATGCCGACTTCGACAAGCTTGCTGCTGAACAGGCCAAGCTCGAAGCGATCCTGCAGGCCAGCGACGGCCACAACCTCGAGCGCCAACTGGAAGTCGCCGCCGATGCACTGCGTCTGCCGGCCTGGGACGCGAAAGTCGAACACCTGTCCGGTGGTGAAAAACGTCGCGTCGCCCTGTGCCGTCTGCTGCTGTCCGCGCCAGACATGCTGCTGCTCGACGAACCGACCAACCACCTGGATGCCGATTCGGTGGCGTGGTTGGAGCATTTCCTCCACGACTTCCCGGGCACCGTGGTCGCGATCACGCACGACCGTTACTTCCTCGACAACGTCGCCGGCTGGATTCTGGAACTCGACCGCGGCGCGGGCATTCCTTACGAGGGCAACTATTCGGGCTGGCTCGAAGCCAAGTCCGATCGCCTGGCCCAGGAATCCAAGCAGCAGTCGGCTCACGAAAAAGCCATGAAAGAAGAACTGGAATGGGTGCGCAAAGGGGCCAAGGCCCGCCAGTCGAAATCCAAGGCACGTCTGCAACGCTTCGAAGAAATGCAATCGCAGGAATTCCAGAAGCGCAGCGAAACCAACGAGATCTACATCCCGGCCGGTCCGCGCCTGGGCGACAAGGTCATCGAATTCAAGAACGTCACCAAAGGCTACGGCGATCGCGTGCTGATCGACAACCTGTCGTTCTCCATGCCGAAGGGCGCCATCGTCGGCGTGATCGGCGGTAACGGTGCCGGTAAATCGACGCTGTTCCGCATGCTGATGGGCAAGGAAACCCCGGATTCGGGCAGCATCGAAATCGGTGAAACCGTGCAACTGGCCTGCGTCGACCAGAGCCGTGAAGACCTCGACGGCAGCAAGACCGTGTTCCAGCAGATTTCCGACGGTTCCGACCAGATCCGCATCGGCAACTACGAGATCCCGTCGCGCACCTACGTCGGTCGCTTCAACTTCAAGGGCGGCGACCAGCAGAAGTTCGTCAAGGATCTGTCCGGCGGTGAGCGCGGTCGTCTGCATCTGGCGCTGACCCTGAAGGAGGGCGGCAACGTCCTGCTGCTCGACGAACCGTCCAACGACCTCGACGTGGAAACCCTGCGTTCGCTGGAAGAAGCCCTGCTGGACTTCCCGGGCGCCGCCATTGTGATCTCCCACGATCGGTGGTTCCTTGACCGTGTCGCCACGCACATCCTGGCGTACGAAGACGACTCGCAAGCGGTGTTCTTCGAAGGCAACTACACCGAGTACGAAGCCGACCGCAAAAAACGCCTCGGCGAAGCAGCGGCCCAGCCTCACCGGGTGCGTCACAAGAAACTGGCCTGATTCGGGTTGGTTGCACAAGAGCGGAGCCTTCGGGCTCCGTTTTTTTTTGCCCTGGTTTTTTCCTGATATACCGAGTTGCGGCTTTCGCGAGCAGGCTCGCTCCCACAGGGGTAACGCATTCCAAATGTGGGAGCGAGCCTGCTCGCGAAGATGGTGTAGCTGTTGGTGCAAGTCTTGAATCTGTGCTCCCCGCTCAGGTGCAAAAACGGATCAAAAACCCCTTGGATTTATATCCTGTGCACCATTTAATTTCATAACTGCGACATTTTGCTCTGTTCCTGTGCGCAATTCGTTTGTTACAGTCCGGCCCAATCTCCTCCAACGACAATAAATTTGCCGAGACTTTGCCCATGATCGAATCCGTCGAATCCTTCCTTGCGCGCCTGAAAAAACGCGACCCGGATCAACCCGAATTCCACCAGGCTGTCGAAGAAGTCCTGCGCAGTCTGTGGCCGTTTCTCGAAGCCAATCCGCATTACCTGACTTCGGGGATTCTCGAGCGTATCTGCGAGCCGGAGCGCGCGCTGGTTTTCCGGGTGTCGTGGGTCGACGATCAGGGCAAGGTCCAGGTCAATCGCGGCTTCCGTATCCAGATGAACAGCGCCATCGGCCCGTACAAGGGCGGCCTGCGCTTCCATCCGTCGGTGAACCTCGGCGTGCTGAAATTCCTCGCCTTCGAGCAGACCTTCAAGAACTCGCTGACCTCCCTGCCCATGGGCGGCGGCAAGGGCGGTTCCGACTTCGATCCGAAGGGCAAGAGCGATGCTGAAGTCATGCGCTTCTGCCAGGCGTTCATGAGCGAGCTGTATCGCCACATCGGTGCTGACGTCGACGTGCCGGCCGGTGATATCGGTGTCGGTGCGCGGGAGATCGGTTTCCTGTTTGGCCAGTACAAGCGCCTGAGCAACCAGTTCACCAGCGTCCTCACCGGCAAGGGCATGACTTACGGCGGCAGCCTGATTCGCCCGGAAGCCACCGGTTTCGGCTGCGTGTACTTCGCCGAAGAAATGCTCAAGCGCCGCGGGCAGAGCGTGGAAGGCAAGCGCGTGGCGATTTCCGGTTCCGGCAACGTCGCGCAGTACGCGGCGCGCAAGGTCATGGATCTGGGCGGCAAAGTGATTTCCCTGTCCGACTCCGAAGGCACGCTGTACTGCGAAGCAGGACTGAGCGAAGAACAGTGGCTGGCGCTGCTGGAGTTGAAGAACGTCAAACGTGGGCGCATCAGCGAACTGGCAAGCGCCCATGGTCTGGAATTCCTCGCCGGCCAACGTCCATGGTCGTTGGCATGCGATATCGCGCTGCCCTGCGCGACGCAAAACGAACTCGACGCCGAAGCCGCGCGCACGCTACTGCGCAATGGCTGCGTCTGTGTGGCTGAAGGCGCGAACATGCCGACCACGCTGGAGGCTGTGGATATCTTTATCGAGGCCGGTATTTTGTTCGCACCGGGCAAGGCGTCGAATGCCGGCGGTGTGGCCGTGAGTGGTCTGGAAATGTCGCAGAACGCCATGCGCCTGCTGTGGACCGCGGGCGAGGTGGACAGCAAGCTGCACGCGATCATGCAGTCGATCCACCACGCCTGCGTGCATTACGGCGAAGACAACGGTCAGATCAATTACGTCAAAGGCGCGAACATTGCCGGCTTCGTCAAAGTCGCCGATGCGATGTTGGCGCAAGGCGTGGTTTAAGCCGGTTCGATGCGGATCACTTCGATCAGTTGATCGCCGGCAGGTCGCTGCCATAGCACTTCATCGTTGAGCCGGGCGCCGAGCAAGGCCCGGCCCAGCGGTGAGGCCCAGTTGATCAGGCCCTGACTGGCGTCGGCCTGATCCTCGCCGACCAGTTGCACGCGGTGTTCAGTGTCGTGTTCATCGGCAAAAGTCACCCAGCTACCGATCTGCACCTTGTCAGTGGAGGTCGCAGCGACTGCGACTTGGGCGCTGCTCAGGCGTTGAGTGAAATAACGCAGATCCCGTTGCAGATCGGCCAGACGTTGTTTGTCGGCCTGCTCGCCCTTGGCCGTTTGCTCGGCGTGCAGGCTCTGCAACTCGATGACTTTCGCCTGCAACTGCGCCAGCCCTTGCGGGGTGACGTAGTTGGGCTGCGTGCTGACCTGACGTTCGACCGGCTGATCGGCCTGCGCGGCGGCGTTGTCTTCGTTGACGAATGCGCGACTCATGAAGTCCTCCTGTTAAAGGATTTGGGCCATGATTGCCGGCATTTGGTTTCAACGGATGTCTGCAAACGACCTATTGCGAGCGATAAGCCCGCCCGACGTCCTGGTCCTTCTGCTGCTGCCAGGAGCGTTCGCGTTCGTCCCAATGCTCGTTGCGATATTGCTCGCGATCCCTGTTTTCCAGCATCGCCTGACATTGGCGGAAGCCGTCGACCCAGCCGTCGGCGTATTGCTGATCCTTGAGATAGCGCGGCACGTTCTTGCGAAACTCACCGCTGATCGAGCCCGCCGCTTGCCGGCCGCTGACGCAACCGTCATCGAAACCGTCGGCGAAGGCCGGTGGATAACCTTTGGCGATCAAGTCTTCATGGGTGGTCTGGCAACCGCCCAGCGCCAATACAACGGCCAACAATCCCACGCACCGCCACATCGCACTCTCCCGCGCCGATACTCGGCTCATAAGGAAAGTCTAGAAGGCGATTCATGAGGCGGCTGTCGAAGGCCTGTGAAAAATCCATTGCACACCACAAAGCACCTGTGGGAGCGAGCCTGCTCGCGAAGGCGTCGTGTCAGGCAACACTACTATTGACTGAACCACCGCTTTCGCGAGCAGGCTCGCTCCCACAGGGAGATTTACACAGGCTCGGGATCAGTAGTGATACCACTTCACTTCCAGCATGACTTCCGTCTCGGGGCTGGCGAGCTGGCTGAATTCACGCTGCGCGCTCAGGCGCAAACCGAGGTTGCGCGACAGTTCCCACTGCTGATTCAGGCTCAGGCTGCGGCGCACTTCACCGTTGAAGAAGTAGTCGCCCTTGGCTTCCAGGCTCAGATTGCCCAGCGGGTTTTTCCATAGCACGCCGGTGTTGAAGCCACCGGCCGGGGAAACAAACTCGGCGAAGTCGTTGTTATGTTCCACGCGCACCGTGCCCAGCGCAAAGCCGAGCACGTCTTCGCCCAACTGCCACGTGCCGCCGCCGCCACCGTTGACATGGCTGACCAGCGTTTCGTCGTCATGCTTGCCCGGCACGCGCTCAAGGCCACCGGTGACTTGCCACGACAATGGTTGCAGCAGCTCGTTGCGCGGTGTCAGCGAACGAATGGTCGCCAGGTCCAGTTGCTGCAACTGCCAGTCATTGCCTTCGTACTGGCGCAGCTTCAGTTGCAGGATCTCGATCTGCGCGCCGAGGGGGAAGCTTTCGGCATTGTCATTGAGGTCGTGATAAGCCATGCGCAGGCCATATTCGCCGAACGCGCGATCGCCGCGCGTACCGAGGCCGGCCTGCCAGGTGCGGGACTCGTGGCCATCTTCGGGCAGACCGGGTTGCGGTATTTCCAGCTCCGGCGCCGGGTTCTTGTTGATCGCCCGCAGCAGTTCGAAACTGCGCTGCGCTCGTTGCGGGTCGCGCTCCTGACCGTTGGCGCGGTAGCGCTCCAGACGATAGGCAGCGTCAACGATCAACGCCTGACGTGCGCGCGGCAGGGCTTTGAACGTTGGCTCTTGCAGGACTTTTTGATCGGCGCTGACTTTCAGCACCCATTGCTGTTCGTCATCGCTCAACGGTTCGGCGCGGCTGAGCAGTTCACGTTCGCGGGACGGGCGATATTCGATGTGTTCGACCAGCCCGGCCTCTTTCACCGCTTTGACGGTGTCGGTGGGGATTGCGGTCAGCGGGAACTGTTCGGTCAGGCGCAGGCTCGGCCGCGCCACTTGCAGCAGTTCCAGCAAGCGATACGAGCAGTTTTCGTCGAAGAAGAAATAGTCGAACTGGATCTGCTTGAGCTCCCACACATGTTCGACCATGCGTGCGGTTTCTTCCTGTGTCAGATTGAGCCGGTATTCCCACAGGTCACGGTTTTCCAGGCTGCGGTATTCCGACAGTTTTTCCTGATACGGCACCAGCGCGAACAGCCCCGGGTAGCCGCCCATCAAGCCTTTCCAGGCATACAGAATGCTGTTGTCCGAGCCTTCGATGTAGGCACCGAAGTTGATCGCGTAGCTGAGCAGCGAAGTCTTGTCGGCCTGAACGTCCGCCTGATCGATGCGCAGCAGGGTGTGGCCGAACATCGACGACGGGCTGTTGAGATACGCCGCCGGGAAAATCATCACCGCACTGTGCGGCGAGACGTCCTTGAACCATTGCTTGTATTCGGCGCATTCCGGCGCTGGCAGGTCAGCGAGATTGAGCTGCGCTTTCAGCCAGCGCGTGCGCGCGGGGTATACGCATTGTGCGTGTTGCTCGCCGAGGCTGGCCGGGGCGTACAGCGCCTGCACGGTGGCGGCCAGTTCGCGGTCCGGATGCTCGTTGCCGTCGGGGGCGAGAAAGAACTTCTTGTCGCTGACATAGCTGCGCCAGCCGCCGAGTTTGGCGGTTTCGTAATGACCGAGGGAAATCCAGAAGCGGTCGTTGGCCAGTTGCTGCAAACGTTGAGGATCGATGTGAGGCGCGGCGGACAGCGGGGCGCAGACACAGAGCGCCAGCCAGGCAAGGCGTTTGAGCATAGGTGGCAACTTAAGTCGAAAGAAAACAAATCCCGGATCGGGGGTAATCACACACCCTGTGGCGAGGGGATTTATCCCCGCTGGGCTGCGAAGCGGCCCCATAAGCTGTGTCACCAATGCATCGGATACATCGCATGCACAGGTTTTACGACTGCTTCGCAGCCGAACGGGGATAAATCCCCTCGCTACAGACCGTATTCAAAATAAAACCCGCTTCCCGAAGGAAGCGGGTGGGGTCGAGCTTAAGCCTGAGTTGCGTACTTGGCCAGACGTGGGTCCGATTTCAGTACTGCCAGGGTGTTGGTATGCACGTCTTCAGCGGTCACGTCAGCTTTGCTGAAGATCTGCTGGAAGTGCTCGTGGGTCACTTGCGCGAAGTGCGCGCGATCTTCCGGTGCTACGCCCAGGACCACGGCATAGGTGGTCAGCGCTTCGCCGTTGCCTTTGGCCATGTCTTCGGACAGCTCGTTCATCATGCCATTCATGGCGAACCAGGATTTGCCGCCATAAGTCAGGGACGCGTTGGTCGAGCAGCCGTTGGTGCCGGAGGTCATACCGAAGGTAGCGTTACCGGAAGTGCCGTTGGTGGTGGAAGCAAGGAAGTGCGCCGGGGTGCCACGCTGACCTTCGAACAGCATGTTGCCCCAACCGCAATCCGGGCCGCCCGGGGCTTGCGCCATTGCGTTGATGGATACAGCGGTGAAGAGAGTACCGAGAAGAATCCGTTTCATAGCTTTGTTCTCTTTATGTGCATACCAATGGACAGGGTTCTGGCCCTTCGCGCTCTGCCCGAGGACAAAGCCGAAAGTGTCAGTGGGCCGGTATTAGTTCCAGCCGCGCAGTTTGGAGTTTAGGCACGTTCCAGCGGTTCCGTGACTTTTTGCAAAATATTTGGAATAAACCTCTGATTTAGCGGGACCCGTCGGCCGGCCGCGCGCTTGTCTATGCTTTGTCATGTGGCGCGCCTTGCCAGTGGGGCACGGGCAGCGCCAGAATGCCGCTACCTGCCCCGCCTGATTGTTAAGGAAGCCCGATGCCTGATCCTGTTGCTGCCAGCCTGCGTCTTGCGCCCGAAGCGCTGACTCGTCCGTTTTCCGCTGAACAGTTCAGCTTCACTAGCACCAATGATCTGGAGCCCTTTCGCGGTGTGCTCGGCCAGGAACGCGCGGTCGAAGCCTTGCAGTTCGGTGTGGCGATGCCACGCCCCGGTTACAACGTATTCGTCATGGGCGAGCCCGGCACCGGCCGTTTCTCGTTCGTCAAACGCTACCTGAAAGCCGAAGGCAAGCGCCTGCAGACCCCGGCGGACTGGGTCTACGTCAACAACTTCGATGAGCCGCGCGAACCGCGTGCACTGGAGCTGCCATCGGGCACGGCGGCCTCGTTCATCGGCGACATCAACGGCCTGATCGACAACCTGCTGGCGACTTTTCCAGCAGTTTTCGAACACCCGTCCTACCAGCAGAAAAAAAGCGCCATCGACCGCGCCTTCAATCAGCGCTACGACAAGGCGCTGGACATCATCGAGCGGCTGGCCCTGGAAAAAGACGTCGCCCTGTACCGCGACAGCAGCAATATCGCCTTCACCCCGATGCTCGACGGCAAGGCCCTGGACGAAGCCGAATTCGCGCAGTTGCCGGAAGCCGAGCGCGAGCGTTTTCACGATGACATTTCCGGCCTCGAAGAGCGCCTGAACGAAGAACTCGCCAGCCTGCCGCAGTGGAAGCGCGAGTCGAACAATCAACTGCGTTCGCTCAACGAAGAAACCATCACCCTGGCCTTGCAGCCGTTGCTGGCGCCGCTGTCGGAGAAGTACGCGGAGAACGCCGGGGTCTGCGGTTACCTGCAAGCGATGCAGGTCTACCTGCTGAAAACCGTGGTCGAACAACTGGTCGACGACAGCAAGACCGACGCCGTCGCGCGCAAGTTGCTGGAAGAACAATACGCACCGAGCCTGGTGGTCGGGCATCCGGCCAGCGGCGGTGCACCGGTGGTGTTCGAGCCGCATCCGACCTACGAAAACCTGTTCGGCCGCATCGAGTACACCACTGACCAAGGCGCGCTCTACACCACTTACCGGCAGTTGCGTCCGGGTGCGCTGCACCGCGCCAATGGCGGTTTCCTGATTCTCGAAGCGGAAAAAATGCTCAGCGAGCCGTTCGTGTGGGATGCGCTCAAACGCGCCCTGCAATCGCGCAAACTGAAAATGGAATCGCCGCTGGGCGAGATGGGCCGCTTCGCCACCATGACCCTGAATCCGCAGCACATCCCGTTGCAGGTCAAAGTCATCATCATCGGTGCGCGGCAGCTGTATTACACGCTGCAGGATCTCGATCCGGACTTCCAGGAGATGTTCCGCGTTCTGGTCGACTTCGACGAAGACATCCCGATGGTCGACGAAAGCCTCGAGCAGTTCGCCCAGCTCCTGAAAACCCGTACTTCGGAAGAAGGCATGGCGCCGCTGACCGCCGATGCGGTGGCACGACTGGCGACCTACAGCGCACGGCTGGCCGAGCATCAGGGGCGCTTGTCGGCACGCATTGGCGATCTGTTCCAACTGGTCAGCGAGGCGGATTTCATTCGCCATCTGGCCGGCGATGAAATGACCGACGCCGGCCATATCGAACGCGCTCTGAAAGCCAAGGCCACCCGCACCGGGCGGGTCTCGGCGCGGATTCTCGACGACATGCTCGCCGGAATCATCCTCATCGACACTGACGGTGCGGCGGTCGGCAAGTGCAACGGGCTCACGGTGCTCGAGGTCGGCGACTCGGCGTTCGGCGTGCCGGCGCGGATTTCCGCCACGGTCTACCCGGGCGGCAGCGGCATCGTCGACATCGAGCGTGAGGTCAACCTCGGTCAGCCGATTCATTCCAAAGGCGTGATGATTCTCACCGGTTATCTGGGCAGCCGTTACGCCCAGGAATTCCCCTTGGCGATCTCGGCGAGTATTGCGCTGGAACAGTCGTACGGTTACGTCGACGGCGACAGCGCATCGCTGGGCGAGGCGTGCACGCTGATTTCGGCGCTGTCGAAAACTCCGCTCAAGCAATGTTTTGCCATCACCGGTTCGATCAACCAGTTCGGCGAAGTGCAGGCAGTCGGCGGGGTCAACGAGAAGATCGAAGGCTTCTTCCGCCTCTGCGAAGCACGCGGCCTGACCGGCGAACAAGGCGCAATCATTCCCCAGGCCAACGTCGCCACGCTGATGCTCGATGAGAAAGTCCTCGCCGCCGTGCGCGCCGGGCAGTTCCACGTGTATGCGGTGCGTCAGGCCGATGAGGCGCTGAGCCTGCTGGTGGGTGAGCCGGCCGGGGAGCCGAACGCCGATGGCGAATTCCCCGAAGGCAGCATCAATGCGCGAGTGGTCGAGCGCCTGCGCGATATCGCCGAGATGATCAGCGAAGAGGACTTGAAAGAGGCTGAGAAGGAACTGGCGCAGGAGGCCCTCGCCGAAGCCAAACCGGCCTGATCAGTTCATTCCAGACCCTGTGGGAGCGAGCCTGCTCGCGAAAGCGCTGTATCAGTCGACGAATGAGTTGGCTGGTCCATCGTCTTCGCGAGCAGGCTCGCTCCCACAGTGCTTTTCCAGATTGATCTCTGCGGGGATCTTCGGGGAATGTGCCACTACTCTGACGCCAATATTCACACAATGACCATTCGGCGCCTTCTGGTTCCATTTGGCTTGCGCGGGACACTTTTCTTCTATTCTCAGGTCAAGGATATCGACAGTATCACTGGATCGAGCCAGTCCTCCCGTGGGGGCTGAATACCGGCTTTACCGAGGGTCGCCGCCATGTCGCGCAACCTCTGTCTCACCCGTCAATGCCTGGGTCTGGTGACCCGGATCGAATGCGCCGTCAAGCCGCTGGCCGGCGACAACGGCATGTGGACGCTGCTCTTCGCGGCCGGCATGGCCGGCGAACAACCTTCCGCGATCAAAGCCCAGGGCCCGTTTCACGGCCCGGTCGCGGCCGAGTCGATTCTCGACACCATCGTTGAAAGCCTGACCTTGCATGGTTACGAACTGGCCGATGATCCGCAGATCTGGAGCTTGCATCTGCAAGCGCAGTTGCGGCAGATCAACGGCGGCCGTGGGCGCAGTCTCAACGGTTAAGGCGCCGTCTGGTCCACCGGCGCCTTGTCGAGCTTGACCTCAAAGCCGTATTGCACGGTGGCGAGGTCGGTGCGCTGATAGGTCTCCACGCGAGTCGGGCGACCATAAAAGTAGTGCACGCCGAGTAGCGCGGGGCCTTCGGTGCTGGCGTCGTGGCTGACCGAAAGAATCTGCTTGAGGTAGTGGCCACTGTCGTCCTTGACGAAGAAACGCCATTCGTTGGCCGGGAAGGTTTTCAGGTCGACTACCAGCGTGTTGTCCTTGATCGCCAGGCCTTTAGGCAATGACTGCGCGTCGTAGGATTGCTTGGCCACCGTGGCCAGAAACAACGGCATCGAGCCCACGGCAATCGCCGGGGTTTCCGGAAACAGATTCAGATCATAAGTAATCGTCGCTTGCAGTGGATCGACCTGGTACGCCTCGGGCGGCAGTTCGATCGGCTCGTCGAGTTTGCCGCCGCGCTTTTCCGTGAAGAAGGTCACGGGACTGACGCCGGGGTTGAGTTCGTCGCCAAGCAATTCGTCATTGAAGGTGCGGCGGTGGGAAAACTCGATACGCGCCGCGCTCGGCTCTTCAACCGATTGATGAATGCGCACGCCGGCCTTCAATTGTTCCTCAGTCAGGTCCGCGCCTTTGAGCCAGTTGGCGGCGAGGTCGTCATACACCACAACTGGCAGGTCCAGCGGCTGCACGGCTTTGGCCGTGGTGTGCGGATTGAAGGTGCGCACCGGCAGGTCCAGGGATTTGCGCGTCACCGTTGCCGAGGAGAAGTCGAGCACGCTGACTTCCAGGGTCTCGATCGGGCCGTGGAAATACACCTTGTTGTAGCGGCGCGGGTGGTCTTTCTCGAAGGCTTGCTGGTCGTCGCTGAGCTGTTTTTCCAGGGTGTCGCTCCAGCTCTTCTGCTTCTGTAACTGCGTCAGTTGTTTCTGGTAAAACGCGACCTGCTCCGGGCTTTCGTTGATCGAACCGGCGCGCACCAGGTATTGGCCGCTGGCGTCGCGGGCCTGGACGATCAGCGGATTGATCCGGGTTTCGGCGACTTCCGCTGCCAGCGGCAGGCTGTTGCTGACTTCGACCTCGGCATAGTTCTTTTCCAGCTTGAGCAGTTTGACGCTGAGGTTGTCGTTGCTGCGGGTCTGGCCGACGTCTTTCTGTGTCAGGTCAAAGCTGTACAAGCGCCGTGGCGCGATAACTTCGACCAGGCCTTGCAGGCTGACCGGTTGTGGCAGGCTTTTTTTGTCGACGTTGAGGCCATCGATGAACGGGTAGGTCACCGTCAGGTCGTCGGGATTGGTCACGTTGGAGCTGGACGGGCTGAGCTGAATGCCTGGATCGGTCTCCGACCACTCCGGCTGCCAGGCGATCACGCGTTTGTTGCTCAACGTGACCGAGTGCCACTCGATGCCGTGCGGGAACAGGAACCCGCCGGGAATGTTCAGGTTGAACGGGAATACCGGCTGCAGATCGGTCAGGTAATCCGAGCTGGCGTCCTTGTGCAGCACGAACAGGCCGTCGATGAAGGTATCGACCAGCGCTTGCGGGGTAGGGTAGTGCTTGAGCACGGCGAGGGCGTCTGCGCCGTATTCGGTATGCGGGGTGATGTCGTCGAGCTTGAGCCGGGCGCGTTCGAGCAACAGCAGCGAACCGCCGAGTTCGGTGATGGCGTCCTTGAGCTTGGGATCGCTGATCGTGTCCAGTGACTGTTCGAAGGTGGCGGTCTTTTCGTCGAGGTTGGCGACTTGTTTTTCATCGCCGGGCGAGCAACCGCCGATGAGCAAGGCGAGGCAGATACCGGCAGTCGTCAAGGCTGATCGCACATCCATTTCCACGCGTCCTGTCCACTGTCATTGGGCTGTCAATGCTTTGGACACTAGCAGAAAAACTTTGTCACACACACGCAGGTGGCGGATTTTCCGGCGGTTTCTGGCTGTCACAGCGGGCTGTTATACTCGCCGCCATTTCCAGCCCCTTGTGTGAGAGTCAATGGAACGCTTTATCGAAAATGCAATGTACGCCACCCGCTGGCTGCTGGCGCCGATCTACATCGGCCTGTCCCTCGGTCTGCTGGCGCTGGCATTGAAGTTCTTCCAGGAAATCGTCCATATCCTGCCCAATGTCTTCGCCATGGCTGAATCGGATCTGATTCTGGTGCTGCTGTCGCTGATCGACATGGCGCTGGTGGGTGGTCTGCTGGTGATGGTGATGATTTCCGGCTACGAGAACTTCGTCTCGCAACTGGACATCGACGAAGGCAAAGAGAAGCTCAGCTGGCTGGGCACCATGGACTCGTCGTCGCTGAAGATGAAAGTCGCGGCGTCGATCGTGGCGATTTCTTCGATCCACCTGCTGCGCATCTTCATGGATGCCAAGAACGTCGATCCCGAGCATCTGATGTGGTACGTGATCATTCACATGACTTTTGTGGTGTCCGCGTTTGCCATGGGTTACCTGGACAAGGTCACCAAGCACTGATCAGCCGATCAAGGCAAAAGAGCCGCCCGTCTGTTGTGAAACAGACGGGCGGTTTCGTTTGTGGCTTGTGCTTTCAAGCGCAGCGGCCTATCCCTGTAACGGTGCGATTCGCCACGGTGTGAGGTGCTTCCATGAACCTGCAAGAGTTGAACGCGTTTGCTGTTGCCAGGAAGGTCGACGAGTTGAACCTGATCTCCATGGAAGGGGGCATTTACCTGTTGGAAGCGAGGATGCATGGGACGGCGTATCCGTTGAGCGATCTCAAGGGCAATATGCTGACGCTGCGCTCAGTGGAGCACGCGCGGGATCTGCTGCATGCCTTCCCGGTGCTGCCATTCAACCTTGTGCACACCTCAGTCCATGACGAAATGTGCGGGCTGGTCGCTGACCTCGATGAAAGCCTGAAAGTGCCGCTCGCCTGGCGCTCGGCCCTGTAGGCTCGGCCCCAAGTCCGGGGTATCTGTGCTAGTCTGCTCGCCCTTTTGGTTCCGGGCGCGCCGGGACGCGCTGTGCACGCACGGCAAGTCCTGTGGCCGTCCGCACAGCGGAGCAGTGTCATGTCCGAAGTAAATCTGTCCACCGACGAAACCCGCGTCAGCTACGGTATCGGCCGTCAACTCGGCGACCAGCTGCGCGATAACCCGCCACCGGGTGTCAGCCTGGACGCGATCCTGGCCGGTCTGACCGACGCTTTCGCCGGCAAGCCAAGCCGTGTTGGCCAGGAAGAAATGTCCGCCAGCTTCAAAGTGATCCGCGAGATCATGCAAGCTGAAGCAGCTGCCAAGGCTGAAGCTGCGGCTGGCGAAGGCCTGGCCTTCCTCGCCGAAAACGCCAAGCGTGACGGCATCACCACCCTGGCTTCCGGCCTGCAATTCGAAGTGCTGACTCAGGGCGATGGCGCCAAGCCGACCCGTGAAGACCAGGTGCGGACGCACTACCACGGCACCCTGATCGACGGCACTGTGTTCGACAGCTCCTACGAGCGCGGCCAGCCTGCAGAATTCCCGGTTGGCGGCGTGATCGCTGGCTGGACCGAAGCCCTGCAACTGATGAATGCCGGCAGCAAATGGCGCCTGTACGTGCCGAGCGAACTGGCTTACGGCGCGCAAGGCGTGGGCAGCATCCCGCCGCACAGCGTTCTGGTATTCGACGTCGAGCTGCTCGACGTTCTGTAATACCGAGCCTGCCTTGATGGCGGGCTGAAAAATGTGGGAGCGAGCTCGCTCGCGAAGGCGGTTTTTCAGTCGACTCATTCGTTGACTGATTTATCGCTTTCGCGAGCAAGCTCGCTCCCACAGGTTTTTTTAATGCTGCTCATATTTCGATCTTGTTGTGCAGCTCATTGGTCGGGCGCAACGCCCGGGCATAGCAGAACAGGAACAGATTGCGCACCAGCTCCTTGAGCACCAGCGGCTCGCTGGAATTGAGGCTGCTGACGTCCAGATCGCCTTGATCCTGCAGCTCATGCAAGGCTTCTTCTTCAAGCACCGCACAGACTTCGCCGGTTTCCCGATGGAGGATTCTGAGGTAAGGGTGTGGGCGATCCAGCCAGGCGTCGATCAAATAAGTCATGGGGCTCATCTCCTTGAAAGGTTTCAATGAGAATAATTCTTATTCATCAAATAGCAAGTGCCTATTGGCGGATCGTGGATTTTTCCGGGTAAAGATTGTGTCAGGTCAAAATGGCTGGCTGATGGCCATGCGCGGATTCATTGAGCCGAAGCGGGGAGGGCAAAGCTCCATCCCACGGCTGGCGCAGGATGGATGACGCAAGGCTCAGACTTTTCTGACGAACTCGGATTTGAGCTTCATCGGGCCGATGCCGTCGATCTTGCAGTCGATGTCGTGGTCGCCATCGCACAGGCGGATGTTCTTGACCTTGGTGCCGACCTTGACCACCAGCGATGTGCCCTTGACCTTGAGGTCCTTGATCACGGTGATGGTGTCGCCGTCCTGCAGGACGTTGCCGACCGAATCTTTCTTCACGGCATCATCGGCCGCCACTTCGGCTTCGCCGCTGGCAGACCACTCGTGGGCGCACTCGGGGCAGACCAGTTGGGTGCCGTCTTCGTAGGTGTATTCGGAATTGCATTTCGGGCAGGGTGGCAACGTGCTCACTAAGGTTCCTTGGGTATCAGGAGGACTAAAGGGCGCACATTGTATAGGGTTTTACGCGGAGGAGGGCATAGCGCAGAAACAACTGTGGGAGCGAGCCTGCTCGCGAAAGCGCTGTGTCAGTCAACATTGAGTCGATTGGCAGATTGCTTTCGCGAGCAGGCTCGCTCCCACAGGGGATGAATCAGTGCGTGCGGGCTACCGCGAACTCGCTCAGTTCCACCAGCGCATCGCGGTATTCGCTGGCCGGCAGCGCCTCGAGGCACTTGATCGCACGGGCCACGTAATCGCGGGCCAGTTGCGCGGTGTACTCCAGCGAGCCGGACGCTTCGACGGCGATGCGGATGCTTTCGAGGTCTTCGATCCCGCCTTTCTGGATCGCCTGACGCACCAGTGCCGCCTGTTCGGCTGTGCCTTCGCGCATGGTGTAGATCAGCGGCAGGGTCGGTTTGCCTTCGGCCAGATCGTCGCCGACGTTCTTGCCCAGGGTTTCCGCGTCGCCTTTATAGTCGAGCAGGTCATCAACCAGCTGGAACGCCACACCCAAGTGATCGCCGAACGTGCGCAGGGCTTCGCTCTGCTCGGCGGTCGCGCCGGCGAGCGCGGCGGCGCTGTGGGTCGAGGCTTCGAAGAGCATCGCGGTCTTGCCGCGGATGACTTCCATGTAGGTTTCTTCGCTGGTGCTGGCGTCACGCACCTTGGACAGCTGCAACACTTCACCTTCAGCGATGATGCGTGTGGCCTGGGAGAGAATCTTCATCACCGGCATCGAGCCCAGTTCGACCATCATTTCGAACGAGCGCGAATACAGGAAATCGCCGACCAGCACGCTCGGGGCATTGCCCCACATAGCGTTGGCGGTCGAGCGGCCACGGCGCATGCCGGACATGTCGACGACGTCGTCATGCAGCAGGGTCGCGGTGTGCAGGAATTCGATGGTGGCGGCCAGCAGGCGCATGTCGTCGCCTTCGCGACCCAGGGCCTTGCCACACAGCAACACTAATAAAGGACGCAGGCGTTTGCCGCCGGCCGACGTGATGTAATCGCCGATTTTCGATACCAGCGGCACTCGAGACGTCAGCTGCTTCTTGATGATGCCGTCGACGGCGCTAAAATCGTCCGCCACCGCGCGGTAGAAAGCTTGGGGTTGCATCAGCGAGAGTCGCTCCAGAAGGGTTGCGCGGCATGCTAGGACCCCCGTCCAGACCTGTCAAGGCGCGATGGACGGCCACTTGCGCGAGGCAGATTGCTTGCGTACAATCGCGCACCCTGAACTTCCTGGGCAGCACCTGCCTTACGCAATTGCACTTGGGCCGTTCCAGCCCCATGCAGCCATGCCAGCCAATACCTCTTCTTATAAAGAGCTGGGTGAGCAGGATTATCGGAGAAATACCATGTACGCAGTAATCGTTACCGGCGGTAAGCAATACAAGGTCGCTGAAGGTGAATACCTGAAGATCGAAAAACTGGAAATCGCTACTGGCGAATCCGTGACTTTTGATCGCGTTCTGCTGGTCGCCAACGGCGACGACGTGAACATCGGCGCACCAGTTGTTGCTGGCGCAACCGTCAAGGCTGAAGTGATCTCCCAAGGTCGTCACGATAAAGTCCGCATCATCAAGTTCCGTCGCCGTAAGCACCACATGAAGCGTATGGGCCACCGCCAGTGGTTCACCGAGATCAAAATCACCGGTATTCAGGCTTAATTACAGCCTAATTCCTCACTAGGAGAATTGAACTCATGGCACACAAAAAAGCTGGTGGTAGTACCCGTAACGGTCGCGACTCAGAAGCCAAACGCCTTGGCGTGAAGATGTATGGCGGCCAGGTCATCAAGGCCGGCAACATCATCGTGCGTCAGCGCGGCACCCAATTCCACGCTGGCTACGGCGTTGGCATGGGCAAGGATCACACTCTCTTCGCTAAAATCGAAGGCGTGATCAAGTTCGAAGTAAAGGGCGCCTTCGGTCGTCGTTACGTGAGCGTAATCGCGGCTTAATCGCGAGATCGCTGGAGAAGCCCTGTCTTGCGACGGGGCTTTTTCGTTTGTGGGGTGAGTCTCTTGCAAAGCTGTTTGTATGGGCTGTCGGCGTGCGATGCAGGTCGTGTCTTGGGGTCGCTGCGCTCATTTTTGCAAGAGTCTTATGTCTTGATTGTTTTTCGGCTCGTCCGTACGGCGAGAGGCGTTGGTTATGAAGTTTGTTGATGAAGTATCGATTCGCGTAAAGGCCGGTGACGGTGGCAACGGTGCCATGAGTTTCCGCCGGGAAAAATTCATTGAAAACGGTGGCCCGAACGGCGGTGATGGCGGTGACGGCGGTTCCATCTACATGATGGCCGACGAGAACCTCAACACCCTGGTCGACTACCGTTACACCCGTCACTTCGATGCCGAGCGTGGCTCCAACGGTGGCAGCACCGACTGCACCGGCAAGAAGGGCGAAGACCTGATCCTGCGCGTGCCGGTCGGCACCACCGTGATCGACTCTGCCACTCAGGAAGTCATCGGCGACCTGACCAAGGCCGGTCAGAAACTGATGGTAGTGCAGGGCGGCTGGCACGGTCTGGGCAACACCCGTTTCAAATCCAGTACCAACCGTGCACCGCGTCAGACCACGCCGGGCAAGCCGGGCGAGCAGCGCGACCTGAAACTGGAAATGAAAGTGCTGGCCGACGTCGGTCTGCTGGGCTTGCCGAACGCCGGTAAAAGTACCTTTATCCGTTCGGTCTCGGCCGCCAAGCCGAAAGTCGCCGACTACCCGTTCACCACGCTGGTGCCGAACCTGGGTGTGGTCAGCGTCGATCGCTGGAAGAGCTTCGTCATTGCCGACATTCCGGGTCTGATCGAAGGCGCTTCCGACGGTGCTGGCCTGGGCATTCGCTTCCTCAAGCACCTGGCGCGCACGCGTCTGCTGCTGCACCTCGTCGACATGGCGCCGCTGGATGATTCCAGTGCTCCGGACGCGGCTGAAGTGATCGTCAACGAGTTGATCAAGTTCAGTCCGTCGCTGGCCGAGCGTGATCGCTGGCTGGTGCTGAACAAGTGCGACCAGATCCTTGAAGAAGAGCACGATGCTCGGGTCAAGGAAATCGTCGATCGTCTGGAGTGGACCGGTCCGGTGTACGTGATCTCGGCCATCGCCAAGATCGGTACCGAGCGTCTGTGCCACGACATCATGCGTTACATGGAAGACCGTGCCGATCGCCTCGCCGCAGATCCTGCGTACAAGGAAGAGCTGGCCGATCTCGATCAGCGCATCGAAGACGAAGCCCGTGCGCAGTTGCAGGCGCTGGACGACAAGCGTGCCCTGCGTCGCAGTGGCGTGAAGTCGGTCCATGACATCGGCGACGATGACTGGGACGAAGAAGATGTGGATGACGAAGACGGTCCGGAAATCATTTACGTGCGTGACTGATCCGTTGCGATAAACTTGAACGCCGCTCAATCGAGCGGCGTTTTAGTATCCGGAAATCGATCGTTGGTCAGCAATCGCCACGATTAACGTCACGGGCAGTGCCAGGTCGCGCTGCCCTCAAGCTAAGGTTGAAGATGATGCGGAGCAAGGTGACAGGTGCGCAGCGTTGGGTCGTGAAGATCGGCAGCGCTTTGCTGACAGCTGACGGCAAAGGGCTGGATCGCGCGGCAATGAGTGTCTGGGTCGAGCAGATGGTGGCGCTGCATGAAGCGGGCGTCGAGCTGGTGCTGGTGTCTTCCGGGGCGGTGGCGGCCGGCATGAGTCGCTTGGGCTGGACCGCACGACCCAGTGCCATGCACGAGCTCCAGGCGGCCGCTGCAATCGGTCAGATGGGGCTGGTGCAGGCTTGGGAGTCGAGCTTCGCCGAGCATGGCCGGCACACTGCGCAGATTCTCCTGACCCACGACGACCTGTCCGACCGCAAGCGCTACCTCAACGCCCGCAGTACCTTGCGTGCGCTGGTCGAGCTGAAAGTCATTCCGGTGATCAACGAAAACGACACTGTGGTCACCGATGAAATCCGTTTCGGCGACAACGACACGTTGGCGGCGCTGGTGGCCAATCTGGTCGAGGCCGATCTGCTGGTGATCCTCACTGATCGCGACGGCATGTTCGACGCCGATCCGCGCAACAATCCTGATGCGCAGCTGATTTATGAAGCGCGCGCCGATGATCCGACGCTTGATGCGGTCGCCGGCGGTACCGGCGGTGCGCTGGGGCGTGGCGGCATGCAGACCAAGCTGCGCGCGGCGCGCCTGGCAGCGCGTTCCGGTGCGCACACCATCATCGTCGGCGGGCGGCTTGAGCGCGTGCTTGATCGTCTCAAGGCGGGCGAGCGCATCGGCACGCTGCTATCGCCGGAGCGCGGCATGCTCGCGGCGCGCAAGCAGTGGCTGGCCGGTCATCTGCAAACCCGTGGCACTCTGGTGCTGGATGAGGGGGCGGTGTCGGCGTTGTCCAAGGGCAACAAAAGTCTGCTGCCGGTGGGGGTGAAGCTGGTTCAAGGCAGTTTCCGTCGCGGTGAGATGGTCGTCTGCGTAGCGCCGGATGGTCGGGAGATCGCTCGGGGGCTGGCCAATTACAGCGCCCTGGAAGCGCAAAAAATCATCGGTCAGTCGTCGGATGCGATTGTCGGTTTGCTCGGTTACATGGCGGAGCCGGAACTGGTTCACCGTGACAACCTGATTCTGGTCTAAGGAAAATTCGATGCGTGTAGCGAAAGGATTGTTGGGCCTGCTGATGGCCATGCCATTGCTGGCCTCGGCCGAGGAAATCGGTCAGGTGTCGACGGTGTTCAAGTTTGTCGGGCCGAATGACCGGATCGTGGTCGAGGCGTTCGATGATCCGAAAGTCGAAGGCGTGACCTGCTACCTGTCACGCGCCAAGACTGGTGGAGTGAAGGGTGGTCTCGGTCTGGCCGAGGATCGCGCAGAGGCCTCGATCGCATGCCGTCAGGTCGGGCCGATCAAGTTCAAGGGTGAGCTGAAGGATGGCGACGAGGTGTTCAAGGAGCGCACCTCGCTGGTGTTCAAGACCATGCAGGTGGTGCGTTTCCTCGACAAGAAGCGCAACACGCTGGTGTACCTGGTCTACAGCGATCGCTTGATCGAGGGCAGTCCGCAGAATGCGGTCACGGCTATCCCGATCCTGCCGTGGGTGCCGGTCCAGCAATAAGCGCCACCAATCCGAACTGTGGGAGCGAGCCTGCTCGCGAAGAGGTCATGTCGGTCGATAGAAATACCAACTGGCAGATCGCATTCGCGAGCAGGCTCGCTCCCACATTTTTTTGCATGTAGCTTGTTAAATCACAGGCAATAAAAAACCGACCCTGAGGTCGGTTTTTTAATGACTACGTCGATTAAGCGGCTTCTTTCAGCGCTTTGACGTGGCCATTCAGACGGCTCTTATGACGAGCAGCCTTGTTCTTGTGGATGATGCCTTTATCGGCCATACGGTCGATAACTGGCACAGCCAGAACGTATGCAGCTTGAGCTTTTTCAGCGTCTTTTGCGTCGATGGCCTTAACTACATTCTTGATGTAGGTACGAACCATGGAACGCAGGCTGGCGTTGTGGCTGCGACGCTTCTCAGCCTGTTTTGCACGTTTTTTGGCGGAAGGTGAGTTGGCCACCGTCGAGCTCCTCGAAAGACTTTTTAGGAAATAGCAAACAAAATAGGCCGCGAATCATGCCGATGAAGACTTGTCTTGTCAAGGGCACTTGAATCGTTCCGCTAAGTGGTAGGTATAAAGAGGCGGGATATTTATTTCCGGCGCTTGACCTGTAAACTCGCGAGCTTTGGCTCTGTGCTGTTGCGGCGCGGAGTATCGCACAAGTAGGCGCATTGTTCGCCTGCTGTTTATCGACAGGCACAAACTCTCTCAATGAATCTGCTCAAATCGTTGGCCGCCGTCAGCTCTATCACGATGCTTTCCCGGATTCTGGGTTTTGTTCGTGACACGCTGATCGCGCGGACATTCGGCGCCGGGATGGCCACGGATGCCTTCTTTATTGCGTTCAAACTGCCCAACCTGCTGCGGCGCATCTTTGCCGAAGGGGCTTTCTCCCAGGCTTTTGTGCCGATTCTGGCTGAATATAAAAGCCAGCAGGGCGAAGAGGCGACGCGTACCTTTATTGCCTATGTATCCGGCCTGTTGACGCTGGTGTTGGCGGTGGTGACGGCGCTGGGCATGATCGCCGCCCCTTGGGTGATCTGGGCCACAGCGCCCGGTTTTACCGATACCCCGGAGAAATTCCAGCTCACCTCCGATCTGTTGCGGGTGACCTTTCCTTATATATTGCTGATCTCGCTGTCGTCGCTGGCCGGCGCGATCCTCAACACCTGGAACCGCTTCTCGGTGCCGGCCTTCGTGCCGACTCTGCTCAACGTCAGCATGATCGTGTTTTCGCTGTTCCTCACGCCGTATTTCGATCCGCCGGTCATGGCGCTCGGGTGGGCGGTGTTGGTCGGCGGTCTGGCGCAGTTGCTGTATCAGCTGCCGCACCTGAAAAAGATCGGCATGCTCGTGCTGCCGCGCCTGAACCTGCGCGACAGCGGCGTGTGGCGGGTAATGAAGCAGATGCTGCCAGCGATTCTCGGTGTGTCGGTCAGTCAGATTTCGTTGATCATCAACACCATCTTCGCCTCGTTTCTGGTCGCAGGTTCGGTGTCGTGGATGTATTACGCCGACCGCTTGATGGAATTGCCGTCGGGTGTGTTGGGTGTGGCACTCGGCACGATTCTGCTGCCGACACTGGCCAAGACCTATGCCAGCAAGGATCGCCACGAGTATTCGCGAATCCTCGATTGGGGGCTGCGCCTGTGCTTTGTGCTGGTGCTGCCGTGCGCATTGGCGCTGGGGATTCTTGCCGAGCCGCTGACTGTTTCATTGTTTCAGTACGGCCAGTTCAGTGGCTTTGATGCCGAGATGACCCAGCGTGCGCTGATTGCCTATTCTGTCGGCCTGCTCGGGATTATCGTGATCAAAGTGCTGGCGCCGGGCTTTTATGCGCAACAGAACATTCGCACACCGGTGAAAATCGCGATTTTCACGCTGGTCTGCACGCAGTTGTTCAACCTGGCGTTGATCGGCCCACTGGCCCACGCCGGCCTTGCCTTGGCGATCAGTGCCGGTGCTTGCCTGAACGCCGGGCTGCTGTTCTATCAACTGCGCAAGCAGAAGATGTATCAACCGCAGCCGGGCTGGGGCAAATTCGGTTTCAAGTTGGTCGTTGCAGTGACCGTGATGTCGGCGGTGTTGCTGGCCGGCATGCATTTCATGCCCGCGTGGGATGAGGGGCATATGCTCGAGCGCTTCCTGCGCCTGGGCGCGCTGGTGGTTGCTGGCGTGGTGGCGTATTTCGGTATGTTGTTGCTGTTGGGTTTCCGTCTGCGCGACTTCAATCGCAAGGCCTTGAGCTGAGGTTTCAGCCTTCATGAGCAGGCATGAGCCGGGGGTTTTGTCGGCTCGTTCACTTTGCGTTACGGTGTTGCCTGTCGTCGGCCGTCGGGTGTGGTTATAATCGACCACTTTATGAGCAAGAAGCGCGTTATGCAGCTGGTTCGAGGCCTCCACAACTTGCGCCCCCAGCATCGGGGCTGCGTCGCCACTATTGGCAACTTTGACGGTGTTCACCGTGGTCACCAGGCTATCCTGGCCCGGCTGCGTGAGCGTGCGCTCGAGTTGGGCGTACCCAGCTGCGTGGTGATTTTCGAGCCGCAGCCACGGGAGTTCTTTGCTCCCGACACCGCACCGGCACGTCTGGCGCGGTTGCGCGACAAGCTGCAATTGCTGGCCGCTGAAGGCGTCGACCGGGTGCTGTGCCTGGCGTTCAACCAGCGGCTGAGCAAGCTCAGCGCCAGTGAGTTCGTCGATACCATTCTGGTCGATGGCCTTGGCGTGCAGCATCTGGAGGTCGGTGACGATTTCCGTTTCGGTTGCGACCGCCTCGGCGATTTCGATTTTCTGATGCAGGCCGGGCAGGTTCACGGTTTCACCGTCGAAGCGGCGCAAACCGTCGAGCTGGACGGCATTCGCGTCAGTAGCACTCAGGTGCGCAACGCCTTGGCTGCGGCCGATTTTGCCCTGGCCGAACGCCTGCTCGGCCGTCCGTACCGCATCGCCGGTCGCGTGCTGCATGGTCAGAAACTGGCCCGGCAACTGGGCACGCCCACTGCCAACATTCAACTCAAGCGCCGTCGCGTGCCGTTCACCGGGGTCTATCTGGTGAATGTCGACATCGACGGCAAGACCTGGCCCGGCGTCGCCAATATCGGCGTGCGCCCCACGGTGCAAGGAGATGGCAAAGCCCACCTCGAGGTCCATCTGTTAGATTTTGCCGGCGATCTGTATGACCGGCGTTTGACGGTGGTTTTCCACCAAAAGCTGCGTGAAGAGCAGCGCTTCGCCTCTCTGGAGGCATTGAAAACGGCGATCAATGCGGATGTCGCCACCGCCCGTGCACTAGCCGCACCTAGCGCCCATCGCTAATGAAGAGCCTTAAATGACCGACTATAAAGCCACGCTAAACCTTCCGGACACCGCCTTCCCAATGAAGGCCGGCCTGCCACAGCGCGAACCGCAGATCCTGCAGCGCTGGGACAGTATTGGCCTGTACGGAAAGTTGCGCGAGATTGGCAAGGATCGTCCGAAGTTCGTCCTGCACGACGGCCCTCCGTACGCCAACGGCACGATCCACATCGGTCACGCACTGAACAAGATTCTCAAGGACATGATCATCCGCTCGAAAACCCTGTCGGGTTTCGACGCGCCTTACGTCCCGGGCTGGGATTGCCACGGCCTGCCGATCGAGCACAAGGTTGAAGTGACCCACGGCAAGAACCTCGGCGCGGATAAAACCCGCGAGCTGTGCCGTGCCTACGCCACCGAGCAGATCGAAGGGCAGAAGTCCGAGTTCATCCGTCTCGGCGTGCTGGGCGACTTCGCCAACCCGTACAAGACCATGGACTTCAAGAACGAGGCCGGTGAAATCCGCGCCCTCGCCGAAATCGTCAAGGGTGGTTTTGTCTTCAAGGGCCTCAAGCCGGTGAACTGGTGCTTCGATTGCGGTTCGGCTCTGGCTGAAGCGGAAGTCGAGTACGAGAGCAAGAAATCCTCGACCATCGACGTCGCGTTCCCGATCGCTGATGAAGCCAAACTGGCTGCCGCGTTCGGTCTGGCGTCGCTGAGCAAACCTGCTGCGATCGTGATCTGGACCACCACCCCGTGGACCATCCCGGCCAACCAGGCGCTGAATGTGCACCCGGAATTCAACTATGCCCTGGTCGATATCGGCGACAAGCTGCTGGTGCTGGCTGAAGAGCTGGTCGAAGCCTGCCTGGCGCGCTATGGCGTGGAAGGTTCGGTCATCGCCACCACCACCGGTAAAGAGCTGGAGCTGATCAACTTCCGTCACCCGTTCTACGATCGTATGTCGCCGGTGTACCTGGCTGACTACGTTGAACTGGGCGCTGGCACCGGCGTGGTTCACTCCGCCCCGGCCTACGGCGTGGACGACTTCGTGACCTGCAAGAAATACGGCATGGTCAACGACGACATCCTCAACCCGGTACAGAGCAACGGCGTGTACGTGCCGTCGCTGGAATTCTTCGGTGGCCAGTTCATCTGGAAGGCCAACCCGGCCATCGTCGAAAAACTGACCGAAGTCGGTGCGCTGATGCACACCACCGTCATCGAACACAGCTACATGCACTGCTGGCGCCACAAGACCCCGCTGATCTACCGCGCCACCGCGCAGTGGTTCATCGGCATGGACAAGGAGCCAACCAGTGGCGAAACCCTGCGCGTGCGCTCGCTCAAAGCCATCGAAGACACCAGGTTCGTTCCGGCCTGGGGCCAGGCGCGCCTGCACTCGATGATCGCCAATCGTCCGGACTGGTGCATCTCGCGTCAGCGCAACTGGGGCGTGCCGATCCCGTTCTTCCTCAACAAGGAAAGCGGCGAGCTGCACCCGCGTACCGTCGAGCTGATGGAGGAGGTCGCCAAACGCGTTGAAGTCGAAGGTATCGAAGCCTGGTTCAAACTCGACGCTGCCGAACTGCTGGGCGATGAAGCGCCGCAGTACGACAAGATCAGCGACACCCTCGACGTCTGGTTCGACTCGGGCACCACGCACTGGCACGTCCTGCGCGGTTCGCACCCGATGGGTCACGAGAGCGGCCCGCGTGCCGACCTGTACCTGGAAGGTTCCGACCAGCACCGTGGCTGGTTCCACTCCTCGTTGCTGACCGGTTGCGCCATCGACAACCACGCGCCGTACCGCGAACTGCTGACGCACGGCTTCACCGTCGACGAGTCCGGCCGCAAGATGTCCAAATCGCTGGGCAACGTGATCGCGCCGCAGAAGGTCAACGACACCCTGGGCGCCGATATCATGCGTCTGTGGGTCGCTTCGACCGACTACTCCGGCGAAATGGCGGTGTCCGAGCAGATTCTGCAGCGCAGCGCTGATGCCTATCGTCGTATCCGTAACACCGCGCGCTTCCTGCTTTCCAACCTGACCGGTTTCAATCCGGCCACCGACCTGCTGCCGGCTGAAGACATGCTGGCGCTGGATCGCTGGGCGGTGGATCGCACGCTGCTGCTGCAACGCGAGTTGCAAGAGCACTACGGCGAATACCGTTTCTGGAACGTCTACTCGAAGATCCACAACTTCTGCGTGCAGGAGCTGGGTGGTTTCTACCTCGACATCATCAAGGACCGCCAGTACACCACCGGCGCCGACAGCAAGGCCCGGCGCTCGTGCCAGACCGCGCTGTTCCACATCTCTGAAGCGCTGGTGCGCTGGATCGCGCCGATCCTCGCCTTCACTGCTGACGAGCTGTGGCAATACCTGCCGGGCGAGCGTAACGAGTCGGTGATGCTCAATACCTGGTACGAAGGCCTGACCGAGCTGCCTGAAGGCTTCGAGCTGGGTCGCGCCTACTGGGATCGCATCATGGAAGTGAAAGTCGCGGTCAACAAAGAGATGGAAATCCAGCGTGCGGCGAAAGCCGTCGGTGGCAACCTGCAGGCCGAAGTGACGCTGTTTGCCGAAGAGGCGCTGAGCGCCGACCTGGCCAAGCTGAGCAACGAGCTGCGCTTTGTCCTGATCACCTCGACTGCCAGCGTTGCACCGTTCGTGCAGGCTCCGGCCGATGCAGTGGCCACCGAAGTCAGCGGTCTGAAACTGAAGATCGTCAAATCGGCGTTCCCGAAATGCGCACGTTGCTGGCATTGCCGCGAAGACGTCGGCGTGAACCCGGAGCATCCGGAAATCTGCGGGCGTTGCGTCGACAACATCAGCGGTGCTGGCGAGGTTCGTCACTATGCCTGATGCCATTGGCCGTTTCGGACGGCTGAGCTGGCTGTGGTTGAGCTTGCTGGTTCTGGTCATTGACCAAGCCAGCAAGTTCTACTTCGAAGCCAAGCTCGAAATGTTCCAGCAGATCGTGATCATTCCCGATCTGTTCAGCTGGACCCTGGCCTACAACACTGGCGCTGCTTTCAGCTTCCTCGCCGACAGCTCCGGCTGGCAGCGCTGGCTGTTTGCCCTGATCGCCATTGTCGTCAGTGCCGTGCTGGTGGTCTGGCTCAAGCGTCTGGGTCGCAACGACACCTGGCTGGCCGTCGCCCTGGCGTTGGTGCTGGGTGGCGCGCTGGGCAACCTGTATGACCGCATTGCCCTGGGCCATGTGATCGACTTCATTCTGGTGCACTGGCAGAACCGCTGGTATTTCCCGGCGTTCAACATTGCCGACAGCGCGATCACCGTTGGCGCGATCATGCTGGCACTGGACATGTTCAAATCGAAGAAAACCGAAGAGGCTGCTCATGACTGAACCGCTATCGACTGAGCAACGCATCGGCCAGAACACCGAAGTCACCCTGCACTTTGCCTTGCGCCTGGAAAACGGTGACACCGTCGACAGTACCTTCGACAAGGCCCCGGCGACGTTCAAGGTCGGCGATGGCAACCTGCTGCCGGGTTTCGAAGCCGCACTGTTCGGCTTCAAGGCCGGCGACAAGCGCACCCTGACCGTCGAGCCGGAAAACGCTTTTGGTCAGCCGAACCCGCAGAACGTGCAGACCATCCCGCGTTCGCAGTTCACCGACATGGAGTTGTCGCCGGGTCTGCTGGTGATCTTCAACGATGCGGCCAATACTGAATTGCCAGGTGTGGTGAAGGAATTCGACGACACGCAAGTGACCGTCGACTTCAACCACCCGCTGGCTGGCAAGACGCTGACCTTTGACGTGGAAATCATTTCCGTCAAAGCGATCTAAAAATGCAGGAGTGAGCTTCTGTGGCGAGGGAATTTATCCCCGCTGGGGTGCGAAGCGCCCCCAGACCAGTCAACGGATTCTGAGATAAGTCCGTTGATAGTCTACGACTGCTACGCAGCCGAGCGGGGATGAATCCCCTCGCCACAACAAGCAGGTCTCCACAGTCTGTTTTCCATTGTTTTCGCGCGCAAGACACGAGGCACAGCATGCAAATCAAACTCGCCAACCCCCGTGGCTTCTGCGCCGGTGTGGACCGGGCGATCGAAATCGTCAACCGCGCCCTGGAAGTTTTCGGGCCGCCGATCTATGTGCGTCACGAAGTGGTGCACAACAAGTTCGTCGTCGAAGACCTGCGCAGCCGTGGCGCGATTTTCGTCGAAGAGCTCGATCAGGTACCCGATGACGTCATTGTCATCTTCAGCGCCCACGGTGTTTCCCAAGCCGTGCGCAACGAAGCTGCAGGTCGTGGCCTGAAAGTCTTCGATGCAACCTGCCCGCTGGTGACGAAGGTGCACATCGAAGTCGCCAAATACAGCCGCGACGGTCGTGAATGCATCCTGATCGGCCACGCCGGTCACCCGGAAGTCGAAGGCACCATGGGCCAGTACGACGCCAGCAATGGCGGCGCGATCTACCTCGTTGAAGACGAAAAGGACGTGGCCGCATTGCAAGTGCGTGATCCGGAAAGACTCGCCTTCGTCACCCAGACAACCTTGTCGATGGACGATACCAGCCGTGTGATCGATGCCCTGCGCACGCGCTTCCCGGCCATCGGTGGCCCGCGCAAGGACGATATCTGCTACGCCACACAAAACCGCCAGGACGCCGTCAAGCAACTGGCCGACGAGTGCGACGTGGTACTGGTGGTCGGCAGCCCGAACAGCTCCAACTCCAATCGCCTGCGCGAATTGGCTGAGCGTATGGCGACTCCGGCCTACCTGATCGACGGTGCCGAGGACCTGCAACAGAGCTGGTTCGACGGCGTCGAGCGCATCGGCATTACCGCTGGCGCCTCGGCACCGGAAGTGCTGGTCCGGGGCGTGATCCAGCAATTGCAGGCCTGGGGCGCGACCGGTGCCGATGAGCTGGCTGGCCGTGAGGAAAACATCACGTTCTCGATGCCGAAAGAGCTGCGCGTCCGTTCGATCTGACGCTTCTGCCTTTGTCGCACAGCGCCTGTTCAGTCTCCTGACTGCCCAGGCGCACGCGACCGGTCGCCGCCAGCACGATCTGCCGCTGGCTGACCGGCTCGTGCGGCGAGCAGACGTGTATTGTCCCTGCCTGAAACCGCCGTCCCGGCATCAGCGGTTGCCCCAAATGACTGAACCGCACGTAGCGGCTCACCCACCAATTGCCGACAATCGCCACCTTCGCCTCACTGGCGCGCTCCACCAGCAGCGGATTGCTGCTGTCCTCCGGCCCCTTGCCGCTTCTATCCAGAATGATCCGCCAACCCTGACTCCAGTCGCCGTCAATGCCATGGATCACCACACTTTGATTGTGGGTCATAGCCAGGGTGCGAGCGTGGCGGATGCCTTCGAGCAGCGACTGCGCTGCGTGGTCGCGCTGAGTCGCTTGCTTGAGCGCGGCGAACGCCGGGCTGACCAGCAGCAGAACAATTGCGCCAATCGCCAGTCCCATAAGCAGTTCAATCAGGCTGAAACCGTGTTGCGGCATGAAAAATCCCTCCGTGGAATGGTATGAGCAGCGCAATCCGTGCGCCGCGCAGGGCAAATCAGTCGGCGCGTGCCGAGCGAATGTTCTAGCGTGTAAAAGCAGGTATAGCCGACGGCAACGGAGGGCACCGATGGATCTTCGTACAAAAGGTTTCACGCTGGTCGAGTTGCTGGTCGCCATCGCGGTGTTCCTGATACTGATCACGCTGGCGGTGCCGGCCTTTACCCGTACGATCCAGAGCAGCAGGGCGGATACCGAAGTCGGCGACTTGCAGCGGGCGATCAATTTCGCTCGCCTCGAGGCAATCAATCGCGGCGTGACCACGCGTCTGCGTCCGACCGCCGGCGGCAGTGTGTGGACCGGTGAGCTGGCGGTCTACGACAGCACTGGCAATCCGGCCAATGTGTTGCGGGTTGTTCCAGCGATGAGCAGTGGCGCGACTCTGACGCTACCCTCAGGAGTGACCGCACTGGATTTCAACAATCTTGGTGGTCTGGCGGCACCGTCGACGGCGGTAGTCATCGGTTACACGCTGGGCACGCAAAGCAGGACGCTGAACGTGTGTTTGAACGGACGCATTCAACTGGGTGGAAATTGCGGATGAGGGCAGGGAGCAAAAACGCACAGGAGGGCATGACGCTGATCGAAGTGCTGGTCGCGTTGCTGATTCTGACCGTCGGGCTGTTGGGCGCAGCGGCGGTGCAACTCAATGCGCTGAAGTACACCGACAGTTCGCGGATGACCAGTCAGGCCAGTTTCATCGCCTATGACATGATGGATCGCATCCGCGCCAATTCCGGCGCCAACTACACCGTCACGCCACCGACCTCGGGCAATCTCAGTAATGCGCGGGATCAGGATCTCTACGATTTCACCACCAACATCGCCAACTTCGGCGGTCCGACCGCGACGGGCAGCATCACCCTCAATCAACGGGTCTACACCATCACCATTACCTGGAGCGATGCGCGCGCGGCGAACGCTGCCAGTGCCCAGCGCAGTTTCGTCCTGACCAGCCGGGCGGCGGTCGATCCGGTGGCCACACCATGACACGTTCCAACCGTGGTTTCGGCCTGATCGAGTTGCTGATTGCCCTGGCTTTGGGGTTGATCGTTGTACTCGGTGTGGTGCAGATTTTCATCGCCGCAAAAAACACCTACGTCAGCCAGAACAGCGCCGCAGCGATGCAGGAAGATGCGCGCTTCGTCCTCAGCAAAATGATTCAGGAAATCCGCATGGTCGGCATGTTCGGCTGCCTCGGCACCATCGTCGACTCCAGCTCAGCAGGGGATTTCAACACTGCGCAACTCATCCCGATCAACTGGGATAACGCCAGTCTCAAGCTGACCCTGGTCACCGCCGATGTCGGCAGCGGCGGGGGCACGCCGACCTGGACGGTGATTTCCGATTGCCGCAACAGCGCGGTCGCCTACAGCGGATTGCGCAGCCCGACCACGGGGCAGATCGCGTTCCCGATCCGGCGCCTGATCTACAGCTTCAGCAATAACCAGATCCTCATGGGCACTGGCAGCGGCAATCCGGCGCAGCAAGTGCTGGTCAACAATGTCAGCGCCTTCAACGTCACCTTCGGTCTGGCCAGTTCGGCGACCGACGTCGCAGCCTCGACCTACAGCAGCAACCCTGGCGATCCCGCGCGCATCCGCAGCGTGCGCCTGAGCCTGACCCTCACCGACCCGAATAATCGGGTGCGCAATCAAACCTTCAACGTGGTTGCGGCATTGCGCAACCGCTTGCCATGAGGGGGCGGCGATGAGGATTTCCTTGCAACAACGTCAGGCCCAGCGCGGCATGGTCTTGTTGGTCAGTCTGGTGTTTCTGCTGTTGCTGACATTGATCGGTTTGTCCTCGATGCAGAGCGCCAACCTGCAAGAGAAAATGGCCGGCAGCGTCAGCTTGCGCAATCAATCGTTTCAGGCGGCCGAAGCTGCATTGCGTGTCGGCGAAAGCGCAGTACAACTGGACAGTTATTCGTTGGCGGTGTGCAGCGGCACGAGCCAATGTCTGCCGCCGGCGGAATCGTCATCGGTCAGCTCGGCAGGTTTCAATTCGACCTCCGGGGTGACGTGGATCGCTGCCGGTAATGGCTTTTATGGCGTGCAGAACATCGGCACGACCCTGACGGCGGTGAACGTGCCAAGTAACACTTCGGCGACGTTGTATCGAGTCACTGCGGTCGGCATCGCCGGCAATTCGCGTAGCGTGGTGGAGAGTGTCTATGCGAAGTATTGAGCGCGGCCTGTCGCTGCTGATCGGCATGCTGCTGAGTAGCTACCTGGCGGCACCGGCCTGGGCTTTCACGCCTTCCGATTCGCCGCTGCTGAGCGCGGCAGCGGTGGCGCCGAACGTGATGCTGCTGATCGATGATTCGGGGAGTATGAACAGCATCATTTACGCCGCCGGATTCGACCCGAACGTCAACCGCACTCCAGCCCGGCAGTGCAATGCCTTCCTCGGCTTGTGCTCTGCACTCAATGCGCCGCAGATTACCGGCGACACGGTGTTTCTATCGAGCCTGCCGACTTCCGGTTGCTCGGGAGGCGCCTATGCGTTCTACAACAACAGCGTGGCGCCCTTGTGCCTGAAACTGCCCGACCCCGTAGGCAATGAGAACACTCGGTATTCCGCCGATTACATTTCCTACATAGTCAGCCTCGCCAACAGCAACGGCACCCGCGACTTCACCACGGGGGCGATCCCCAACGATTACCGGATGAACGTGGCGCGCAACGTTTCCACTGCACTGGTGAGCAGCAACCGCACCTTGCGCATGGGCCTGTCGACATTCAATCCGGCGACCAGCAGCAACCCGGGCAACGGCGGTTTCATCGCCCGCTCGATCACCGATTTGTCACCCGTCGCGGGCAGCGTCACCCAGGCCCAGGCAGACACCAACTACAACGCGCTGATCTCATCGATCAACGGCTTGAACGCCGTGGCCAACACGCCATTGGCCGAGAGCTATTACGAAGTCACGCGCTACATGCGTGGCTTGGCGCCTTACTACAACGGCACACCGGCGACCTATACCAGTCCGATTCAATACCGCTGCCAGAAAAACTACGGCGTGGTGATTACCGATGGCTTGCCGACCTATGACCGTACCTTCCCGACCAACGATCCGCTGGGAGGCAGTCGCTTACCGAACTGGGATGGCGTGAATAACGATGGCGACAACCTCAACGGTGACGGCGAAGGTGACACGCTGTATCTGGATGACATCGCCAAATTCGCCTTCGACATCGACATGCGTTCGACCGGCACCGACGCCGCCGGCAAGAGCTGGAACGCGTTGGATTTTCCCGGGCAGAACATGAACACCTACACCGTGGGTTTCGCTGCGGATAACGATATGTTGTCCGACGCCGCCAGTTACGGGCAGGGCAGGTATTACCAGGCGACCGACAGCTCCGGGCTCAATGCGGCGTTATCGTCGGCACTGAGCGATATCACTTCCAAGGCCGGCTCCGGTGGTGCCGGTGTTGCCAGCAGCAGTACGTTGACCAGTGGCAGCAGTTTTTACCAGACAACCTACGATCCCAAGGATTGGCGCGGCACGATCAGGTCGTTCGGCTTTACCTCGACCGGCACGGTAAATACCTCGACGGCGCAATGGTCGACCGACACCACCATCGTGCCCTCTGCCACAGCGCCGACTTTCCAGTCATGGAACACCTTGAGCAACACGCCCATTGCTCTGGCATTCGGCAGCTTTTCCCCAGCCCAGCAGAACACGTTGAATCAGGGCCTACCCACCGGTATCAGCGGCACTGAACTGGTGGAGTGGAGCAAAGGGACCAACAGGGCAGGGCTCAAAGTGCGCACTGCGCTGCTGGGCGACATCATCAATTCGCCGCTGGTGCTCGCGTCGCCTTCGGACAAGACCGCATCCGATCTGACGGGTGACAGCAGTTACACCAACTACCTGACGACCAAGACTGCGAACATGAATACCAGTCTGGTGGTGAACGCCAACGACGGTTTCGTCAACGTGATCAATTCGGCGAACGGCACCCGCCGTTATGCCTACATGCCTTCCAGCGTGCTGCCTTCGTTGCGGCTGATTGCGGATACCAATTACGTCAACGGCGTCAGCCACAAGTTTCTCGTGGATGGTCAGGTCGGCGTGTTCGATGCGCAGGCTGGCATCACCTGGAAAACCCTGGCCATTGGCGGAACGGGGGCCGGTGGCAAAACCTTCTATGGGCTGCAACTGTTCGATGCCTCGGCAGGCAACGTGATCAAGGCACTGTGGGAAGTCAGTGCGCCGGCTACGGCAAATGCGTCGAATGCTTTCAATGATCTGGGTTACGCCTACGCGCGTCCGGAAGTGGCACGCTTGGCCAATGGTCGCTGGGCGACATTCGTCGCCAATGGTTACGGCAGCAATTCGGGGGTTGCAGCGTTGTATGTACTGGATGCAATGGACGGTTCGCTGATCAGGAAAATCGTCATCGACAGCACGGAAACCACTAACGGTCTGTCTTCGGTAAAACTCAGGGTCAATTCCTCGAACGTGGTGCAGGCTGCCTACGCTGGTGACCTGAAGGGGCGTATGTGGAAATTCGACTTGAGCGCACCCGGGGCAGAAAGCTGGGGCGTGGCGTTTGCCGGCAAGCCCTTGTTTACAGCCCCGGGTGGGGCAACGCAGCCGATCACCGCGCAACCGCTGCTGGCGGACAACCCCCAGGGCGGCAAGCAAGTGTTCTTTGGCACCGGCAAGTTCAACGAGACTGCCGACAAGACCAACAAGGATCTGCAAGCGTTCTATTCAATCTGGGATGCAGAGGGTGGGGCCGGACAAATCACCGTCAGCAGTTTGCAGGCACAGGCGATTACCGGCTCGTTCGCCGGCAGTTCCGGGCAGTTTCTGACCACCAGCCAGAATGAAACGACCTATCCGGCAGAGAAAGGCTGGTATCTGCCGCTGGTGTATAACAACGTGCTGACCGGCGAGCGCGTGATCAATCAGGCCAGTCTTGTGTTGGGGCGAGTTGTTTTCACCACCGCCAGCGTCGATACCACCGACCCGTGTTCGAGCTTTGGTACGGGCCGACTGGTCGAACTCGATGCGTTCAACGGTAAGATGCTCAACTACGCCGTGATCGACACCACCGGCGACCGTTTGGTCGACAGCAACGATACGATATCCAGCGGCGTGATTTTTACCGGCGGCATTCCGACCCTTAACGTCATTTCCGCCGGTGGTACGGGAAAGGTCGTGACCGACACCAGTGGCGTCATCACCACCATTGTAGAGAAGGGTGGCGGTGGCAGCCGTCGTATCATGTGGCGACAAATCCAGTAAGCGAGAATTTGAGGCATGCGCAGAACCAGCCGAGGTTTTACCCTGATCGAGATCATGATCGTTATCGCGATTATCGGGATCATCCTCACCATCAGCATTCCCAGCTACAACGAATACGTGAAGAAGGGCCGTCGCGCCGAAGTGGTTTCGCTGCTCTCGGAGCAGGCGCAGACCCTCGAGCGTTTCTACACCCGCAACAATGTCTACACCGGCGTCACCGGACTGAGCACGGGCAATGATTTCTACACCATCACCCCGACGCTGACCGACCAGACCTTTGTGCTGACTGCGGTGCGTAAAACCGGCTCGGCCATGGCGACCGACAAATGCGGGGATTTCACCCTGACCAACACCGGCGTGCGAAGCATGAACAACGCGACCACCGGAGTGACCGCCAAGGATTGCTGGGGCCGCTGACGTATTCTTTTTCGGGCGCTTTTTGCGCCCACTGTCTTTTTTACGGTTGGATCAAACATGACCAGGCAACAGCAAGTGGTGATTGTCGGCGGCGGGGTGATTGGCCTGCTCACTGCCTACAATCTCGCCTCCGAAGTGCGCAGCGTGGTGCTGCTGGATCGCTCGAATGTCGGCCAGGAATCGTCCTGGGCTGGCGGCGGCATCGTCTCGCCGTTATACCCGTGGCGCTACAGTCCGGCAGTCACCGCGCTGGCGCATTGGTCGCAGGACTTTTATCCACAGCTCGGCCAGCGCTTGTTTGCTGACACGGGGGTTGATCCTGAGGTGCACACCACTGGCCTGTATTGGCTGGATCTGGACGATGAAACCGCAGCCCTGGCCTGGGCCGAGCGGGAAAATCGGCCGCTGCGGGCTGTGGATATCTCGGCGGCACATGACGCGGTGCCGGTGCTCGGCAGCGGTTTCAGCCGGGCGATCTACATGGCCGATGTCGCCAACGTGCGCAATCCACGGCTGGTCAAATCGCTGAAAGCCGCGCTGCTGGCGCTGCCGAATGTGACGATTCATGAGCAATGCGAAGTCAGTGGCTTCGTCCGCGAGGGCGAACGCGTGGTCGGCGTGCAGACTCCGACGGGCGTGATCAACGGCGACCAGATTGTACTGACAGCGGGAGCGTGGAGCGGTGATCTGCTCCAGACGCTGAGCCTGACGCTGCCGGTCGAGCCGGTCAAAGGCCAGATGATTCTCTATAAGTGCGCGGCTGATTTCCTGCCGAGCATGGTGCTGGCCAAGGGGCGATATGCGATCCCGCGTCGCGACGGTCACATTCTGATCGGCAGCACGCTGGAGCACGAAGGCTACGACAAGACCCCGACCGATGTCGCGCTGGAAAGCCTCAAGGCCTCGGCCATCGAGTTGTTACCAGCGTTGGTGAATGCCGAGGTGGTCGGGCATTGGGCCGGGCTGCGGCCGGGGTCGCCGGAAGGGGTTCCGTTTATTGGCCGGGTGCCGGGGTTCGAGGGGTTGTGGCTGAACTGCGGGCATTACCGCAACGGGCTTGTGCTGGCGCCGGCATCGTGTCAGCTATTTGCTGACGTGATGCTGGGGCGGGCGCCGATTATTGATCCGGCGCCGTATGCGCCTGAGGGCCGGATTTAGTCAGAGGCTGGTAGACCGCCTTCGCGAGCAGGCTCGCTCCCACAGGAATACTCATTCCAAATGTGGGAGCGAGCCTGCTCGCGAAGGGGCCTTTAATCCAGGCCCAATTTCTTCAGCCGATAACGCATCGACCGAAACGACAGACTCAACCGCTGCGCCGCCGCCGTGCGGTTCCAGCGGGTTTCCTCCAGCGCCTGCAAAATCAGCTTCCTCTCGACGCTCTCCAGATAATCCTCAAGATTGTCGACCTGCGTCAGATCGGCCATCGCCCCGTCCGCCGTGCAATTGCCTTCGCTCAAACGCAGATCCTGCGCCTCGATCGTGCGGTTTTCACACAGGGTGTGCGCGCGTTCGAGGACGTTCTCCAGTTCGCGCACATTGCCGGGGAAGCGATAGTTCTTTAGCGCCTCCAGCGCTTGCGGGTGCAGGCGCGCTTCGGGTTGTCCGGTGTCTTTGGCTAGGCGCTTGAGCACGTGCATGGCAAGCGCCTCGATGTCGTCACGGCGTTCGCGCAGGGACGGCACACGCAGTTCGATGACGTTGAGCCGGTAATACAGATCCTGGCGGAAGCGTTCGGCCGAAACTTCGGCTTCAAGGTCTTTGTGCGTGGCACAAAGGATGCGTACGTCGACCACCGTTTCCTGCTGGCCGCCGACGCTGCGCACTGCTTTTTCCTGAATCGCCCGCAGCAGTTTCACTTGCATCGACAGTGGCAAATCGGCGACTTCATCGAGAAACAGAGTGCCGCCATGGGCCGCTTGAAACAGCCCCGGCTTGTCTTCGACGGCACCGGTGAAGCTGCCTTTGCGGTGACCGAAGAACTCGCTTTCCATCAGTTCTGACGGAATCGCCCCGCAGTTCACCGGCACAAAGGGTTGGCTGGCGCGCGGACCTTGTTCGTGGATCAGACGTGCGACCAGTTCTTTGCCGCTGCCGGATTCACCACTGATGTACACCGGTGCCTGACTGCGTGCGAGCTTGTCGATCTGCTTGCGCAGATTGGCCATCGGCGGCGAGTCGCCCAGCAAGCGTCGCTCGATTGCCGTGCTCAAGCCGCCCGCTGTCGGCAGGCGTAGCGCCGAGCTGACCAGTTCGCGCAAGCGCGGCAGTTCCACCGGTTTGGTGAGGAAGTCGAACGCCCCGGCCTTCAGCGCATTGATAGCCGTTTCCAGGCTTCCGTACGCAGTGATCATCGCCACCGGCAGGTGTGGATCGCGTTGCTGAATGTGTTGCACCAGCTCCAGCCCGGTGCCGTCGGGCAGGCGCATGTCGGTCAGGCACAGGTCAAAGTGCTCGCGCTGCAACAGCGCCTGAGCTTCGCCCAGATTGCGTGCGCTGAAGGTCTCGAGTTTCATCCGTCCCAGGGTGATTTCCAGGAGCTCGCGGATATCCGGTTCGTCGTCGACGATTAGAATTTTTTGCCGTGGGCTTGTATTCAACTTTGTTTCCGTCCGTGAGCAAAAGTGATGCAAAAGCAGCCGCCGCCTTGGCGTGATTTGAAGTCTAGGCGTGCCTGGTTGCTTTCGCACAGCTCACGGGACAGATAAAGGCCAAGACCGGTGCCCTGGCTGCTGGTAGTGAAGAACGGCTCAAACAGATGCGCCTGCTCCTCGGCCGACACGCCGGGGCCGTTGTCCTGCACTTCGAGCACCGCCAACTGGCTGTCCGGGTCGACGAACAGTGCCAGCCAGACGTCGGCCTGCTCGTGCAGTTGCGCACTGTGACGCCAGGCGTTGCGTATCAGATTGTCGAGAATCTGCCGCAATTGGTTGGGATCCATCAGCGTGGTGAAATCGCCGGAATTGATCCGCAGATGAATGTGCTGGCGCTCATTGGCCTGCTCGCGGATTTCGCCGACGAAGTCTTCCAGCCACGGCTTGAGGTCCAGCCGTTGCGGCGCGCTTTGCTGGCGGCGGGACAGTTGCAGGACGTTTTCGATGACTCGGTTCATGCGCTGGGAGTGGTCTTGAATAATCTGCGTCAGACGCCGATCTGCGCTATCGAGTTCCTCGGACTCGGCCAACAGCTGCGCGGCATGACTGATCGCGCCCAGTGGATTGCGAATTTCATGGGAGATGCCGGCGGTCAAACGCCCGAGCGCAGCGAGCTTGAGTTGCTGCGCCTGTTGGGTGATTTGCGCCAGGTCTTCGAGAAACACCAGCGTCTGCTGGTTCGGGCTCTGCTCAAGGGCGATGAAACTGGGCTGCAGCTCAAGGCCATTGCCGGGGATTTTCAGGCTCTGCGGGCGCAAGGTCGGATTGTTACGCCACAGTTGCAGACGCTCGACCAGTGCTGGCGAATATTCGTCGATCAAATGACCTTGCAGGTGACTATGGCCGAGCAGACTCTGCGCACTGTGATTGGCCAGTTGCACCCGGCGTTGCTCGTCGAGCACCAGAATCCCCGTGCGCATGCGTTGCAGGATCAATGCGTTCAGCGCCTCCAGGCTGACCACTTCGCTGGCGCGCTGTTCGGCCAGGGTCTCGCTGACTTCGAGGCGGCGGATCAACCCTTGCACCAGCAGCGAGGCGGCAAAGCACAGCGCACCGAGGGTGCCGGCTTGCAAGTAGGCGTTGGCGCTCAAGGGGCGGCTGAGCCCCAGCAGAAAGCTCAGGCCGACAATGCCGATCGCCGCAATGGCGGCAATCAGCAGGCCGATGCGTCGGCGCAGCAGGGTGTTGCTGATCGCCACCGAGACCACCAGCAAATTGCCCAGCGCACTGGCCACGCCGCCGGCCGCGTAGAACAGGCCGCACAACAGCAGCACATCGACAAGCGCCAGGGTGAACAACTGCGCCGGGCGCCGGGTGTTTTCAAGGAACACCACCAGCAGCATGTTGATGATCAGGTACAGCCAGCTGCCGCCGCGCAGCAGATCGTCGTTGGCCGACGTCAGCAGGCGGTTGTCCATGTTGCTGGAGATCAGCAGCACCAGAGTGATGCCGACACTTAAACGGTACAGGTGATAAAGGCGCAGCAGACGCTGCGCCTGTTTCTGGTCGGCGTTGGCGGCCTCAGCGACCACTGGCGCCCGGGCCTTGCTCGAGATGAGCCTGGCTGCAATACCACAGTTGCTGGTTGCCCAGCGCGCGGTCGCGCGGCAGGTGCACGCCGCAGTGGGCGCAGCGCACCATCGGCGGCGCATCCTGTTCGCGCGGCGATCGGGTGGACGAGGCGGGGGCCTTGAATTTGCGCCAGAGCCAGATGGCGGCGAAGATCAGGGCAATCCAGAACAATAAACGAAGCATGATGAGCGGCTTTTCGACTGATGATCCGGCAGTTTAGCCAAGGACCCGATCAGCGCACAGCCTATTAAAGCGCGGCAATAAAAAAGGGAGATCCGCAGATCTCCCTTTTTTCGTACAGCCGGTGTGGTCAGTCGAACACGCCGAAGGTCATGTAGCTGAACCACGAGCGATCGGTGTCGCTGGATTCCGGCTCTGGCTCTTCGATCACGTCGCCGTTTTCGTCCTTAGGCTTGAGCTCGTTCGGGATTGCATCCTTCGCGTCCTGGAACTGCTTCTGCACGTCTTGGTTGGCGCGGGTTTCGCCCGGCGGCAGCGGTGGACGCGATTCGATCAGGCCCAAAGTCGCCTTGCTCAGGAACGAACGGTTGTCGGCCTCGGCTACACGTGGCACGAACTGGCCATCTTGCAGGCTCGGGTGATCCGGGTAGTTGAGCTTCAGGGTTTCCAGGCTGGTGGCGGCCAGATCGTCGAGGTGCAGACGCTGGTAGGCTTCGGTCATCACCGCCAGGCCGTCGCCGACCGATGGGGTTTCCTGGAAGTTTTCCACGACATACTTGCCACGGTTGGCAGCGGCTACGTAAGCCTGACGGGTCAGGTAGTAGTCAGCAACGTGGATTTCGTAGGCCGCCAGCAGGTTGCGCAGATAGATCATGCGCTGCTTGGCGTCCGGCGCGTAGCGGCTGTTCGGGTAGCGGCTGGTCAACTGCGCGAACTCGTTGTACGAGTCACGGGCGGCGCCCGGGTCACGCTTGGTCATGTCCAGCGGCAGGAAGCGCGCCAGCAGGCCGACGTCCTGGTCGAACGAAGTCAGACCCTTGAGGTAGTACGCGTAATCCACGTTCGGATGCTGCGGATGCAAACGAATGAAACGCTCGGCGGCAGACTTTGCAGCTTCCGGCTCGGCGTTCTTGTAGTTGGCGTAGATCAACTCCAGCTGAGCCTGATCGGCGTAGCGACCGAACGGATATCGCGACTCCAGAGCCTTCAGTTTGGCTGTGGCGCTGGTGTAGCTGTTGTTGTCCAGGTCAGTCTGAGCCTGCTGATACAGCTCGGCTTCGCTGAGGTTTTCGTCTACGACTTCCTTCGATGAGCAAGCAGCGGTCAATGCGAGGATGGCGATCAGCAGCAGGTGTTTCACTTGCATGGCGGCTTGCGTCCCTATGACGGCCGCTGTCTTGGGCGGGGCCGTCCTGTTATGATGAGCGCCCCGTTGAAAAGCCTCGGGGCAAAAGACGCCGTATTTAACCACAAGCGCGCAGCCGAAACCAAAGGCTGTGCCGACGCCCAGTCCGAGCATGTCCGATAAAATTGAACTTCGCGCAGAGGTGCCGTCCGAATTGGGCGGCCAACGCCTCGATCAAGTCGCCGCCCAACTCTTCGCTGAGCACTCACGCTCGCGCCTTTCCGCCTGGATCAAAGAAGGTCGCCTGACTGTGGACGGGGCGGTGATCCGCCCGCGCGACATTGTGCATGGCGGTGCCGTCCTTGAGCTGACTGCCGAGCAGGAAGCCCAGGGCGAGTGGATCGCCCAGGACATCGAGCTCGACATCGTCTATGAAGACGACGACATCCTGGTGATCAACAAGCCTGCGGGCCTGGTGGTGCACCCGGCTGCCGGTCATGCCGATGGCACCCTGCTCAACGCTTTGTTGCACCATGTGCCGGACATCATCAATGTCCCGCGCGCCGGTATCGTGCATCGTCTGGACAAGGACACCACCGGTCTGATGGTGGTGGCCAAGACCATTCAGGCGCAGACCAAACTGGTCGCACAATTGCAGAGCCGCAGCGTCAGCCGTATCTACGAGTGCATTGTGATCGGCGTGGTCACCGCCGGTGGCAAGATCAATGCGCCGATCGGTCGTCACGGCCAGCAACGCCAGCGCATGGCAGTGATGGAAGGCGGCAAGCCTGCCGTCAGCCACTACCGCGTGCTCGAGCGTTTCCGTTCCCACACTCACGTGCGGGTGAAGCTGGAAACCGGTCGGACCCACCAGATCCGCGTGCACATGGCACACATCAACTTCCCGTTGGTCGGCGATCCGGCCTACGGCGGGCGTTTCCGCATTCCGCCTGCGGCCAACCCGACCATGGTGGAATCGCTCAAGCACTTCCCGCGTCAGGCGCTGCACGCGCGCTTCCTTGAACTTGATCACCCGACGAGCGGTGAGCGCATGAGCTGGGAATCGCCGCTGCCGGAAGATTTCGTCTGGCTGCTGACCCTGCTCAAGCAGGATCGCGAGGCCTTCGTCGGATGAACTGGCTGACGCCGGACTGGCCTGCGCCGGCCAGCGTCAGGGCCTGTGTCACCACCCGCGAGGGTGGTGTCAGCGAGGCGCCGTTCGACAGCCTGAATCTGGGCGATCACGTTGATGATCGTCCTGAAGCCGTCGCCGAGAACCGTCGGCGTCTGACCGAGCGCTTCTCTATACAGCCTGCCTGGTTGCAGCAAGTGCACGGGATAGCCGTGGTTCATGCTGATCCGGGCATTGTTGCGACGGCAGATGCCAGTTGGACGGCAACGCCGGGCATTGCCTGCACGGCGATGACGGCAGACTGCTTGCCGGCATTGTTCTGCGATCGTGCCGGCACGCGTGTCGCGGCCGCTCATGCCGGTTGGCGTGGTCTGGCGGCGGGCGTGCTTGAGGCAACTCTCGACAGCCTCGATGTTCCTGCTGGCGAGGTACTGGTCTGGCTCGGCCCGGCCATTGGCCCCAAAGCCTTTGAAGTCGGTCCGGAAGTACGGGAAGTCTTCATCAATCAACTGCCTGAAGCAGCAGAAGCGTTCGTACCGAGCAACAATGCCGGCAAGTTCATGGCTGATATCTATCTGCTGGCGCGCCTGCGTCTGGCTGAACGGGGTGTCACGGCTGTTTATGGTGGCGGTTTCTGCACCGTGACCGACCCGCGCTTCTTCTCTTACCGCCGTGCGTCGCGCACCGGTCGTTTCGCCTCCCTTGTTTGGCTCACCCGCTAAACTCTCTGATCTGCATCAACTCTCCGACGCTTGAATCTCCCAGAATCGACCGCATCTACAGTGGTATCTGGCAGGTTTCTTTATTCAGGATGGTTTCTTAGGTCCGGCCTGCTCAAAAGGAAGGTGACCCATGCGTATTGACCGTTTAACCAGTAAATTACAGTTGGCCCTGTCCGACGCCCAGTCGTTGGCGGTTGGCCACGATCATCCGGCCATCGAGCCGGCGCATTTGATGCAGGCCATGCTTGAACAGCAGGGCGGTTCGATCAAGCCGTTGCTGATGCAAGTAGGCTTCGACGTCAACAGCTTGCGTAAAGAGCTGACCAAAGAGCTCGATCAACTACCGAAAATCCAGAATCCGACCGGCGACGTCAACATGTCGCAGGATCTGGCGCGCCTGCTCAATCAGGCCGACCGTCTGGCTCAGCAGAAGGGCGACCAGTTCATCTCCAGCGAACTGGTGCTGCTCGCCGCGATGGACGAGAACAGCAAGCTCGGCAAGTTGCTGCTCGGCCAAGGCGTGAGCAAAAAAGCCCTGGAAAACGCGATCAACAACCTGCGTGGTGGCGAAGCGGTAAATGACGCCAACCACGAAGAATCGCGTCAGGCCTTGGACAAATACACCGTCGACCTGACCAAGCGCGCCGAAGACGGCAAGCTTGATCCGGTGATCGGCCGTGACGACGAGATCCGCCGCACCATTCAGGTTCTGCAACGCCGCACCAAGAACAACCCGGTGCTGATCGGTGAGCCTGGCGTGGGTAAAACCGCGATCGCCGAAGGGCTGGCGCAGCGCATCATCAACGGCGAAGTGCCGGATGGCCTTAAAGGCAAGCGCCTGCTGTCGCTGGACATGGGCGCGCTGATTGCCGGCGCCAAGTATCGCGGTGAGTTCGAAGAGCGCCTGAAATCGTTGCTCAACGAACTGTCGAAGCAGGAAGGGCAGATCATTCTGTTCATCGACGAACTGCACACCATGGTCGGCGCTGGTAAAGGCGAAGGCTCGATGGACGCTGGCAACATGCTCAAGCCTGCGCTGGCTCGCGGCGAGTTGCACTGCGTCGGCGCGACCACGCTCAACGAGTATCGCCAATATATAGAGAAGGACGCGGCGCTCGAGCGGCGTTTCCAGAAAGTCCTGGTGGACGAGCCGAGCGAAGAAGACACCATCGCCATTCTGCGTGGCCTCAAGGAGCGTTACGAGGTCCACCACAAGGTGGCGATCACCGACGGCGCGATCATTGCCGCAGCGAAACTCAGCCATCGCTACATCACGGATCGGCAGTTGCCGGACAAGGCCATCGACTTGATCGATGAGGCCGCCAGCCGTATCCGCATGGAAATCGACTCCAAACCGGAAGTACTCGATCGTCTGGAGCGGCGCCTGATTCAGTTGAAAGTGGAATCCCAGGCGCTGAAGAAAGAAAGCGACGACGCAGCGAAGAAACGCCTGGAAAAACTCCAGGAAGAAATCGAGCGTCACGAACGTGAGTACTCGGATCTGGAAGAAATCTGGAACTCGGAAAAAGCCGAGGTGCAGGGTTCTGCGCAGATCCAGCAGAAGATCGAACAGTCGCGCCAGGAACTGGAAGCCGCACGCCGCAAAGGCGACCTGAATCGCATGGCGGAGTTGCAGTACGGGGTGATCCCCGATCTGGAGCGCAGCCTGCAAATGGTCGACCAGCACGGCAAGAGCGAAAACCAGTTGCTGCGCAGCAAGGTGACTGAAGAAGAGATTGCCGAAGTCGTGTCGAAGTGGACCGGCATCCCGGTGTCGAAGATGCTCGAAGGCGAGCGCGACAAGCTGATGAAGATGGAGAGCCTGTTGCACAAACGGGTCATCGGTCAGGAAGAAGCGGTCGTGGCTGTGGCCAACGCCGTGCGGCGTTCCCGCGCCGGGCTGTCCGACCCGAATCGTCCGAGCGGCTCGTTCATGTTCCTCGGCCCTACCGGTGTCGGTAAAACCGAGCTGTGCAAGGCCTTGGCCGAATTCCTTTTTGATACCGAAGAGGCGATGGTGCGGATCGACATGTCCGAGTTCATGGAGAAACATTCCGTGGCTCGTCTGATCGGTGCGCCACCGGGCTACGTCGGCTATGAAGAGGGCGGTTATCTGACCGAAGCGGTGCGTCGCAAGCCGTACTCGGTGATCCTCATGGACGAAGTCGAGAAGGCGCACCCGGATGTGTTCAACATCCTTCTGCAAGTGCTTGAGGATGGCCGGCTGACCGACAGTCACGGGCGTACGGTGGACTTCCGCAACACGGTGATCGTGATGACGTCCAACCTCGGGTCGATGCAGATCCAGGAGCTGGTCGGTGATCGCGAGGCGCAGCGCGCTGCTGTGATGGACGCGCTGACGTCGCACTTCCGTCCGGAGTTCATCAACCGGGTCGACGAGGTGGTGATCTTCGAGCCGTTGGCGCGGGATCAGATCGCCGGGATTACCGAGATCCAGTTGGGTCGCCTGCGCAGCCGTCTGGCTGAGCGCGAGCTGAAGCTGGAGCTGAGCCCGGAAGCGATGGACAAGCTGATCGCCGTCGGTTACGACCCGGTGTATGGCGCACGTCCTTTGAAACGGGCGATCCAGCGCTGGATCGAAAACCCGCTGGCACAGTTGATCCTGTCGGGTCATTTCATGCCTGGCGACACCGCCACCGGCAAGGTCGAGAACGACGAAATCGTTTTCGGCTAAGCCTCAGCAGCAATGAAACCGGGAAGGCCTCGCATTGCGAGGCCTTTTTTTCGCCAGGCTGTTGAACTCAAAGGAAAAGGCTTGTAAAGTGCGCCCCGCAGTCAGTCACCGGCAGCGTTTCAACCCACCGGGTTGGAATCTGAAATAAGTTGCAAATCATTAACTTGAAAGCAATTTAGGGGGTTGACAGAGGTGTTCTAGGTTGTAGAATAGCGCGCCTCAGACACACGAACGCAGCGATGCGAACGGGTGGCGAGATGCAACAAAGCTTCACCGCTGTAAATTGAAATATGTAGTTCCGTGATAGCTCAGTCGGTAGAGCAAATGACTGTTAATCATTGGGTCCCAGGTTCGAGTCCTGGTCACGGAGCCAATTTCAAACCGGGGTATAGCGCAGTCCGGTAGCGCGCCTGCTTTGGGAGCAGGATGTCAGGAGTTCGAATCCCCTTACCCCGACCATATTTGGGTCGTTAGCTCAGTTGGTAGAGCAGTTGGCTTTTAACCAATTGGTCGTAGGTTCGAATCCCACACGACCCACCATTTTTGAAACCAGTTTGCGCTGGGATCGAATCTTAAGATCAGAGGCCAAAAGCGCTGATCGAAGAAGGCGATCTTTGAAAGGTCGCCTTTTTTTTACCGGGGTATAGCGCAGTCCGGTAGCGCGCCTGCTTTGGGAGCAGGATGTCAGGAGTTCGAATCCCCTTACCCCGACCATATTGAAAATCCTCGTATCGAAAGATACGGGGATTTTTTTTGCCTGCCGAAAGCTGAATCCCTTCAAGTCGTCATACAACCTGCCGATAGCCCGCTAACACGAGGGGACTGCCAACGCTTCGCCCCTTGATCTGGCCATTACAAGAATAAGGGCGTTCGTCATGTTGCTTCGTCAGTTGAATATTGCTCCCCGGGCTGCCCTGGGATTTGCCCTGATCGCGGTGTTGGTGGCCTTGCTCGGCGTGTTTGCGCTGGGACAGATGTCGAGCATTCGCGACAGTGAGGTGGCGGTGGAGAACCGTTGGTTGCCGAGCATCCGTGGCGGCGACGAGATCCGCGAACTGATGCTGCGCATCCGCACCATCTCCCTGCGCATGGCGCTCGATCAGGATCCGGCCAATATCGCCACCTATCGCGGCCAGATGGACACCCGCGACAAGGAACTGAGCGAGAAGATCGCCGCCTACGACAAACTGGTCGACACTGCCGAAGGTCAGCAGCTGTATGACCAGTTCAAGAAAACCTTCGCCGCCTATCGCACCGGCATTGCCCAGTCGTTCACCCTCGCTGAGCAAGGCAAGCGTGACGAGCTGACCAAATTGCTGCTGGTTGACATGAAGACCGTGGTCGACGGCTCCGGCAAACAGCTCAATGATCTCGCCGATCTGTTCGCCCGCCAGGTCGCTGCCGAAAGCGAGAAGTCCGCCGCGCATTATGAAACCTCGCGCACCATCGTTACTCTTTTCATTGCCTTGGCAGCGCTGGCCACGGTGGCGCTGGCGATGTTGCTCACGCGCAGTATCGTGCGCCCGCTGAGCAGCGCCGTGGATGCCGCTGAAAGTGTCGCTAAGGGCGATCTAACCCGACCGATCGAAACCCATGGCAACGACGAAGTCAGCCGCTTGCTCAAGGCCTTGGCGACGATGCAACAGAACCTGCGCGAGACCCTGCAAGGTATCAGCGGCTCAGCTACGCAACTGGCCACCGCTGCGGATGAACTGAGCGCCGTTACCATCGACAGCACCCAAGGCTTGCAAGAGCAGAACAACGAAATCGAACAGGCCGCCACTGCGGTTAACGAGATGACCGCTGCGGTGGAGGAGGTCGCGCGCAACGCGGTGTCGACGTCCGATGCCACGCGCCAGTCCAGTCAGTCGGCGCAATTGGGCCAGGAGCGCGTCAGCGAAACCGCCAGCGCGATCAATGCGCTGGCCAGTGATGTGCAGAACACCGGTGAACTGGTGCAGTCGCTGGCCAATCAGTCGCAGGACATCGGCAAGGTTCTGGACGTGATTCGCGCCATCGCCGAGCAGACCAATCTGCTGGCGCTCAACGCTGCCATCGAAGCGGCTCGTGCGGGCGAAAGCGGTCGAGGTTTTGCGGTGGTGGCCGACGAGGTGCGCGCGCTGGCGTATCGCACCCAGCAATCGACGCAGGAAATCGAACAGATGGTGCAAGGCATGCGCAGCGGTTCGAGCCAGGCGCTGGAGTCAATGCAGGCCAGCGCATCTCGTGCGGCGAGCACGCTGATTCTGGCAGAGCGGGCGGGTGAGGCGTTGGTGACGATCACGGCGTCGGTGCACGAGATTCACGAGCGCAACCTCGTGATCGCCAGCGCTGCCGAGGAGCAGGCGCAGGTGGCGCGGGAAGTGGATCGCAATCTGGTGAACATTCGCGACCTGTCGGTGCGTTCGGCTGCGGGGGCTGATCAGACCAGCGCGTCGAGCCATGAGCTGTCGCAGCTGGCCAATGCACTGCAGGGCATGGTGCGGCGCTTCCAGCTCTGATGAACAGCGATTCATTGCAGGCCTTCGCCTACTGATTTGCGCACAACACGAAACAATGTGGGAGCGAGCTTGCTCGCGAAGCGGCCGAATCATTCAACGACAGTGTTGACTGACCCACCGCTTTCGCGAGCAAGCTCGCTCCCACAGGTTGGCGCTTTAGTGCAGTTTCAGACGCGGTTCGGTGCCACGACCAATCTTGCTGCCCAGCATCAGCATCGCCGTGCGGAACGGGCCGTACAGTGCCATCTGGTGCATGCGGTACAGCGACACATAGAACATCCGCGCCAGCCAGCCTTCGAGCATCACGCTGCCGGTCAGGTTACCCATCAAGTTACCCACAGCAGAAAAACGCGACAGCGAGATCAGCGAGCCGTAGTCGGTGTATTTGTACTCCGGCAGGGTCTTGCCTTCGATGCGCAGTTTCAGCGACTTGGCCAGCAACGAGGCTTGTTGATGCGCCGCTTGTGCCCGTGGCGGCACGTTGCGATCAGTGCCCGGTTGCGGACAGGCCGCGCAGTCACCGAAGGCAAAGATGTTTTCGTCGCGAGTGGTTTGCAGAGTCGGCAGCACTTGCAGCTGATTGATGCGGTTGGTTTCCAGACCGTCGATGTCCTTGAGGAAACCCGGTGCGCGAATGCCGGCAGCCCAGACTTTCAGGCTGGCCTTGATCTCGTTGCCATCGGCGGTGATCAGGCTGTCGGCAGTCACTTCGCTGACTGCTGCGTTGGTCATCACATTGACCCCGAGCTTCTCCAGGGTTTTGTGCACCGGCCCGCTGATGCGCTCCGGCAGGGCAGGCAGCACCCGTGGGCCGGCTTCGATCAGCGTGATGTGCATGTTTTCCGGTTTGATCCGGTCCAGACCATAAGCGGCCAATTCATGGGCGGCGTTGTGCAGCTCTGCCGCCAGTTCGACGCCAGTGGCGCCAGCGCCGACGATGGCCACGCTGATCTGCTCTACCACATCGGTCTGCCCGGCGTGGGCGCGCAGATAGTGATTGAGCAATTGCTGGTGGAAGCGCTCAGCCTGTTTGCGCGTATCGAGGAACAGGCAATGCTGCGCCGCGCCCTGGGTGCCGAAATCGTTGGTGGTGCTGCCGACGCTGATCACCAGCGAGTCATAAGCCACTTCACGCGCCGGCACCAGCTCGACGCCGTTTTCGTCATAGGTCGCGGCCAACTGGATTTTCTTCTGCGCGCGATCGAGCCCGCTCATGCGCCCGAGCTGGAACTCGAAGTGGTTCCATTTCGCCTGGGCGACATAGTTGAGTTCGTCTTCGGAGGAGTTCAGGGAACCGGCGGCCACTTCGTGCAGCAGCGGCTTCCAGATGTGGGTCAGGTTCGCGTCGACCAGCATCACGCTGGCCGTGCCGCGCTTGCCCAGAGTCTTACCCAGGCGGGTAGCCAACTCCAGACCGCCGGCGCCGCCGCCGACAATGACAATACGATGGGACATAGGGATAACTCGCAAGGTTTTTAAAGGAAATCGGTGCGGTTACCCGAGGGAGCGCAAGGCAGCTCATAACGTCAGGTAACTGATAAATCGGCTCAACAGGCCCAGACCAATGGTCACTGCCAGCACCAGCACCAGGAGCATCCACGGCCGGAAAGGCCGGCGCTCGACACGGTGTTGGGACAGTTGCAGGTACTCTTCGACATGCTTTTGGTCTTCGGGGTTCAGGCGGCTGGTCATATTTGCCTCGTCAGGTAGACGTTACTGAATGAGCACAGGCTACAGCGGTTTTCAGCCCGGATTGAACGCAGCGTAGCCACTGTCCGGAACCGGTTCGACGCACACGCTATCGTCGAGACGAATGATGCCGCTTTGTAACACCCGGGCGGTGATCCCGCCATGCCCGCGCACGGCTTGAAAAGTGCCCGGGCCGAGGTTGTTCTGCAAGCGTGCGCAGGGCTGACACCAGCCAGTGGTTTCGAGTATCGCTTGCCCGATGCGAAAGCGCCGCCCCTTCAGGCTAAACAAATTGATTCCGCTTATAACGAGATTGCGCCGCAGATCTTCAGGCCGGACCGGCTGGTCAGCGGGACGGCCCATCAATGCATTGATCACCGCCAAGTGCTCCCACTGAATCAGCGTCACCTGTCGCGCATTGCGAACTCCCGGGCGGGCGTGGTCGCCGGTGAGCCCGGCCTCCAGCCGCGCCTCGACCGCGTCCAGCTCAAGCATCGGCCCACGGGATTCTGGACGCACACCGATCCAGCGCACGCGACCGGTTTGCGGAACCTCGGCGATCAACTGCTGCAGCGGCGTCACAGGCTTATGCCCACGTCGAACACAATGCTGCGGCCGAGGTTGCTGCGCAGAAAGTCTGGTGCGTCGGGGTGGGCGAACAACACGCGGGCGAATGTCGGGCCGACCAGCGACAGCGAGCGCCAGCCCTGACGCAGGTATTCGGTCGGTGGCGGGAAATGACTGTTGAGATCCAGCACTTCGCGTTTGAGGCTGGCGAAGGCGATGATGTCCAGCTCACCCAGATCCATGCCGCGTTCCTTGTAGTTGTGCGCCTTCTTGCGCAGGGTTGGCGCCAGACGCAGGAGAAATTCATTGGCCGGGATGCGCTTGGGTTTGGCTTCGCGGCGCACCAGTTGGCTCAGGGAAAACGCGCTGCGCCGACGCTGCAATTCGTCGCGCCACTCGTCATTCAGACGGCGGCCTTCATCGAGGACGAAAAAAACTTCGAAATTGGCATCGCGGAACAACACGTCCGGCGGCTCACCCGCCGGGGCGAACTCATCGGCGCGGTAGGGTATGTTCAGACCTTGCAGCAGGCGCTGGCAGACCCAACGCTCACGCTCCCATTTGCGGGCATTGGACAGGAACGCGTTGGCCTGCTCGGCCGCGATGGTCAGCAGGCGTAAATAATCTGAATCATCCATAAGCCCAAGCTTAGCGTCCAAATGCGACAAGCAGATAGCTTTGCATCGGCTGGTGCACATACATCAGCGGTGTAGACTGCGACAAAGCGGTAAGCCCATGGAGAAGGTGAGGGAATCATGATCGGTGCCGAACTGCTGTCCTCGGCAAGCCTGACGCTCGGCTGGCTGATTTATCTGCCGGTGCTGCTCTGGGCGATCATGCGTGCGCCATGGGTTGAGCTGTTCAGCGACAGTCGCCGGCAGCACTTGCTGTTCGGCACGGTGTTCGCGCTGTTTCTGCTGTGGCTGGTGCGCAGGGATTTCGACACTGGCGTGTCTTATCACTTCATCGGCATGACGGCCGTGACGCTGCTGCTCGATTGGCCGCTGGCGATCGTCGGCGGGCTGGTTGCGCAGATGGGGCTGGTGCTGCTGGGGCGTCAGGACCTGGCTGCGGTGGGCGTCAATGGCGCGTTGCTGATTCTGCTGCCAGTGCTGATCACCGAATGCGTGGCAATCCTCGTGGAGCGTGCGCAGCCACGCAATCCATTCGTTTACATCTTCTGTTCCGGTTTCTTCGCCGCTGCGTTGTCAGGCCTGTTATGCCTGATTCTGAGCCTGACGTTGCTTTGGTACGACGGCCTCTTTGCCATGCCGGAATGGCTGGAAGATTTCGTCGGCTACCTGTGGTTGCTGCTGTTTCCCGAGGCCTTTATCAACGGCATGGTTGTCAGCGCGTTGGTGGTGTTCTGCCCGGAATGGCTGGAGACCTTCAACCGCACCCGTTACCTTTCAGCGCCGTGGAAGGACGACGATCCGAAGTCTTGATCCACATCAAACCGGCCATGCCGCAGAGATTTCATGCTCGCGCAAATCCCTTCAGGAGCAGTGGCATGGGCGTGTACGAATGGGCGCGGCAGGAAACCCGGCAGAGTCTGGAGCTGGCGCAGGAGGTGGGCTTTGACCCGGGCCTGAGTTTGCGCGCCCTGCTCAGCGCCGTGGTGCAGCAGAGCAAGGCCGTGCGCAATGCCGAAGACCTGGCCGACGAGTTGCGCTTTCTCGCGGAGAACCTCGACGACAGTCAGGACTACGGCTTTATGCGGCCCTGATCAGCGATCAGTGACGCGGATCGAAATCGCCGGAAAACAGCTCGTCTTCGGCATCCGGGGCGACCGGAATCTTGTGCTCTTCCGAGGCCCAGGCGCCCAGGTCGATCAGTTTGCAGCGATCGGAGCAGAACGGACGGAATTTGTTCGCCGGGGTGAATTCGACGGGGGCGCCGCAGGTTGGGCATTCAACGGTTGGAATCTGGCTCATGCTTGGCCTCCGGATAAAGTCAGATAAAAGTGATGCAGACGCTCGACCTCGCTGTGCAGCCAGGCGAGGTCGCGGTCGTTGACGATCACATCGTCGGCACGGCTCACGCGGTCTTCACGGCTCGATTGCGCCTTGAGGATCGCCTGCACTTGTTGTTCGCTGGTCTGGTCACGCTGCAAGGTGCGTTCGATCTGCAGTTGTTGCGGCGCATCGATGACCAGAATGCGCTGGGTCATCGCGTATTGCCCGGACTCGATCAGCAGCGGTGAAACCAGAATCGCGTAAGGCGATTTTGCCTGCGCCAGATGATGAGCGATTTCTTCGCCGATCAACGGATGCAGCAGCGCTTCAAGCCAACGCCGCTGTTCAGGGTCTTCAAAAATCAGTTTGCGCAGGGCGGCACGGTCCAGTGTGCCGTCGGCCTGCAACACGCCGGAACCGAAATGCTCGGCGATTTTCGCCAGCGCCGGACGCCCCGGTTCGACTACCCAGCGCGCCGCATGATCGGCATCCACCACGTGCACGCCGAGGTCGATGAAGTGCTGCGCCGCCGCGCTTTTGCCGCTGCCGATGCCGCCGGTCAGGCCGAGGATCCAGGGTTTTTCCACAGGGGTATTCATTTCAAACCGACAGACTGCCAATAGAAGTCGGTTATTTGACCACCCCAGAGCAAGGCAATCCAGCCGGCAATTGCCAGAAAGGGTCCGAAGGGGATCGGCGTCGAGGTTGCCTGGGCGCGCAGACGCAGCATGACGACGCCCAAAATCGCTCCCACCAAGGATGACAACAGAATCGTCAGCGGCAGAATCTGCCAGCCACCCCAAGCGCCAAGCAAGGCCAGCAGCTTGAAATCGCCATGACCGATGCCGTCCTTGCCGGTGAGCAGTTTGAACAGCCAGAACACCGACCACAGCGCCAGATAACCCGCGACCGCACCCCACAACGCATCGGGCAACGCCACGAACACGCCGAAGCTGTTGACGATCAGCCCCAGCCACAGCAGCGGCAGCACCAGCACATCGGGCAGCAGCTGATGTTCGCAGTCGATCAGACTCATCGCCAGCAAGCCCCACGTCAGCAAGATCAGCAAGCCCGCCGGCCAGCCGAAGCCCAGATGCCAGGCGATGAATGCCGACAGCAGGCCGCAGGCCAGTTCGGTCAGCGGGTAGCGTTTACTGATCGGCGCCGAACAGGCCGAGCAGCGCCCGCGCAGCAGCAGATAACTGAGCAGCGGAATGTTTTCCCACGGGCGGATCCGGTGTCCGCAATGCGGGCACGCGGAGTGCGGCAGCATCAGGTTGTAGGTCGGCACGGGCGTTTCGCTGGGCAGGCCGAGCACATCATGGGCTTGCTGGCGCCAGTCGCGCTCGAGCATTTTCGGCAGGCGCCAGACCACAACATTGAGGAAGCTGCCGACCACCAGCCCGAGCAGCAGCGCGCTGACCGCAAAGGCCAGCGGATACACAGCAAACAGTTCATCGATAGGCATGTCAGATCGCTGAGCCGAGTTGGAAGATCGGCAGGTACATGGCCACCACCAGTCCACCGACGATGACCCCCAGTACCACCATGATGAACGGCTCCATCAGGCTGGTGAGGTTGTCGACCATGTTATCGACTTCCGCTTCATAAAAACCGGCGACCTTGTCGAGCATGTCATCCAGTGCGCCCGATTCCTCGCCGATGGCGGTCATCTGCACCGCCATGTTCGGAAATACACCGGTGCTGCGCATCGAAAAATTCAGCTGCATGCCGGTCGAGACGTCCTGCCGCACGCGCAGCACCGCGCGCTTGAACACCACGTTGCCGGTGGCGCCGGCGACCGAATCCAGCGCTTCCACCAATGGCACCCCGGCGGCGAAAGTGGTCGACAGGGTGCGGGCAAAGCGGGCAACGGCGGACTTGTACATCAAGGTGCCCACCAGTGGCAGCTTCAGCAGCCAGGCATCGCGCCGGTCGCGCAGGGCCTGCGAAGTCTTCAACGCGTGGCGAGTGCCGAAAAACGCTGCCACCAGCGCAAAAAGAATCGCCCACCACCACTGCTGCATGAATTCCGACAGGCTGATGATCATCAGGGTGAAGCCCGGCAGTTCGGCGCCGAACCCGGAGAATACCGACTGGAACTGCGGCACTACCTTGACCAGCAGAATGCCGGTCACCACCGCCGCCACCAGCACCACGGCGGTGGGGTAGGTCATGGCCTTCTTGATCTTGGCCTTGAGCGCTTCGCTTTTTTCCTTATAGGTCGCGACCCGTTCGAGCAAAGTGTCGAGGGCACCAGACTGTTCGCCGGCGTCGACCAGGTTGCAGTACAACTCGTCGAAGTATTGCGGCTTCTTGCGCAGGGCCGTGGCGAAGCTGTTACCGGCGGCGACCTCCTGTTTGACCTCGTCGACCAGCTTGCGCATGGCCGGGTTTTCGAAGCCCTCGCCGATGATGTCGAAGGACTGCAACAGCGGTACACCGGCCTTCATCATCGTTGCCATCTGCCGGGTGAACAGGGCGATGTCCTGCGGTTTGATGCGTTTGCCCAAGCTCAGCAGGGAAGCGGATTTCTTGCGCACCTTGCCCGGGTTGATCCCTTGTTTGCGCAGCTGTGCCTTGATCAGTGCGGGGTTCTGCCCGCTCAACTCGCCGCTGACTTTACTGCCTTTGCGGTCGGTGCCTTCCCAGGCGTAAACGCTGACTTTCGCTGCCTTGACCGCCATGTTCAATCCTTGGTGACCCGGTTGATTTCCTCAAGGCTGGTGATGCCTTGCATCGCCTTGTGCAGCCCGGAGGTGCGCAGATCGGCGAAACCGTCGCGGCGCATCTGAATGTCGATTTCCAGCGAATTGCCCTCGGCCATGATCAGCCGTTGCAGGTCCGGTGTGTTCTTTACCACTTCATAAATCCCCACGCGTCCTTTGTAACCGCCATTGCAGTGATCGCAACCGACCGGCTCGTAGATCGTGAAATGGCCGATGCGTTCCTCGGGGAAGCCTTCCTTGAGCAAGGTTTCGTGCGGGATTTCCAGCGGCCGCTTGCAGTGTGCGCACAACTTGCGCGCCAGGCGCTGGGCGATGATCAGGCTGACCGAGGTGGCAATGTTGAAACCGGGAATGCCCATGTTGTGCAGGCGCGTGAGGGTTTCCGCTGCGCTGTTGGTGTGCAGGGTCGACAGCACCAGGTGGCCGGTCTGCGCGGCCTTGATCGCGATCTCGGCGGTTTCCAGATCGCGGATCTCGCCGACCATGATCACGTCCGGGTCCTGACGCAGAAATGAGCGCAGCGCCTGGGCGAAGTCCAGCCCTTGGCGGGGATTGACGTTGACTTGGTTGATGCCTTCCATGTTGATTTCCACCGGGTCTTCGGCGGTGGAAATGTTGATGTCGACGGTGTTGAGAATGTTCAGCCCGGTGTACAGCGACACGGTTTTACCGGAACCGGTGGGGCCGGTGACCAGAATCATCCCTTGCGGCTGTTTCAGCGCGGCCAGGTACAAGGCTTTTTGTTCGGCTTCGTAGCCCAGCGCATCGATGCCCATTTGTGCACTGGACGGGTCGAGAATCCGGATCACCACTTTTTCGCCCCACAGGGTCGGCAGGGTGTTGACGCGAAAATCGATGGATTTGCTTTTCGACAGGCGCATCTTGATCCGCCCGTCCTGGGGTTTGCGTCGTTCGGAAATGTCCAGACTGGCCATGACCTTCAAACGTGCGGCAATACGCCCGGACAACTGGATCGGCGGCTTGGCGACCTCGCGCAGCATGCCGTCGGTGCGCATGCGCACCCGATAGTTTTTTTCGTACGGCTCGAAATGCAGGTCGGAGGAGCCACTCTTGATCGCATCGAGCAGCATCTTGTGCACGAAGCGTACGACCGGGGCATCGTCGGCATCGAGGCCGATCACGTCCTGTTTGTTGTCATCAATGGACTCGACGTCGAGGCCGTCGAGATCGACATCGGCCATTTCCTCCAGGCCCGAGGCGTGGCTGTCGAAGAACTTGTCGATGGCGTCGCTGAGTTTGTCGTCCTCGACCAGAATCGCTTCGGTACTCAGACCGGTGCTGAACTGGATGTCGCTGATCGCCTGCTGATTGCTCGGGTCGGAAAGGCCCACGAACAATTTGTTGCCGCGCCGCCACAAGGGCAGGGCGCAGTGCTGACGAACCAGTTTTTCACTGACCAGGCCCTTGGGCTGAGTCTCCTTGTCGAGGCAGCTGAGATCGAGCAGGGCCATGCCGAAATGTTCGGAAGCGATCTCGGCAATTTGCCGGCTATTGACCAGTTTGTTGTGTACCAGGTAATTGACCAGCGAGACGCGATTGCGCTGGGCCTGCGCCCAGGATTGCCGGGCAGTTGTTTCCGTAAGCAGTTCGGCCTGGACCAATTGCTTGGCCAGACCGCTCAGAGCGATGTCATTCATGGGGATTCCGCACGCTTGCCGTTCATGACTTATAGCCTAGTCAAGTGACAGCGCCAAACACGGCCGGTGCAGGTGACAAAAAGTGTCAGATAGTGCGGTTGCGGGTTGTAGGAAACGGCGCAGGAAATTGCGCGCGCCCAGCAGGCGGGGCCTGAAAGGCGTTGGCATGGGCTGTGCTGAGCCTTGTTCAGATCATGAGATTTCGACTCATGCATGGAGCGTGTCTATGAAAAAACAACAAGGTTTTACACTGATCGAGCTGCTGATCGTCGTGGCGATCATCGGCATTCTGGCGACTATCGCCCTGCCTCAGTATTCGAAGTATCAGGCGCGGTCGAAGGTGACGGCGGGGTTGGCGGAGATTACTGCGCTGAAGGTTCCCTTTGAAGATACGATCAATCAGGGAACGGCCCCGGATATCACTAATGTGGCCAACGGTACGACGACTACTTCCAACTGCACGTTGGCGGTTACAGGCACGGCGGCGACAGGCGCAGGTACGATCACCTGCACCTTGTTGAACGCTCCGGGGCCGGTGCTGGGCAAAACCATTACGCTTACCCGTTCCGGCGCCGCCACCGGTAACACATCGGGTGCCTGGACATGCGGAACGACGGTCAACGCTGACTATTCTCCGCGCGGCTGCACTGCGAGCGGTACGTAACTCGGTTCGCGCCTGAAGCCAAAATGCCCCGCACTGCGGGGCATTTTTCATATCGCGACCACTTAACAAAAGCTCCAATAATTTCAGCAGCTTATGAACTTTCCGAAAAACCGCAACTTGCATGCGAAATTGCGTTGAGTCATGCATTTTGCATGAAAACGAAAATCAGGGTTTTTCATAACTTGTTGTTTTAAAAGGGTTTTATACGACAGAAGAAGTTGGCACAGCGTTCGCAATATCTCCGGTAACCCTGCTGACAAGCGTTACAGCAGACTTCCAGTAAAAACAGGAGTTACTCGTATGAAGAAGTTCGCTATCACTGCCGCTGCTACCGCTCTGACCCTGACCATGGCTGGTGGCGCTTTCGCCCAGTCCGCTCAGGCTACCCAAGCGCCAATGGTTCTGGCTGCCGGTGAAGTTACCGAAATGAAACAAGATACCAGCGACACCTGGATCACCACCAAGGTCAAAGCTGACCTGGTTACCGAAAAAGGCATTCCAGGCACCGACATCAAAGTTGAAACCAACAAGGGTGTAGTTTCCCTGTCGTCGACCACTGCGGTAACCGAGTCGCAGAAAGAAGTCGCCGTAGGCATTGCCAAGAAAATCAAAGGCGTTAAAGCGGTCTCCGCTGATGGCCTGAAAGCCGAGTAAGGCAAGACTTCTCGCCTGAACCGGGAGAAGACGCGACAGACGGGCCGAGCAATACGTCTGCCGCAACTTTAGAGTTCATGCGAACGGTCACACGGATGTGACCATTACAGGCCCCGGCACTTGTGTCGGGGCCTGTTCTATTTTGGGCAATACCAATGTGGGAGCGAGCCTGCTCGCGAATGCGAAGTCTCAGCCGACAAGTTCGTCAGTAGACAGACCGTATTCGCGAGCAGGCTCGCTCCCACAGGGTGAATTTCGTTCGGCTTAGTTACCGCGTTTGCTGTTGATCTGCCGCAGGCGATTGCCTTCGAAGCGCAGGTATTGATACATGCCGTTGTTCGGGCCGTAGGTCCATTCCTCGACCTGAAACTCTTCGCGACGATTGGCGCTGCGCTTGTAGCCGAGCACATCGCGACTGACCGGCTCGCCGCATTTTTGCAGCACCTCGCTGGCGCGGTCGCCGAGGCTGATCAACTGGCTGCCGCAGCGCAATGTATCCGAAGCCGACGCGTGGCCGGCGGCGCAGGTCAGCGCGAGCACAGCCAGCCAGTTACGCACGGTCATTCGGCATCCAGGTGCATTTGCGTCACCACGCGGCCATCGCTTTCGGCCTCGCCGAGGTTGGCGTCGATGAAGTACACGCGGTCATCTTCGAGCTTGCCCTTGTCGACCAGGTAATCCTTGATGGTGCTGGCGCGATCCTGGCCCAACTGTCGCAACAGCACCTCGCTGCCGCTCCAGAACGCGATCACGCCCTGGCGCATTTTCGCCGTGCGTTCTTCCTTGCCGAGGTCTTTCCATTCTGCCGGTGGCTGGGTTTTCAAGCGGGTGCGGTAAATCCCTTCGAGCAACGCGCCTTTCTCGCTTTCGGGCACTTGCAGCAGCGAGGCCTGGGCCGGAACTTTGTCGCCACGGCGCTGAAGCATCTTGTAGTAGTTGTATTGGTATTCACGTTCCAGACGTTGCTCGGCGAGCAGCGGCCCATCGCTGCTCTTCGCAGCAGTGCCTTCGATTTCCAGGCGCAGCGCCGGACGTTCCTTGAGCGCTTGCGACAGTTTCACCAGCGCCGCTTCGGCGTCTTTGCTCAGATCGCTGGAGCCCGGCGCGAAGGACACCGTGCCGAGGTCTTCGGAGCCGCCGCCACTGACCAGTCCGCCGATCATCTTGAACGGCGCGGCGGCCGCTTTGACGATCAAATTGCGCAGGGTCTGCCAGACGATCGGCATGACGCTGAACTGTGGATTATTCAGGTCGCCGGTCACCGGCAATTCGATGGAGATCTTGCCGTCGACGTCCTTGAGCAGGGCGATCGCCAGTTTCAGCGGCAGACTCACTGCATCAGGGCTGTCGACCTTCTCGCCCAGTTGCAGTTGCTCGACGACGACTTTGTTCTCGGCTTTCAGTTGGCCTTTGGTGATCAGGTAGTGCAGATCAAGGTTGAGCCGGCCCTTGCGGATGCGGTAGCCGGCGAATTTGCCGGAGTAGGGCGTCAGGGTCGTCAGTTCGACGCGCTTGAAACTGGTGGCGATGTCGAGACTGGCCATCGGGTCGAACGGATTGACCGCACCCTTGATGGTCACCGGCGCATAGCGGTCGACCTTGCCTTTGATGTCGACGCTGGCCGGTTTTGCCTGACGGCTGTCGATGGTGCCGATCTGACCGTTGAGCTGCTGCACGGCGGTGGCGAAATTCGGCGTCAGGCTGAAGTCGGCGAAGTTGGCCGAGCCGTCGTTGATCGCAATCGCACCGATGTGAATGCCCAGTGGTTTGTCCTTGCTGGCCGGTTTGGCTCCGGCAGGTTTGGTGCCGCTGTCGGCCGGTTGCGGGATCAGCAGGTCGTCGACGTTGGTGGTGCGATCGTCGTTGATCATGAAGCGCACATACGGCTGCAACAGGTTGACCTTGTCGATCGACAGGCTGTCGCCGTGCTGATAGTTGATACCGTCGACCACGACTTGCTGCCATTTGAGGAAGTCGCGGGTCTTCAGCGTATCGAGGGTGTGCAGTTGATCGATCTGCGCGCGGCCGGTAACACTGAGGGCCAGTGGCTCGGTGCTCTTCAGGTTGACCTTGAGGTCACTGCCGAGCATGCCGCTGCGCAGTTCCAGGCGAATGAACGGGTTGATGTAGGACTGCGCGACACGCAGGTCGACGTCCTCGGTTTTCACGTTTAGCTGCGCGTTGACCGGGGCCAGATTGACCGTGCCGTCGGCGCTGATCTTGCCTTGCTTGCCCAGGCCGCTGTCGAGCTTGAGCTTGAAAGGCGAGCCGTTGAGGCTGTCGAAATCCTGCAGGTCGACGTTCAACGGAGTGATGTCCAGCGCCACCGCCGGTTGCGCTGAGCGGTCGGCGAGATGGACCGTGTAGTTGCGCAGTTGCACATCCTTGACCAGCACCTGCCATGGCTTGCTCGGGGCGCTTGGCTCAGATTTCGGCGAGTCGGCGGCGGCCGGTGTATCCGTAGGTTCGGCAGCGGCTTTGGCCGCCGGTTTCGACGGTTGGCTGGCGAACAGCTTCTGCCAATCCAACTGGCCGTCGGCTTCCAGCGCCGCCCAGGTTTCCAGTTTGTTGCTGCGGATCTTGCCGACCACCACCTGCTGCTTGGCCAGGTCCAGCGAGGTTTCGCTGACGTCGAGGCGTTCGAGCCTGGCCAGCGGACGTCCGTCCGGAGCCTTGATGGCGAATGGCGCAATGCTCACCGCGACGTTGTTCAGCAGCAGTTCGGTTTGTTTCGACAGGTTGAGTTTGTACTCGGTGCTGAGGCTGACCACGCCGTTTTCCAGCACCAGCGGCACGGCGTCGCGCACGTAGGGCCAGAAGGATTTCATCTGGCCATCGGTGACTTTCAGGGTGCCTTCGGAGGTGAACGGGATCAGGCTGAAATTGCCGGTCCAGTCGATCCGCCCGCCAGCGGGGCCGATGGCGACGAGGGTCATGTCGGCGCTGTCCTCGGGCAGGGTGCTGAGGTTTTTCAGCTCGAAACTGAGGTCGTCGTAAAGAAATTCGATCGGCTCGCTGGGCCGCATATCCTCGAAATGCACCACGCCGCCGGCCAGTTTGATGTTGTCGATACGCAGCGGGAACGGCTTGGCGTCGGGATCGGCGGGTGTCGGCTCGCTCGGCGGCAGGTTGAACAGGCCGAGCAGGTTGAGCTTGCCGTCCTTGGCGAAGAGGATTTCGCTTTTGGGTTTGTCCAGTTCGATGTCGGACAGATGCAGCGCTTTCGTCCACAGGCTGTCGATTTGCAGGTTGGCATAGAGGCGATCGAAGCCGACCTGCTCCTTGCCCGGTTCGCCGATGACTAGGCCCCACAGGGTGACCTCAAGGCTGAAGGGGTTCAGTTCGATGCGCTGCAGATGCGCCGGCACCGTGGCGTAGTTGGCCAGTTGCTGGTTGGCCACGCGCAAGGCAATGCCCGGCAGGATCAGAAACCCCAGCAGGCTGTAGAGGGCCAAGGCTGTCAGCAGTGCGCCAATCGCGCGAATCAATCCTCTGGGCATGTGCGGCTTCATCTGTCTGAATCGGAGTGCCTTGGAGTATGGCACGCGATTCTGGTTCCGAAGTGCTTGATGTGGGACAGGATTGTTCAGAAATTTCTGTAGGAACAGATCTCCCTTGTGGGAGCGAGCCTGCTCGCGAATGCGGTGGTTCAGTGAAAAACAAGTCGACTGACACTGCGCCTTCGCGAGCAGGCTCGCTCCCACAGGGGAATGTAATCGCTCATGCCGGAGGGATCACAGCTGCAAGATCAGCGTCTTCAACGGGGGCTGCTGGTCCCGCGAGGGGAAGTCGGCACCCGGGGGCATCACGCTCCATTCGCGCACCGGGCGGCCGGCCTTTTCGGCGCAGCGCAACACTTGTTCGCGCCAGTCGTCCATGCTGACTTTCGCCAGGTTGTTGCAGCAGATCAGCACGCCGTTGTCAGCGGTGGTCAGCAGCGCCGGTTTGAGCAGGCTCTGATAATCGCGCAGCAAATCGACGGTGCCGAATGCGCTTTTGGCCCACGCCGGCGGATCGAGCAGGACCAGATCGTATTGGCGCTGTTCGAGGCGCTGATAGCTCGGCAGCTTCTGCCCGCGCCGCTGGCTGATCGGCAGGCCGGCGAGCTGGCGGATTGCCGGGAAGTAATCGGACTGAATGAATTGCATCTCCGGCAGTTGCGGGTTGAGCAAACCATTCTCGCGACCGACCGCCAGATTGCCCTCGGCAAAATCGAGGTTGCACACCTCGCGCGCACCGCCTGCCGCAGCACTGAGACCAACGCCACAGGTGTAGGCGAACAGGTTGAGCACACTTTTGCCTTGCGCGTGATCCTTGACCCAGCCACGGGTGTTGCGCAGGTCGAGGAACAGCAGCGGATCCTGCCCGGCATGACGCCCGCGCACGCGGTAGTTCAGGCCCCATTCATGCCCGACCAGATCCGCCAGTGCGGCGTCATCGGCTTTATAGACTCTGTCCTCGCGATCGATCCGCGAGTTGCCACGGGAGCGGTCGTTGTAGACCAGCAGGCTGTCGAAGCGCAGGGTCTGGTTGACCATGGCGTGCAGTTGCAGCAGATCGTCACGTTCGAGCGTCTGGTGAAAACTCTGCACCAGCAGTTGCGGGCCGTAGCGGTCGATGGTCAGGCCGCCGGCACCTTCCTGGCTGCCATGGAACAGCCGATAGCAATCGGTGCCCTGGCCGTGCAGCGCAGCGAGCAGGTCCTGGCGTTGATCGAGGGCGGCGCGCAGCGCCTGATTCAAGGAAGACATGCGGGCGCCTTGCTGAAAAAACGCGAAGCTTAGCAGTCGGGGCGCTACAAGCGGCAAGTTTCTAGCTGCAAGCTAAAAGCGAAAAGCTGCGCGGACCGCTTTAGCTTGCAGCTTGTAGCTAGAAACTTGCAGCTCTCAAGTATTGAGCCGCTTGTCGACGAGGTCCTGCACCACACTCGGATCAGCCAGGGTCGAAGTATCGCCGAGGCTGTCGAGCTCATTGCAGGCAATCTTGCGCAAAATCCGCCGCATGATCTTGCCCGAACGGGTCTTGGGCAATGCTGGCGCCCACTGGATCAGGTCCGGTTTGGCGAAGCTGCCGATCTCCTTGCTGACATGCGCCAGCAGGTCTTTCTTCAGCTCTTCGTTGGCCTCGGTGCCGTTCATTGGCGTCACGAATGCGTAGATGCCCTGGCCTTTGACGTCGTGGGGATAACCGACCACGGCGGCTTCGGCGATGCTGTCGTGAAGCACCAGGGCGCTCTCCACTTCGGCGGTGCCGATGCGGTGGCCGGAGACGTTGATCACATCGTCGATGCGTCCGGTAATCCAGTAATCGCCGTCCTCGTCACGGCGGGCGCCGTCGCCGGTGAAGTAATAGCCGGGGTAGGGCTTGAAGTAGGTGTCGATCATCCGCTGCGGATCACCGTAGACGCTGCGAATCTGCGCCGGCCAGCTCGACTTGATCGCCAGCACGCCACTGCCGGCGCCTTTGATTTCCTTGCCGACTTCGTCAAGCAACACCGGTTGCACGCCAAACATCGGTTGCGTCGCGCAGCCCGGTTTGATCCGTTGCGCGCTGACCAGCGGGCTGAGCATGATGCCGCCGGTTTCGGTCTGCCACCAGGTGTCGACGATCGGGCAGCGCTGTTCACCGACAGCATTGAAATACCATTCCCACGCTTCCGGGTTGATCGGCTCACCGACGCTGCCGAGCAATCTGAGGCTGGCGCGCGACGTTTCCTTCAATGGTCCGGTGCCTTCGCGCATCAGCGCGCGCAGGGCGGTGGGTGCTGTGTAGAAAATGTTCACCTTGTGCTTGTCGATGACCTGCCAGAAGCGCGAACTGCTCGGGTAGCTCGGCACGCCTTCGAACATCAGTGTGGTCGCACCGTTGGCCAGCGGCCCGTAGACGATGTAACTGTGGCCGGTGACCCAGCCGACGTCGGCGGTGCACCAGAACACTTCGCCGTCGCGGTAGTCGAGCACATATTTGAAGGTCATCGCCGCTTGCAGCAGATAGCCGCCGGTAGTGTGCAGCACGCCTTTGGGTTTGCCGGTGCTGCCGGAGGTGTAGAGGATGAACAGCGGATCTTCGGCGTCCATCGGTTCCGGCGGGCAGTCGTCGCTGACCTCGCGCACCGCGTGGTGATACCACAGGTCGCGGCCTTCGACCCAATCGACCTCGCCCTGAGTGCGCTCGACCACCACCACGGTGCTGACGTTCGGGCAACTTTGCAGGGCTTTGTCGACGTTGTTTTTCAGCGGCACGAAGCGGCCGCCGCGCACGCCCTCATCGGCGGTGATCACGGTGCGGCAATCGGCGTCGAGGATTCGATCACGCAAGGAATCCGGGGAAAATCCGCCAAACACTACCGAATGGATCGCACCGATTCGCGCGCAGGCGAGCATGGCGTAGGCGGCTTCGGGGATCATCGGCATGTAGATGCACACCCGATCGCCTTTCTTCACGCCACGGCTTTTCAGCACGTTGGCCAGACGGCAGACGTGGTGATGGAGTTTGTTGTAAGTGATCTGCGCCGATTCGGCGGGATCGTCGCCTTCCCAGAGCAGGGCGGTCTGTTCGCCGCGTTGCTTGAGGTGACGGTCGATGCAGTTGTAACTGACGTTGAGCTTGCCGCCGGCAAACCAGGCCGCTTCACCGGTTTTCAGGTCATAGCGCTGAACGGTCTGCCACGGCGTGCTCCAATCGAGGAAACGCGTGGCCTGCTCGGCCCAGAAGGCGCTGGGGTGTTCAATCGATTCGCGGTACAGGCGCCGATACTCGTCCTGGCTCAACTGAGCGGCCTGGCGCACGGCATCGGCTTTGGGGAACGTGCTGATATCGAACATGACGGTTCCTTATTCTTGTGGTGCGACACGAATAAAGATGCGCCGAGCGCTGCACAGGTTCAAGTCATGCGCCAAAACAACTGTGGGAGCGAGCCTGTTTGCGAAGGCGCAGTGTCAGTCAACGAAGGTGTTGAATGAAGAACCGCTTTCGCGAGCAGGCTCGCTCCCACAGGGGAACAGCGTTGTGCCCGAAGGCTTTTATCAGCCGCGATGACGCCCGCGGAAGTAGTTGATCAGGCCCTGAGTCGAGGCATCGTCAGCCACGGTCTCGTCGCTGCCGACCAGACGGTTGTAGACGCCTTTGCCCAATTCCTTGCCCAGTTCCACACCCCACTGGTCGAAGGCGTTGATGCCCCAGACCACGCTTTGCACGAACACTTTGTGCTCATACATCGCAACCAGCGCGCCGAGGCGACGCGGGCTGATGCGTTCGACCACCAGGGTGTTGCTCGGACGATTGCCCGGGATCACCTTGTGCGGCGCAAGTTTGCGCACGTCGTCTTCGCCCATGCCTTTGTCGCGCAGTTCGGCTTCAGCTTCCGGCAGGGTCTTGCCGAGCATCAGCGCCTGGCTCTGCGACAGGCAGTTGGCGTACAGCCACTGGTGGTGGTCGGAAACCGGGTTGAAGCTGACGATCGGCACGATGAAGTCGGCCGGGATCAGTTGGGTGCCCTGGTGCAGCAACTGGTGATAAGCGTGCTGACCGTTGCAGCCGACGCCGCCCCAGATCACCGGGCCGGTATCGGTCGACACCGAGGTGCCGTCCTGACGCACGCTCTTGCCATTGGACTCCATGTCCAGCTGTTGCAAGTGCTTGGTGATGTTGCGCAGGTAGTGGTCGTACGGCAGGATCGCGTGGCTCTGCGCACCCCAGAAGTTGCCATACCAGACGCCGAGCAGGGCCAGCAGCACCGGCATGTTCTGTTCGAACGGCGCGGTCTGGAAATGCTGGTCCATGGTGTAGGCACCGGACAGCAGTTCCTTGAAGTTGGACATGCCGATGGCCAGCGCAATCGGCAAACCGATCGCCGACCACAGCGAGTAGCGCCCGCCGACCCAGTCCCACATCGGGAAGATGTTTTCTTCGCGAATCCCGAAAGCCACAGCGGCGGCGTTGTTGCTCGACACAGCGATGAAGTGGCGATACAGCTCGGCTTCCGAGCCGCCCTGCGCCAGGTACCAGGCGCGTGCGGCCTGCGCGTTTTTCAACGTTTCGAGAGTGTTGAACGACTTCGACGAAACGATGAACAGCGTGGTCTCGGCGCGCAGTTTCTGCGTCAGCTCGTGGAATTCGCTGCCGTCGATGTTTGCCAGATAGTGGCAACGTACGCCTTTCTGCGCGTAGGACAGCAGTGCTTCGGAGACCAGCTCAGGACCGAGGAACGAACCACCGATGCCGATGTTGACCACGTCAGTGATCGGCTTCTCGGTGTAACCGCGCCACAAGCCATCGTGGATGCGGCCGACCAGATCGGTGATCTGGTTCAGCACCTTGTGCACTTCCGGCATCACGTTGACGCCGTTGACCGACAACTTGTCGCCGACCGGGCGGCGCAGGGCGGTGTGCAGTGCCGGGCGGCCTTCGGAGGCGTTGACGATTTCGCCGTCGAACAGCGCTTTGATCGCGCCCTTCAGGTCGACTTCATTGGCCAGGCCCACGAGCAGGTTGCGGGTCTCGGCGTTGATCAAATTCTTCGAATAGTCGAGAAACAGACCGCAGCTACTGAGGGTGAACTGATTGAAACGCTGCGGATCGGCGTTGAAGGCTTCGCGCATGCTGAAATCCTGCATGGCTTGGCGGTGATCTTTCAACGCTTGCCAGGCGGGCAGAGCGGTAACGTCGTGAGGAGTGCGGTAGTACGCCATCGCTGCGGTTTTCCTTTTTACTTGAACGGCCTTTTGAACACGGTACAGATCAACCACGGGTTTTTAGCGCATGGAATCAACTGCGTCGACACGAGATCTGGACACAGGGCGAATACAGTAAACCTCGCGCTGCGTTCTGTCTTGACTTTGTCTGACCAGATCCCTGTACTTTTTTAACATCCGTTGAAAAATCTGGCCGACAAACGGAGGTGCCCGGAACACTTTCGCCCAACTGTCCTGCGCCGAAAACACCTGTGGGAGCGAGCCTGCTCGCGAAGGCGTGGTGTCAGGCAACTTATAAGTCGCTCATACACCGCCTTGGCGAGCAGGCTCGCTCCCACAGGGAAATTCGTTGCTGCTTAAATCGGGCTATCGAGATTCAGGTGCAGGTTGTCGATCAGCCGCGTGGTGCCGAGGAACGCCGCTGCCAGAATCACCAGATCGCGATCCTCCGCCGTCGCCGGACGCAACGTCAGGCCATGACGGATTTCCAGATAATCCGGACGCAGCCCCGCCGCTTCCAGCACCTGGAACTGCGCAGTGATCAGCGCCGGGTAATCGCGCTCACCTTGCTTGATCGCTTCGGCAATGCTGCTCAGGACGCGATACACCACCGGTGCCACGGCGCGCTGGTCTTCGTTGAGGAAGCCGTTGCGCGACGACAGCGCCAGACCGTCGGCAGCACGCACGGTCGGCTCGCCGATGATCTGGATCGGCATGTTCAGGTCGTGCACCAGCGCGCGAATCACCGCCAGTTGCTGGTAATCCTTCTGGCCGAAAATCGCCAGGTCCGGCTGGACCATGTTGAACAGCTTGCTGACTACGGTCGCCACACCTTCGAAGTGCCCCGGACGGCTGGCACCACACAGGCCTTCGGACAATTGCGGCACGCTGACCCGGGTTTGCCCGGCCATACCGTCCGGGTACATCTCTTCAACCGTTGGCGCGAACAGCAGGTCGCAACCGGCTTCGAGGAGCTTTTCCTGATCGGCGGCGAGGGTGCGCGGGTATTTGTCGAGGTCTTCACCGGCGCCGAATTGCAGCGGGTTGACGAAAATACTCGCGACGACGAAATCCACTCGCTGGGTAGCTTTGGTGATCAGTGCGACGTGGCCGCTGTGCAGGTTGCCCATGGTCGGCACGAAGCCGATGCGCTTGCCTTCACTGCGCGCGCGGGCGACGGCGGCGCGCAGTTCGCGTACGGTTTTGACGGTGTTCATGCAGAGAATCCGTGTTCGATGCCGGGGAACGTGGTGGCTTTGACTTCGCTGACGTAAGCCTTCAGCGCGGACTGGATGCTGTCCTGACCTTGCATGAAGTTCTTGACGAATTTGGGTACGCGGCCGGTGATCGACAGGCCGAGCATGTCGTGCAATACCAGCACCTGGCCGTCGGTGGCGTTGCCGGCACCGATACCGATCACCGGAATGCTCACGGCCTGGCTGATTTCTGCCGCCAGTTCGCTCGGCACGCACTCGAGCAACAGCATGGCCGCACCGGCCTGCTCCAGCGCGATCGCATCGGCACGCATCTGCCGCGCCTGATTCTCGTTGCGGCCCTGCACTTTATAGCCACCGAGAATGTTCACTGCTTGCGGGGTCAGGCCCATGTGCGCACACACCGGCACACCGCGCTCGGCGAGCAGGCGGATCGACTCCGCCAGCCACAGCTGACCTTCGACCTTGACCATGTGCGCGCCGGCCTGCATCAGCATGGCGCTGTTGGTCATGGTCTGTTCGAGGGTGGCGTTGGCCATGAACGGCAGGTCGGCGAGGATCAGGGCATCGCCATTGCCACGCTTGACGCTGGCGACGTGATAGGCCATTTCCGCCGTGGTCACCGGCAGGGTGCTGTCATGACCCTGCAGAACCATGCCGAGGGAGTCGCCGACCAGCAGCACTTCGACGCCGGCCTCGTTGCAGGCGTGGGCGAAGGTCGCGTCATAGCAGGTCAGCATGGTGATTTTTTCACCTTTCTGCTTGAGGCTCTGGAGCGTGGTCAGGGTGATGGCTGGCATGTAAAAAATCCTCGTTCAGGCGCTCTGGAAACTGCTGCGAGTCACGCGCGTGATTCTTCATCTACTCAGGCGCACGGTCTTGTGTCGTGCTTTGAAAGGCCTGGATTGCGCCCGTTCATACCGGGTTGGCGGCAGCGGGACGCCTATAGTCGTGATGAGCCAACAGGAAGTCAATTGCGTGTGTTACCGCATTGTTACGCGGGCGGTGTTACCGGCGTTACTGATGCGATTCAGCGGCGCGGCGGGCCTGATTCGGGGGATTTTTGTCTGACAAAAACTGGAGATTGGCAGGTGACCTGTGGCGAGGGGATTTATCCCCGTTGGACTGCGAAGCAGGCCCAAATCTGACCAAGCTGTACACAACATGGGGCCGCTCCGCGACCCAACGGGGATAAATCCCCTCGCCACATAACCACATTTCACAGCAGATTTTTGTCAGGGCTGGGAGAGGCGTTCAAGGCCGACGAACGGGCAGGCGGCCAGCAGCTCTGTCAGCGTGCGGCCATCGGCGAGACGCAGATCCTGCGGTGCCAGTTCAGCGAGGGGATAAAGAACGAACGCCCGCTCTTGGATCTGGTAATGCGGGACCTTCAGCCGTGGCTCATCGATCAGGCGATCGCCGAACAGCAGAATATCCAGATCCAGCGTGCGAGGCCCCCAGCGCTCAAGACGTTCGCGGCCCTGAGCGTTTTCGATCGCTTGCAAGGCGTCGAGCAGCTCGATCGGTGCGAGCGAGCTGTCGAGGGCGGCGACGGCGTTGGTGTAACGCGGCTGGCCCGGCAGCAGCGAATCGCTTTGATAAAAGGCTGACACGCCGGCAAGACGTGTCTGCGGCAATTGGCCCAGCGCCGCGATGGCGCTGCGCAACTGGTCGGCCGGGTCAGCGAGGTTGCTGCCCAGGCCGATGTAGATGCGTTCCATGCTTACTCGCCCGTCGCGCTCGAAGCACCGGCGCGCTTGCGCTTGGAACCGCCGCTGCGGCGACGTTTGCGCGGTGCGCCGCTGGCATCGTCGCCCTTGCCGCTGAGGTCGCGGATCATGTCGCGACGCTCGCTGTCATTGGCGTCCTGATAATCGGTCCACCATTCGCCGAGGCCATCGGTCTCCTCACCGGCGCTTTCACGCAGCAGCAGGAAGTCGTAACCGGCACGGAAGCGCGGGTTGTCCAGCAACAGATCGGCGCGTTTGCCACTGCGCCGTGGCAGGCGTTCCTGCATGTCCCAGATTTCGCGGATCGGCATGGTGAAACGCTTCGGAATCGCGATGCGCTGGCATTGTTCGGCGATCAGCTCATGAGCCGCTTCCTGCATCGCCGGAATCGGCGGCATGCCACGTTCCTGCAGACGCAACACGCGCGCCGGCAGCGCCGGCCAGAGCAGGGCGGCAAAGAGGAACGCCGGAGTTACCGGTTTGTTCTGCTTGATGCGCAGGTCGGTGTTGGTCAGTGCTTCGCTGATCAGCGTGTGGGTGTATTCCGGGTTGTATTCCAGCGCCTCGGCACTGGCCGGGAACAGCGGCGCGAACAGTTGCAGATCAACCAGCATTTCAAAGGTGATCGCGCCGTGCCCGGAGAGGAACAGCTTGAGCACTTCTTCGAACAGTCGCGCCGACGGAATCTCGCGCAGCATCGGCGCCAGCTCACGGATCGGCTGCACGGTGTGCTTCTCGATGCCGAAGTTGAGCTTGGCGGCGAAACGCACGGCCCGCAGCATGCGTACCGGGTCTTCCTGGTAACGCTGCTTGGGGTCGCCGATCAGGCGGATCAGGTGATTGCGGATGTCGTGCACGCCGTTGGCGTAATCGAGAATGCGCTCGCTGACCGGGTCGTAATACAGGGCGTTGATGGTGAAGTCGCGACGTTGCGCGTCTTCTTCCAGGGTGCCGTAGACGTTGTCGCGCAGAATGCGCCCGCTCTCGTTGCGCGAAGACTGGTTGCTGTCTTCGTCGTCTTCGTTGACCGGGTGATTGGCGCGGAAGGTCGCGACTTCAATGATTTCGCGACCGAAATGGATGTGCACCAGCTTGAACCGGCGGCCGATGATCCGCGCATTGCGGAATTCGGCACGCACCTGCTCGGGGGTGGCACTGGTGGCGACGTCGAAGTCCTTGGGCGTGATGCCCAGTAGCATGTCACGCACGCAACCACCGACCAGATAAGCCTGGTAACCGGCACCTTGCAGGCGTTCGACGATATTCACCGCATAGCGGCTGAACTGCGTTTTCTGCAGCGAATGTTGGCCGCTGTTGAGCACTTCAGGGGTGCTGCGGATGTGTTGCGTACGACGCACGGGAGTTCGGAATGACTGGAACAGCTTCTTCAGCATGGGATGCACTGTTTGAAGGAATGTTCGGCCATACCAAAAGAATGACCGCATGATGGGCGCAGATTCTAGCATTTAGTCGGGGGATGGTGTAGGACGCAGCAGATATGAGCTGCAAGCCGCAAGCTGCAAGGGTCGAACGCGGGAAAGCAGGGGAGTTTCACGGAGGGGAGAAACTACAAGGGGAGCCGAAGCTCCCCAAGAAGTAGTTGCGTGCTCTTTTTATTATTGATTCGGGCTTCTTGTTTTTGTTGAGTGCCCTCGCCACGAAGTGTTTCCTTCGTGACCCTCCCAATCGGGAGCCAAGAGCAAACGGATTGCTTTGGTCGCTGAATTGCAGTGATCTGTCGATCCAACCAGTACAGGCTCTGTCTTAGGACAGTTTTTGTTGTTCTCGGCCTGGTCGTGGGGCAAGCCCCAAATACAACGCCTCTCCAAAAGAATCAGTTAGCTGCGCCTCTCGCCGTCTTGTTTTTATTGTGCGTGAGTCGATTCGTCTTATTTTTATTGTCTTGTGCATTGCTTGTTATTGTTCTTGTACCAAACATATAGCAGGGTGCGTGCCAACTTTTGCCAAGCCCAGTAAAACAAGGGGTTAGGTGGATATAGCCGTTTTGCAGGGGCGAAAAAAAGCCGGGGTTTCGTTACCGATAACCCCGGCTTCTGTTACGTGAATCGACTGCGGTAACAGTTTTTTCACATTGTCATGCGTTACCCGCGCACGCGGTGGGTAACGCTCAGCTTTCGCTGGCGACCCCGGTCTTGCGCCGTGGAATGCCCAGACGCTGGCGGCGTTCCCACAGGCATTTGCGGCTGACGCCCAGTTTGCGTGCCAGTTCGGTCTCGGTCATGTGGTCCTGATGCTCGAGGACGAAGTGCTGGAAGTAATCCTCCAGCGACAGATCCTCGGTCGGCTCATGGCTGCTGTTGCTGGCGTTACCGCCGGTTTGCGGCGGCAGACCGATGAACTCGTCGTCTTCCAGATCGCTCAGCTCGATGTCGATGCCCAGCAGGTCGGCCGAGATCTCCGGGCTTTCGCTGAGAATCACCGCGCGCTCGACAGCGTTTTCCAGCTCACGCACGTTACCCGGCCAGGAATAGTGCCGGATCGCCTGTTCGGCATCGGCGGCGAATTTCAGGTCGGTGCGATTGATCCGCGCGCTCTGGCGAGCGAGGAAGGCATTGGCGATTTCGTTGACGTCGGCGCCACGCTCGCGCAGCGGCGGCAGCTTCAGGGCAATCACGTGCAGACGGTAATAAAGGTCTTCACGGAACTGACCGATTTTCGCCAGGCTTTTCAGATCGCGGTGAGTTGCAGCGATCAGGCGCACATCGACTTTCTGCGACTGCACCGAACCTACGCGGCGAATTTCGCCCTCCTGCAGAACCCGCAGCAAGCGAGCCTGGGCTTCGAGGGGCAGTTCGCCGATCTCATCGAGAAACAAGGTGCCGCCGTCCGCCGCTTCGACCAGACCGGCGCGACCGGCACTGGCGCCGGTGAACGCGCCTTTCTCGTGGCCGAACAGTTCGGATTCGATCAGGCTTTCCGGAATCGCCGCGCAGTTCACCGAGATCATCGGCGCCTTGGCGCGTTTCGACAGATTGTGCAGGGCGCGGGCCACCAGCTCTTTACCGGTGCCGGACTCACCCTGAATCAACACGTTGGAATCGGTTGGCGCGACTTTGCGGATCTTGCTGTACAGGTCCTGCATCGGTGGGCAGGAGCCGATGATGCCAATTTCACCATTGCTGTTATCCACAGCAGCTTTGCCATTGCCAGCGGCAGGCTTGCTCGCCGTAGCTTCGCCGGCAGCCGGCGCCGACTGGCGATCGCGCAGGATCCGCGCAACCGCCTGGAGCATTTCATCGTGGTCGAACGGCTTGGCGATGTAATCGACCGCGCCCATTTTCATCGAGTCGACCGCCGAGCGCAGGCTGGCGTAACTGGTCATGATCAGCACCGGTGTGCCCTGGCCGAGCTTGATCAGCTCGGTGCCCGGGGCGCCCGGCAGGCGCAGGTCGCTGACGATCAGATCGAACGTAGGAATGGTGAAGCGTTCTTGTGCTTCCTGCACTGAACCTGCTTCGCTGACCTGGTACTGGTTGCGTTCCAGCAGGCGGCGCAAGGCGGAGCGGATAATTGTTTCGTCTTCGACGATCAAAATGTGCGGCATTGATTCGATACTCTCGACGGTCTCAGTTCACAGCGGACGTCGCTTCGACATGACGCGGTAAGGTCACCCGGATACGGGTGCCGCGTTGGCTTTGTACATCAGCCGGGCTGTCGATGGTGATTTGTCCATAATGCTCTTCAACGATGGAATAGACCAGTGCAAGGCCCAGACCGGTGCCTTCACCCGGATCCTTGGTGGTGAAGAAAGGTTCGAACAATCGGTCCATGATGCTCGACGGAATACCACTGCCTTCGTCTTCGACGATCAGATCGACCGTGTGTTCGCCGGCTTCGCTCTTGACCCGTACCGCACTGTGCGGCGGCGAGGCGTCGCGGGCGTTGGAGAGCAGATTGATCAGCACCTGGGCAAGCCGTTGCGGGTCGCCTTCGACCCAATGATCGGGATCGCACAGGTTGTAGAACTGCACTTCGAAATTGCGCCGGTTCAGCGCCAGCAGGCCAATGGCGTCCTGCGCGACTTCGGCCAGACACACTGGTTCGTCGTTGTGCTGATGGCTGCCGGCATGGGCGAAGCTCATCAGCGACTGGACGATGCGCGAGACGCGTTTGGTCTGCTCGAGAATCTGCCCGCTGATTTCCGTCAGCTCGCCGTCATCTTCACGCTCTTCGCGCAGGTTCTGCGCCAGGCAGGCGATGCCGGTGATCGGATTACCGATTTCGTGGGCCACACCCGCTGCGAGTCGACCGATGCTGGCCAGCCGTTCGGAATGCACCAGTTTATCTTCGAGCATCTGCGTTTCGGTCAGATCTTCGACGAGTAACACCAGACCACTGTTACCCGGTGCCAACGGCTCGTCGATCGCCGCTTTGTGCAGGTTCAGCCAGCGGGTCTGACCATCGAGGGCCAGATGCTGTTTGTGCAAATGCTCGTCGGGCAGGTTGATAAAGCCTTGCAGCAATTCTTTCCACGGGTTGGCGATCGTGCTCAGGCGCGAACCGACCACTCGCTGCGCGGCGATGCCGGTAAGCTCTTCCATCGCCTTGTTCCACATCAGGATCTCCTGATCCTTGGCCAGCGAGCAGACGCCCATCGGCAGTTCCTGCAAGGTCTGGCGGTGGTAGCGGCGCAGGGCATCGAGCTCGGCGGCCAGGCCGGTGAGGCGCGAGTGGTAATCCTCGAGACGGCTTTCAATGAAGTGAATGTCTTCGGTGACGTAGTTTTCGCCGCCAGCCTTATAGGGCAGGAAGGTTTCCACCATATCCTGCGCAACGCTCGGGCCCATCAGGCCGGACAGGTTGGCCTCAATGCGGTCGCGCAACCGGCGCAAGGCATACGGCCGGCGTTCATCGAAGGGCAGATACAAGTCGCGCAGCGCTTGCTCGACTTCTTTCTGCGCAGCCTTGGCGCCGAGCGGTTTGGCCAGTTGCGTGGCGAATTCCTGCGGCGAGGCGGCGTGCAGTTCGCGGCGTTGCGGGCGCCGCACGTTATCCACCGCACAGGCTTCGGCGGCGCTGGCTTCTTCCGGGCTGGCGTTGGTGAACAGTGAGATCAGGGTGAACATCAGCACGTTGGCCGCCAGCGAGGCGATGGCCGCCATGTGCCAACTGGTGTCGTCGAGCACGTAGATCATGTTCAGCAGCGGGATATAGAAGCCCTGCAGATTGCCGACCAGCGGCAGCAGCATGGTCACCACCCAGACCGTGATCCCCGCCAGCAGACCGGCAATGAAGCCGCGGCGGTTGGCGGTGGGCCAGTACAACACCGACAACACCCCGGGCAGAAATTGCAGGGTCGCCACGAACGCGACGATGCCGAGGTTGGCCAGATCCTGCTCGACGCCGAGCATCAGGTAGAAGCCGAAGCCGGCCATGATGATCGCCACGATCAGCGCCCGACGGGTCCATTTCAGCCAGCGGTAGATATTGCCTTCGGCCGGCGGTTGATAAAGCGGCAGCACCAGATGGTTCAGCGCCATGCCCGACAGGGCCAGGGTGGTGACGATGATCAGGCCACTGGCGGCGGACAGGCCACCGACATAGGCGAGCAAGGCCAGCGGTTTGCTGTTGGCGGCAATGCCGATACCAAGGGTGAAATATTCCGGATCGGTGGTGGCGCCGAGTTTCAGGCCTGCCCAGAGAATCAGCGGTACGGCAAGACTCATCAACAGCAGAAACAACGGCAGGCCCCAACTGGCGCTGACCAGCGAGCGCGGATTGAGGTTTTCCGTAAAGGTCATGTGATACATGTGCGGCATCACGATCGCCGAGGCAAAGAACACCAGCAGCAGCGTGCGCCACGGACCTTCCTGCAACGGCGTGTGCAGGGCGGCGAGGGCGGTCTGGTTTTGCAGCAGCCACAGTTCGAGCTGTTGCGGGCCGTCGAACACACCATACAGCGCGTACAGGCCAACGCCGCCGAGAGCGATCAGTTTGATGATCGATTCGAAGGCAATCGCGAACACCAGCCCTTCATGTTTCTCGCGCGTGGCGATGTGCCGGGAACCGAAGAAAATCGTGAACAGAATGATCAGCGCACAGAACGCCAGCGCCACGCGGCTTTGCACGCGTTCGCCGGTGAGAATGCCGATCGAGTCGGCCACGGCCTGAATCTGCAGGGCCAGCAACGGCAGCACGCCAATCAGCATGAAAATCGTGGTCAGCGCACCGGCCCAAGTGCTGCGAAAGCGGAAGGCAAACAGATCGGCCAGCGACGACAGTTGATACGTGCGGGTGATCTTCAGGATCGGATAAAGCAGCACCGGCGCCAGCAGGAATGCACCGGACACGCCGAGATAACTGGACAGAAAGCCGTAACCGTACTGATAGGCCAGGCCCACCGTGCCGTAGAACGCCCAGGCACTGGCGTAAACCCCCAGCGACAGGGTGTAGGTCAACGGGTGGCGAATGATCGCGCGCGGGATCATGCCCCGTTCGCTGACCCAGGCAACGCCGAACAGCGCCGCCAGGTACGCGGCGCTGATCAGGATCATCTGGGTCAGGCTAAAGCTCATCGGCATCTTTTTGGCTCTGCAGGATGAAGGTCACGACAATCAGGATCAGCCAGAGCAGATAAGGGCGATACCAGGCGCCCGTCGCGTCGATCCACCAATCCATGATGGCGGGGGAGAACAGGTAGATCCCGACGACCAGAAGCAGGACCAAGCGATAGATGTACATCCCGGCCTCTCTTTTTTATGCGCGTGCCCGAAAACGTGCGGCGATGGTAACGGATGGGCGCGCGACTGCAAGTGTCGTCATTGCAGTTGCGCTTCGGGCAGGGTCAGTGTGCGCGGGATCCCGTCGGCATCCCAATGCGCGCTGCCCCAGGCCAGCAGTTCGCCCGGCGAAGCGTGAGCCAGTTCGGTGCCGGGATTCTGCCCCAGCGCGCGCAAGGCCCGCAGCAGCAACGGCGTGGCCTGATCGGCTTCGAGCGGCGGCGAACGGTAGGACTTGCCGAGTTTGTTGCCGTCCGGCTGGGTGATCAGCGGCAGGTGCAGATAGCGCGGCTGTTTCAGGCCGAGCAGTTCTTGCAGGTACAGCTGACGCGGCGTCGAATCGAGCAGGTCAGCGCCGCGCACGATGTCGGTAATGCCTTGCCAGGCGTCATCGAGCACCACCGCGAGTTGATAGGCGTAGAGACCATCGCGCCGACGGATGACAAAGTCGCCGACATCGCGGCCCAGGTGCTGGCGATATTCGCCCTGCACGCGATCAATGAAGTGGTATTCCAGCTCCGGCACGCGCAGGCGGATCGCGGCGTCGTGCTGTTCATGCCCGGCATTGCGGCAAAACCCCGGATAAATCCCGTGATAGGGCTCCAGTTGTTTGCGCGAGCAGGTGCAGGCGTAGGCCAGGCCATGATTGAACAAGCTATCGAGCACTTCGGCATAAGCCGCGTGTCGATCGCTTTGGCGGACCATTTCGCCGTCCCATTCGAAACCGTAGCTTTCCAGCGCCTTGAGAATCGCCGCTTGCGCACCGGGCTCTTCGCGCGGCGGATCGAGATCTTCCATGCGCACCAGCCAGCTCCCACCGACGGAGCGGGCGTCGAGATAGGATGCCAACGCAGCCACCAGCGAACCGAAGTGCAGGTGGCCACTGGGGGTGGGGGCGAAGCGGCCGATGTAGGCGGGGGATTTGGCAGTCATGGAGGCGATAAAGGCTATTCAGAATTTAAGCAGGTTACCCCCTGTGGGAGCGAGCCTGCTCGCGAAAGCGCTGTGTCAGTCAATAATGAGCTGTCTGAAGGAACGCTTTCGCGAGCAGGCTCGCTCCCACAGAGGCAGAAGCAGGTTCCGCGGGCAAAACACAGAAACAAAAACGGAGCGTTCGCACGCTCCGTTTTTCGTTCAGGTCGAGATTACTTGCCGACCTGCTTTTCCTTGATTTCCGCCAGGGTCTTGCAGTCGATGCACAGATCCGCTGTCGGGCGGGCTTCGAGGCGCTTGACGCCGATCTCGATGCCGCAGGACTCGCACCAGCCGTACTCTTCGTCTTCGATCAGTTGCAGGGTCTTGTCGATTTTCTTGATCAGCTTGCGCTCGCGGTCGCGGGCGCGCAGTTCGAGGGAGAACTCTTCTTCCTGGCTGGCACGGTCGGCCGGGTCAGGGAAGTTGGCCGCTTCGTCTTTCATGTGGCCAACCGTGCGGTCGACTTCCTGCATCAAGTCCAGTTTCCACTTGTTCAGGATCTTGGTGAAGTGCGCGCGCATTGGAGCGCCCATGTACTCTTCACCCGCCTTCTGAACGTAAGGTTCGAAGCCGCTGATCGTGTCTTTCTGCTGTTGCTTTGCTTGGGTGGACATGAAATAGACCGCCTCTACTCTTGTAATCCATTGCGCAGGATTGCTCCATCACCGACACCTGCCGGCCCTGCGGCTGCAAGCGGGCGAACTTACCAGATCAAATCAGCCTGCGCTACTCCCGGATGTCGAGCCCCCGGCGGGTGGCGCTTGCAGATGTCTGACAAGCCGTGTCTGTGGGAAGGGAGACCTGTTCAATCACTGATTTTAGTCAATCCTGGAGCGTACGTTCAGATCGTTACAGTCCAGCGTTCTTGAGGCTGTGACCTCCACGGGTTCTCGCTCGTTCCGGCAGACAGGTAGAATTGTCTCTTTTTTCCGTCGAAGGCATTCCAATGGGCCCCTACAGTGCGCGCAGTCGTGCGATCGAACCGTTCCATGTGATGGCGCTGCTGGCGCGGGCCAATGAATTGCAGGCCGAAGGCCACGACGTGATCCATCTGGAAATCGGCGAGCCGGACTTCACCACCGCCGAGCCGATCATCCGCGCCGGACAAGCTGCGTTGAGCGCCGGCAAGACCCGTTACACCGCCGCCCGTGGCATTCCCGAACTGCGCGAGGCGATCGCCGGTTTCTACCAATCGCGGTACGGCCTGAATATCGACCCACGGCGGATTCTGATCACGCCGGGCGGCTCCGGCGCGCTGTTGCTGGCCAGTGCCCTGTTGGTCGATCCGGGTAAACACTGGCTGCTCGCCGACCCGGGCTACCCGTGCAATCGGCATTTCTTGCGGCTGGTCGAAGGCGCGGCGCAGCTGGTGCCGGTCGGGCCGGAGGTGCGTTACCAACTGACCCCGGATCTGGTCGAGCGGCATTGGGACCACGACAGCGTCGGCGCCCTTGTCGCTTCGCCGGCCAACCCGACGGGCACTTTGCTGACCCGCGATGAATTGGGCGGATTATCCAGAGCGATCAAGACCAGGCACGGGCACTTGGTGGTGGATGAGATCTACCACGGCCTGACCTACGGCACTGATGCCGCCAGTGTGCTGGAAGTCGATGACGACGCTTTTGTCCTCAACAGTTTCTCCAAGTATTTCGGCATGACCGGTTGGCGCCTGGGCTGGCTTGTCGCGCCGGACGCGGCGGTCAGCGAGCTGGAAAAACTCGCGCAGAACCTCTACATCAGTGCGCCGAGCATGGCGCAGTACGCGGCGCTGGCCTGTTTCGAGCCAGCCACCATCGCGATTCTCGAAGAGCGCCGCGCCGAGTTTGCGCGCCGTCGCGACTTCCTCCTGCCGGCGCTGCGTGAACTCGGTTTCAACATTGCCGTTGAGCCTGAAGGCGCGTTTTATCTGTACGCCGATATCAGCCGTTTCGGCGGTGATGCATTCGCCTTCTGCCGACATTTCCTCGAAACCGAGCACGTTGCCTTTACGCCCGGACTGGATTTCGGTCGTTATCAGGCCGGCCATCACGTGCGTTTCGCTTACACACAGAACCTCGCACGTTTGCAGGAAGCGGTTGAGCGCATTGCGCGCGGCTTGAAGAGCTGGCAAGGCTGATGCGCTTTTATCCTGCTCTGGAAGAAGCGCGGCTGATTCGTCGTTACAAGCGTTTTCTCGCCGATATCGAGACCGTTAGCGGCGAATTGCTGACCATTCACTGCCCCAACACCGGTTCGATGCTCAATTGCCAGGTCGAGGGCGGGCAGGTCTGGTTCAGTCGCTCCAATGACCCGAAACGCAAATTGCCCGGCACTTGGGAAATTGGCGAAACCCCGCAGGGCCGGCTGTTTTGCGTCAACACCGGGCGCGCCAACGGCTTGGTTGAGGAAGCCTTGCAGGCGGGTGTGATCACCGAGTTGAACGGCTTTACCGCGTTGAAGCGTGAGGTTGCCTACGGACAGGAAAAAAGCCGCATCGACTTCCGCCTCGAATACCCCAGCGGCCCGGCGTATGTCGAAGTGAAAAGCGTCACCTTGGGCTTCGACGGTACGGCGGTGGCGGCGTTTCCCGATGCGGTGACCCAGCGCGGCGCCAAACATCTGCGCGAGCTGGCGCATCTGGCGCGCGACGGCATTCGGGCGGTGCAGTTGTACTGCGTGAACCTCACCGGCATTGATGCCGTGCGCCCGGCCGAGGAAATCGATTGGGCTTACGCCGAGGCGCTGCGTGAAGCGGTCGCCTGCGGTGTTGAGGTGTTGGCCTACGGTGTGCGCCTGGACCACGAAGAAATGGTCATCGACCGCCGACTCGACGTGCGGCTAAACGGTTAAACGTCGACCCACACGCCTTGTGTATCTTCCCAGCATTCAATTGCCGTGAGCGATTGCCCGGCGCAGGGGCCGGCAACGCATTCGCCGTCCTCGATCAGAAACAGTGCACCGTGGGTGGCGCACTGGATCAGGCTGTTGCTTGGGTCGAGAAACTGGTCGGGCTGCCATTCCAGCCCGACGCCGCGATGCGGGCAGCGATTGAAATAAACGAAGACTTGGCCACCCCGACGTACGGCAAACAGCTTTTTGCCTTCGATTTCGAAACCGCGACTGCCACCTTCGGCCAGCTCACTGCCGGCGCAGAGAAACTTCATGGCTAACCTCTAATGTCCGCTCGTGTCTGGATATGTCCGAGCTTGACGTTCAAATGCAAACAATTATCAAATGGCGACCTTCTCCCACAGGGAGTCTGGCCGTTGCCGAGGATACTTGGCTCGCTGCGCCGATGCCCGGGAAACCTTGTTCAAGGAAGCTGCGTATGCGCCTGAAAACCCGCGTTGCCGTACTGTGCGTCGGCCTTTTTCTCAGCCATCAGGCGAGCGCAGCGGATTTACCGCAACGCTGGGTCAGCGCTGGCGGCGCGCTGTCGGAATGGGTCAGCGCGCTGGGTGGCGAGTCAAAGCTGGTTGGGGTCGACACCACCAGTCAGCATCCCCAATCGTTGCAGGCGCTGCCGAGTATTGGTTATCAGCGCAGCCTGTCGGCCGAAGGCATCTTGAGCCTGCGCCCGGACATTCTGGTCGGTACCGAAGAAATGGGGCCGCCGCCGGTTCTGGCGCAAGTCAAAGCCGCCAAGGTCCAGGTCGAGTTGTTTTCAGCCCAGCCTGATCTGCCGACATTGGAAAACAATGTCACCCATCTGGGCCAGTTGCTCGGCGCACAAAGCCAGGCAGCGCAGCTGCTGCAGAGTTATCAACAGCAACTCCAGGCGCAGAAAGCGCGCGTTGCCCAAGTGCAGACCACGCAGAAAACTCCGGGCGTGTTGCTGTTGCTTGGGCACGCCGGCGGCAAGCCGTTGATCGCCGGCAAGGACACCGCCGCCGATTGGTTGCTGCAACAAGCCGGCGGGCACAACCTTGCGACGCATACCGGCTACAAACCGTTTTCTGTCGAATCCCTCGCCAGCCTCGATCCCGAAGTGCTGGTGTTCGCTGACCGTGCGCTGACCGGCGAGGCCGCAAAAGCGGCATTGTTCAAGGAAAACCCGATCCTCAATTCCAGCCGTGCTGCCAAGAGCGGGCGGGTGATGGAGCTGGATCCGACGCTGCTGGTGGGCGGTCTCGGGCCACGGTTGCCGGCTGCTTTGCAAACCCTGACTGACGGCTTCTACCCGGCCAAGGGCGGCCAATGACCACACTGGTCAAACCCCGTGGCTTGTTTATCGGCCTGACATTGCTGTGTCTGCTGGCGATCTGGCTGTCGCTGGCATTGGGGCCGGTGAGCCTGCCGTTGTTCGATACCCTGCGCGCGGCGCTGCGTCTGATCGGCGTGCCGTTGGCGCCGCAAGGATTGGAGCAGGCCGAGCTGATTCTCGGCCAGATCCGCCTGCCGCGAACCTTGCTCGGCTTGGCGGTCGGCGGCGTGCTGGCGCTGTCCGGGGTGGCGATGCAGGGTCTGTTTCGTAATCCGCTGGCCGATCCGGGGCTGGTCGGGGTGTCCAGTGGCGCGGCACTTGGCGCAGCGATTGCGATTGTCGGCGGCTCGTTCTTTGGCGGCCTGCCGGAGTGGTTCGGGCCGTATCTGTTGTCGGTGTGTGCGTTTCTTGGCGGGCTCGGGGTGACGGCGCTGGTATACCGGCTGGGCCGGCGCAACGGTCAGACGCATGTGGCGACCATGTTGCTGGCCGGTATCGCGCTGACGGCGCTGGCCAGTTCGGCGGTCGGTCTGTTCACTTATCTGGCCGATGACGCCACGCTGCGCACCCTGACCTTCTGGAATCTGGGCAGCCTCAACGGCGCCAGTTACGCGCGGCTGTGGCCACTGCTGATCATCACCATCGGCGTGGCGCTGTGGCTGCCGCGTCGGGCCAAGGCATTGAATGCCTTGTTGCTCGGTGAATCCGAGGCCGGACATCTGGGCATCGATGTCGAACGGCTCAAGCGCGAACTGGTGTTCTGTACCGCGCTGGGTGTCGGCGCGGCGGTGGCGGCGGCGGGCATGATCGGTTTTGTCGGGCTGGTGGTGCCGCATCTGGTGCGCCTGCTGGCCGGCCCCGATCACAAAGTTCTGTTGCCAGCCTCGGTTTTGGCGGGTGCGAGCCTGTTATTGCTCGCCGATCTGGTGGCGCGCCTGGCGCTGGCGCCGGCGGAGTTGCCGATCGGCATTGTCACGGCGTTTATCGGCGCGCCGTTCTTCCTTTATCTGCTGCTGCGAGGGCGTGCCTGATGTTGTCTGCGCACAATCTGCATGTCCGCCGTGGCCGCAAAGCAGTGCTCAGTGGGGTTACGCTCGGGCTCGAACCCGGCGAGGTGCTTGGGGTGCTGGGGCCGAACGGCGCCGGGAAAAGTACGTTGCTTGGCGCATTGTGTGGTGAGTTGCCCGCCAGCGACGGCAATGTCTCGCTCGATGGTCAGACGTTGAGCCACTGGAGCGGAACGCAGCGGGCACAACGACTGGCGGTGTTGCCGCAGGTGTCGACGCTGGATTTTGCCTTCGCCGTGGAAGAGGTCGTCGGCATGGGCCGCTTGCCGTACCAGACCGGGCGCGTACGTGATGACGAAATCGTCGCGGCAGCGCTGGCCGCCGCCGATGCCGGGCACCTGAGTGGGCGCAGTTATCTGGCGTTGTCCGGTGGCGAGCGTCAGCGCGTGCATCTGGCGCGGGTGCTGGCGCAACTCTGGCCGGGCCAGGCCGGGCAAACCTTATTGCTCGACGAACCGACATCGATGCTCGATCCGCTGCATCAGCACACCACCTTGCAAGCGGTGCGCGAGTTCGCCGATTGCGGCGCGGCGGTGCTGGTGATCCTGCATGATCTGAATCTCGCGGCACGCTATTGTGATCGTGTGCTGTTGCTGGAGGAGGGGCGCCCGGTTGCGCTGGATACTCCGCAGCAGGTGCTGCGTCCGGATACGCTTAAAGCAGTGTTCGGCCTGGAGGTTTTGGTGCAACCGCACCCGGAGCGTGGGCATCCGCTGATCATCGCCCGCTGAATCATCATCGAGGTGTCGCATGCGTGGATTGTGGTTGTTGGCGCTGGTGTTGCTCGCGGGCTGTCAGCACGTGGCGGCTCCGCCTGTGGGCGCTGATATCCGCGATCTGCGCAGCGGCGAGGTACTTACGGCGCAGCAATTGCTGACGCGTCTGGCTGAGCCTGAGCGTTTGATCATCGGTGAGCAGCACGACAACGCCGATCACCATGCCGCACAGTTGTGGCTGTTGCAGTCGCTCGGCGAGCAGCGAGCGCAAGGCAGTCTGCTGCTGGAAATGCTCTCGCCGGTTCAACAAGCGAAAGTCGATGCGGCACGCCAGTCGAAATCCGTTCCGGCAGATCTGCCCGCGGCATTGGCCTGGCAAGAGGGCTGGGACTGGAACCTTTACGGGCCGATCGTGCGCTTTGCCCTGTCGCAGCCGTATCCGCTGCTGGCGGCCAATCTCGATGACAGCGAAATCCGCGCGTTCTACCGCAATCCACCTGCTCTGAACGGTCCGCGCAGTAATGCGCTTTCGGTTAAAAAAACCTTGCTTGGGCAAATCAGTGAATCCCACTGCGGCCTGCTGCCCGAATCACAGATGCCAGCAATGCTGGCGATTCAGCAACAGCGTGATCGACGCATGGCCGAACGCATGCTGGCGGCGCCGATGCCTTCGATTCTGCTGGCCGGTACCTGGCATGCGCGCAAGGATGTTGGCGTGCCGCTGCATCTGTCGGATCTCGACGCTGGCAAGGCGCCGATCGTATTGATGCTGGCCGAGCAGGGCGCTGCGGTATCGGCGGCGATGGCCGATTACGTCTGGTACACGCCGGCCACGCCGAAGTCGGATTACTGCGAGCAGATGCGCCAGCAATTGGCTAAATGACTTTTCCACGGGCAAAAAAAGACCCGGTAAAAAACCGGGTCAAATAACCGTGATTAGCCTGATGAGGAGATAATCTGAGAGTCCGAACCAAGGGCTTTTCAGAATATCGACTGATCTCGCGACCAGTTGTGATAATCATAGCGATTATCATTACCGCGTCAACCGCTGATTTTGCAAATCTGTAATTTAGTTTTGCGAGCGGTGATGAGGCCCTGTGAATAAAGGGCTTTGCGCTAGGTGCGCTGCGTCGTCAACTGCGTGATCTGGCGATTCAACTGGCCGATGCGCCGAGCCATCCCCTCAATCAGGCTGTGCGCGATCTTCGGATTGCTGCGAGTCATGCTCAAAAACTGATCACCAGGAATCAACATCAACATGCTCGGCTCTGACGTGACTACCGTGGCGTTGCGCGGCTCGCCGGTAAACAACGCCATGGCGCCGAAAATCTCGTCCTTGGCCACGTCACCGACCTTGTGCCCGTCGACGAACGCCTCGGCATGCCCATCGATAATCACGAAGACATGATCCGCTGCGTCGCCCTGTTGGATCAGCACGGCGCCCGCCTCAACCCGTTTGAAGCCGTTGGTGCTGCGGAACTCCCGGGGTTTCAGCTCGGCCACGGCATGGGCGAGCAGCGCCATTTGCCCTAGCAGATAGCTCAGCAACTGCTCCGCTCGATCAGGGTCGGCATACAAATACTGCAAAACCTCAACGCGCCCATAGGGCACCAGGCGCACAGCGCTGTTGCTGCAAATGCGGCAATCGCTCCATTGCTCGCCACGTTGCAGGCCGAGCAGATCACCTTCCTGCCAGTAGAACAGCGCACGGCCCGCGATGCAGCCATGTACCACGCCCTCGCTCAGCAGAAACAACTGATCTTCCGGCAACTGTGCAAACAGATCGTCCGTTGCCTCCAGCTCGATGACCGGCGCGCACGGCGACAAATCCTGCAGCCACTGCCCGGGAAGACTCTGCAAGCGATTGATCAATGCGTCGGCGTGGGCCGATTGTTCCCCCAGTAAATACATGGCGTCAGCGCCTGTTCAGTTCTTGTGGCGCGCGGAAATGGCTTCGAGCTGTTTGTTCAAGGCGTCCTTGCGCTCGGCGGGGATATCGTTCCAGTGCACGTCCATCAACGCGCCCTCGATCGCATACAACAACACCTTCGATGCGCGAAACCCCCGAGTACGCACGGCCCGGTAGGCATCCACTGCACCGAGGCGACGCAAGTCCGAGGCGCTGTGGATGCCCACGGCATGCAGCCATTGCGCCGATGTCTTGCCAAGATTTTTCAGGTGTTGCAGTTCATCATTCATCAAGCCTCCTTGCGACGGCCGAATGGTGCGTGGGCGAGCTTCTCAGCAGTGTAGCCATCAGTAGGAAAAGCGTGGTTGTTTGGTCGGATTCGACGCAAAAGCTTCTAAGAAAGGGGGGTAAAGGAGCTGCGAACGCAGAGGGAAGCGAGTTAGGCGTTAACAATGTGGGAGCGAGCCTGCTCGCGAAGAGGGCGTATCAGACACAATCGATATCAGCTGACACTACGCCTTCGCGAGCAGGCTCGCTCCCACAGGGGAAAGGCGTGGCGTCAGGAAGATTTCCAGATTTCAGCGGGTGCGATAGCGCAACCGCGTGCCGAAATTCATCGACATCAGAATCTCGTCAGCACTCAGCTCCGGCGGAAAGTACGCCCCGGAAATCTGCGCATGGGCCAGGCTGGCGCCTTCGAGCGAAGCCTTGCGGAAGTCGATGCCGCGCAAATCGGCGGAGCGGAAGTACGCATCGCGGAAATCCACGCCGTCGGCGTTCAGCTCGCGCAGGTCGAGACCACGGAAATCGCCGCCGATCATGTCGATCGGGCCATCCTGTGGACGTTCTTTATTGAAGCCTGCAACGTCATCTTTGTGCAGCAGGGCGTAAAGCGGAGTGTCGAGCAGTTTAGGCTGGCTCATGTCAGATCACCTGTTGGTTTTATGACGCCAGTATAGTGCCACTATTTGCCGGCCGTGAAGCGAGCGAGGGCTTCACGGCCGAAATAGTTTTTTACAGACCCGGCAGGCGCTGACGGATCTGCGCGACCACGGTGTCCAGCGTGCCGGATTCATTGGTCTGCACGCGTTTGCTGCGCAGGATTTCTTCCGGCGTGAGCGCTTCGCGATTGGCCTGTTGCGCTTCGATCACGGCGAGGGTGGCGTCGGACGGATCCTTCTGGTCGGCCTGACGCATCGCCAGCCAGCTCTCGATCACGGCTTGCGGGGCGTTGCAGTCGAGGATCAGGAACGGCGTGCCGGTGGCTTCGGCAATCTTCGCCGCGTTGTCGCGCTGTTCACGCTTGAGGTAAGTAGCGTCGATCACTACCGGGAAGCCGGCGTGCAGGATCACCTCGGCGATTTCATGCAGACGTGCGTAGGTCGCGGTGCTGGCGTCGGCACTGTAAATGCCGGCCTGTACGTCGTTGGCAACAGTCTGCTCGCCGAACAGGCGCTTGCGTTCGACGTCGGAACGCAGGCGAATCGCGCCCAGCGCTTCGACCAGGCGCATGGCCACATGGCTCTTGCCGACTGCGGAAACACCGTGGGTAATGGCCATGAAGCGCGAAGGAATGGTGCTGTAGCTTTCCGCCAAGTTGGCGTAGTTGCGGTACTGGCGCAGGGTGGTGGCGCGCTGCACCGCAGTCGCGTCGGCCGGCATGCTAAACAATGCCACCTTGGCCCGCACCAGCGCGCGGTAGGCTTTATAGAAGTTCAGCACTTCCAGGCCCTCATAGTCGCCGGTCAGTTCCAGGTACTGGCTGATGAGGCGACGCGCCAACGATTTCAGGCCACGGTCTTCCAGGTCCATGGCGAGGAAACCGGTGTCGGCCCAGACGTCAGTGAAACGGAATGGCTCGTTGAACTCGATGCAGTCGAAGATCACCACATTGCCGTCGATGACCGTGGCGTTGCCCAAATGGATGTCGCCGTGGCATTCACGGGTGAAACCTTGTGACTTGCGCTGGGCGAACAGGGGCTTGAGGCGCTCGAAGCTGCTTTCGGCCCAGGCTTTCAGGGCATCGAGTTGCAGCAAATCGTTTTTGTCGCTGAGGAACGGCAGGATCTGCTCGAAGTTTTGCGCGACCGGTGCCATCACGCTGTCCGGCGTGCCGGCGTCGTGTTCGGCCGGGACTTTCGGGGCGTTGAGATGGAAATGGGCGATCTGCTCGGCCAACGCATCAATGTGCTGAGTGGTCAATTCGCCATTGGCTTGCAGGGTGCTGAGCAACCCGCTCTGGGGGAACTGGCGCATTTTCAGCACGTATTCGATAGCCGGGCCGTCGCCGCCCAATTGCGGTGCCTCGACGCTGCCGGTGATTGGCAACACGTCCAGATACAAATCAGCGGTCAGACGCTGGTTCAGACGCAGCTCTTCAGCGCAGAAATGCGCACGTGCGTCGAGGCTGGTGAAGTCGAGGAAGCCGAAATTCACCGGCTTCTTCACTTTATAGGCAAAGGGGCCGGTGAGAATCACCCACGAAATGTGGGTTTCGATGACCTGAAACCCTTCGACGGGATGCGGGTAGAGGGCCGGGTTTTGCAGGGCAGCGATCAGGGACTGGCTCACGGGCGATCCTTCAGAGGCGGGGGAATTCGAGGCGGCCATTATGGCTGCTTGCCCGCCTGACGCAAACCTCCGCGCGTGCCTGTTGAGGATCGATAAAGTGCGTATAATCCGCCGCCATGACTCGATCCCGATCCCCCCGTACCAAGAAAAAACCACCAGCCAAGGGCCTCAGTCCATGGTTGAGCTGGGCCATTAAACTCAGCCTGGTCGGCCTTGTAGTGCTGGCCGGCTTTGCCGTTTACCTCGATGCCGTGGTGCAGGAGAAGTTCTCCGGCAAGCGCTGGACCATCCCGGCCAAGGTGTACGCGCGCCCGCTTGAGCTGTTCGTCGGACAGAAGCTCAGCAAGGACGATTTCCTCACCGAACTCGATGCCCTCGGCTATCGCCGCGAAGCCGTGAGCAACGGCCCCGGCGCCGCAGCCGTCAGCGGCAATACGGTTGACCTGAACACCCGTGGCTTCCAGTTCTATGAAGGTCTGGAAAAGCCGCAGCCAGTGCGTGTGCGTTTCTCCGGTGATTACGTTGCTGAGCTGTCCTCGACCAACGGTTCGAAACTGTCGGTGGTGCGCCTCGAGCCGCTGATGATCGGCGGCATTTACCCGAAAAATCTTGAAGACCGCATCCTGATCAAACTTGATCAGGTGCCGCCGTACTTGCTCGAAACCCTGATCGCCGTCGAAGACCGCGACTTCTACAGCCACTGGGGCGTGTCGCCGAAATCGATCGCCCGCGCCGTGTGGATCAACACCTCCGGCGGCAAGATGACCCAGGGCGGCAGTACGCTGACCCAGCAGTTGGTGAAGAACTTCTACCTGACCAGCGAACGCAGCCTGACCCGCAAGCTCACCGAAGCGATGATGGCGTTGCTGCTGGAACTGCATTACGACAAGAAGGAAATTCTTGAGGCCTACCTCAACGAAGTCTTCGTCGGTCAGGACGGCCAGCGTGCGGTGCACGGTTTTGGTCTGGCCAGTCAGTTCTTCTTCGGCCAGCCATTGTCCGAGCTGAAACTGCATCAAGTGGCGTTGCTGGTCGGCATGGTCAAGGGGCCGTCCTACTACAACCCGCGTCGCAACCCGGAGCGCGCGCTGGAGCGGCGTAATCTGGTCCTCGACGTGCTGGCGCAGCAAGGTGTGGCAACCGCCGAGCAGGTCGAAGCGGCGAAGAAAATGCCGCTCGGTGTGACGACTCGCGGCAAGCTCGCCGACAGCTCGTTCCCGGGCTTTATCGACTTGGTCAAACGTCAGTTGCGCGAAGACTACCGCGACGAAGACTTGACCGAAGAAGGTCTGCGCATCTTCACCAGTTTCGATCCGATTCTGCAGATGAAAGCCGAAGCCTCGGTCAACGACACCTTCAAGCGTCTGGCCGGGCGCAAGGGCTCGGATGACGTCGAAGCGGCGATGGTCGTGACCAACCCGGAAACCGGTGAAGTCCAGGCGATGATCGGCAGCCGTCAGGCCAGCTACGCCGGCTTCAACCGTGCACTGGATGCGGTGCGCCCGATTGGTTCTTTGATCAAACCGGCGGTGTATCTGACCGCGCTCGAGAAGCCGAGCCAGTACACGCTGACCAGTTGGCTGTCGGACGATCCGCTGTCGGTCAAGGGCGCCAACGGTCAGGTGTGGAAGCCGCAGAACTACGATCGCCGCTCCCACGGTACGGTGTTCCTCTATCAGGGCCTGGCGCATTCCTACAACCTGTCGACCTCGCGTCTGGGCCTGGAAGTCGGTGTGCCGAATGTGCTCAAGACCGTGGGTCGCCTGGGCGTCACTCGTGAGTTCCCGGCGTTCCCGTCGATGCTGCTCGGTGCCGGCGGCATGACGCCGATCGAAGTGGCGACCATGTATCAGACGCTGGCCAACGGTGGTTTCAATACGCCGATGCGCGGCATTCGCAGCGTGTTGACCGCCGAGGGCGAGCCGCTCAAGCGTTATCCGTTCCAGATCGAACAGCGCTTCGATCCTGCCTCGATTTACCTGATCCAGAACGCCATGCAGCGGGTGATGCGTGAAGGTACCGGCAGTTCGGTTTATAACGTGCTGCCCAAGACCCTGACCCTCGCGGGCAAGACCGGTACCAGTAACGATTCGCGCGACAGCTGGTTCGCCGGTTTCAGTCAGGATCTGCTGGCAGTGGTCTGGCTCGGCCGCGACGACAACGGCAAGACGCCGTTCACCGGGGCCACCGGTGCGTTGCAGGTCTGGACCAGTTTCATGCGCAAGGCCGATCCGCTGCCGCTGGACATGCCGCAGCCGGACAACGTCGTGCAGGCCTGGGTCGATTCGCGCACCGGCCAAGGGTCGGATGCCAACTGCCCCGGCGCGGTACAGATGCCGTATATTCGCGGCAGCGAACCGCCACCCGGCGCCGCGTGTGCAAGCGAAACACCTGCCTCGCCGGAATCGGTGATGGACTGGGTCAAAGGCTGGATGAATTAAGCAAAGAGGGTTTCAAGTGAACAAGTGGTTGATTCCAGCGGTGACCGCCGTGGCTTTGCTCAGCGGCTGCTCCACCGTACAGCGTGGTTCGATTCCTGTGGTGGATTCGGGCACCGCCGTGTCCAACAGCGAGCGCATCGGCGCCAATGGCGGTTTCCGCCAGACCACGGTCAAGCGCCCGGTGCAGGGCCAGACTCAGGCGATTCCGCAAGGCGATACCGGCGTAGTAGTTATGGTGCCGGGCGGCGGTGCGGCGGTGTCAACACCGATCAGCTCTTCGCCGATCGTCCCGGGGCCTGCATCCGGAGGTATCACGTCGGGGCCGTACAACCCATCGGCGGTTGAGTCGGCGCCGATCAACTCCGGCAGCTACAGCATGCCGTCGACGCCAAGTGGCATTCCTTCGGCCAGCAGTGGCGGCGGTCTGTCGGCGGATGAGCAACTGGACGGCCCGGTACTCGCCTTGCTGACCACCGCGCAACAGCAACAGGCCGGTGGCGACCTCAACGGTGCTTCTTCCAGCCTGGAGCGGGCGCAACGTGTCGCCCCCCGTGAGCCACAAGTGCTTTACCGTCTGGCGCAGGTGCGCATGGCCCAGGGCGATGCGCCGCAAGCCGAGCAATTTGCCCGTCGTGCGCTGACCATGGCCAACGGTCGTCCGGACCTGCAAGCCAGCCTGTGGGAAATCATCGCTCAGTCTCGTGAGAAACAAGGCGATTCCGCCGGCGCCGCACTGGCCCGTCAGAAGGCCAAGGTTTCCCTGTGATGGACGTGCGTTTCCCGAAAATCGCCGATCAGCTGTTGCTGATCGAACGCGAGCTGCGTACCCAGGGTTGGTGGGATGAGGTTGAGCCGTCCGCCGAAGCGCTAAGCAGTGTCGAGCCGTTTTCGGTCGACACGCTGGACTTCGAGCAATGGCTGCAATGGATCTTCCTGCCGCGCATGAAGATGATCCTCGAACAGGATCTGCCGCTGCCGAACGCCTCGGGCATTCAGGAAATGGCGGAAATGGTCTTTGCCCAGCGCAACCTTGGCGGAAAGGATCGGCAGTTGCAGGTGCTGCTCAAAGAGTTTGACCTGCTGATCACTGCATCCCGCTGAACTAAACTGGGAACTGCCAGGCCTACTGGCAGTTCTCGGCAATCTGCTTCTTCGCTTCGACGATGCGTTCCTGACGCTGTGTATCGTCGAGCCTGCGCACATCCCCCTCGACCTCCTCACGCAAACGTGGATTGTTCTGCAGTTGCGCTAGGTTTGTGCGTGCCTGTTCGCAAAACGCCTTGAGCTGCGCCTGCTGCTCGGCGACCTGTTTCTTCACCTTGGCATCAATGGCTTTCTGATCGCCAAGTACGCCGCCGCCCGGCATCGGCGCAGCTTTCGGCGCGGGTGAGGAGGGTGTGTGTACGGTCGTCGACGGTTGGCCCTGCGGAGGCTGCGCATCGAAATGCGTGACGCCTTGGGCATCGACCCATTTGTAGATTTGAGCGGCCGAGCACCATGGGCTGAGGCCGATCAGCAGAGTGAGGAGGAGCGTTCGCATGCTGATTCCTTGGCAAAAATGCGCAATTGACGCTAACAGAGTAGCGCTTTTCAGGTTTTTTCTTGCGTTCTCATGTGCTTACCCACAATTAACCACACAGACGACTTGACTTGCAGAGGGCGAAACAGAAGAATCCAAAGTCCGCTGTAGAGGGACTGCCAGAAGCAGACCCACTCGGTAGATCATGAGGCGCACATCCGCGCCGACCTGTTACACCCGCAACGCGTTACCTCGCGCTGGGTGGGAAAGGCCCGCAACACTTGGGACGATCCCAATACTTGCTCAGTCAGTGCTGACGTAGTCGGCGACCACCGTCGCTCATGCTCTGCCGAGAAGTAAACCTATTAAGACCCGCCCCTTTTTTGTGGACGGTATTCTGGCGTTTTAGAGGTGAACAACGTGGAGCTTTTATCTGGCGGTGAGATGCTCGTCCGCTTTTTGCGTGACGAAGGCGTCAAATATATCTACGGGTACCCGGGTGGTGCTCTCCTGCATGTTTACGATGCCCTGTTCAAAGAACCGGAAGTGACCCACATCCTGGTTCGTCACGAACAAGCGGCGACCCATATGGCTGACGGCTACGCCCGTGCCACCGGTAAAGCCGGCGTGGTATTGGTGACTTCCGGTCCAGGCGCCACAAACGCCATTACCGGTATCGCCACCGCCTACATGGACTCGATTCCGATGGTGATCATTTCCGGTCAGGTGCCAAGCACCATGGTCGGCACCGACGCGTTCCAGGAAACCGACATGATCGGTATCTCCCGGCCGATCGTGAAGCACAGCTTCATGATCAAGCACGCTTCGGAAATCCCGGAAGTCATGAAGAAGGCCTTCTACCTGGCGCAATCCGGTCGTCCGGGCCCGGTCGTGGTCGACATCCCGAAAGACATGACCAACCCGGCCGAAAAGTTCGAATACGTTTTTCCGAAAAAAGCCAAGCTGCGCTCCTACAGCCCGGCCGTTCGCGGTCACTCCGGGCAGATCCGCAAAGCAGCGGAAATGTTGTTGGCGGCCAAGCGCCCGGTGCTGTACTCCGGCGGCGGCGTGATTCTCGGCAATGGCTCCGCGCAACTGACCGAACTGGCAAAAATGCTCAACCTGCCGGTGACCAACACCTTGATGGGTCTGGGCGCATTCCCTGGCACTGACCGTCAGTTCATCGGCATGCTGGGTATGCACGGCAGCTATACCGCGAACCTGGCGATGCACCATGCCGACGTGATTCTCGCAGTGGGCGCCCGCTTCGACGATCGGGTGATCAACGGCCCGGCGAAATTCTGCCCGAACGCCAAGATCATCCACATCGACATCGACCCGGCGTCGATTTCCAAAACCATCAAGGCCGACGTGCCAATCGTGGGTCCGGTCGAGAGCGTCCTGACCGAAATGGTCGCGATTCTCAAGGAAATCGGCGAGACCCCGAACAAGGAGTCCGTAGCCAGCTGGTGGAAGCAGGTGGATGAATGGCGCGGTGATCGCGGCCTGTTCCCTTATGAAAAGGGCGACGGCAGCAAGATCAAGCCGCAGACCGTGATCGAAACCCTCTGCGAAGTGACCAAGGGCGACGCCTTTGTGACCTCCGACGTTGGTCAGCACCAGATGTTTGCCGCGCAGTACTACACGTTCAACAAGCCGAACCGCTGGATCAACTCCGGTGGCCTGGGCACGATGGGCTTCGGTCTGCCAGCCGCGATGGGCATCAAACTGAGCTTCCCGGACGACGACGTTGCCTGCGTCACCGGCGAAGGCAGTATCCAGATGAACATCCAGGAGCTGTCGACCTGCCTGCAATACGGCTTGCCGGTGAAGATCGTCATCCTCAACAACGGTGTGCTGGGCATGGTTCGCCAGTGGCAGGACATGAGCTACGGCAGCCGTCACTCGCACTCCTACATGGAATCGCTGCCGGACTTCATCAAGCTGGCTGAAGCCTACGGCCATGTTGGCGTACGCATCACCGAATCGAAAGATTTGAAGTCGAAGATGGCCGAAGCGTTTGCCATGAAGGATCGCCTGGTGATCATCGATGTTGCGGTCGACACCAGCGAGCACGTCTACCCGATGCAGATCAAAGACGGCTCCATGCGCGATATGTGGCTGAGCAAGACGGAGCGTACTTAATCATGCGGCACATTATTTCCCTGCTTCTGGAAAACGAACCCGGCGCTCTGTCTCGCGTAGTCGGCCTGTTCTCGCAGCGCAACTACAACATCGAAAGCCTGACCGTGGCCCCGACCGAAGACCCGACCCTGTCGCGTCTGACGCTGACCACCGTGGGCCACGATGAAGTGATCGAGCAGATCACCAAAAACCTGAACAAGCTGATCGAAGTGGTCAAGCTGGTGGACCTGTCGGAAAGCGCTCACATCGAGCGTGAACTGATGCTGGTCAAGGTCAAGGCCACTGGCGCCCAGCGCGCCGAGATCAAACGCACCACCGATATCTACCGTGGACAGATCGTCGACGTTAGCGCCAGCGTGTATACCGTTCAATTGACCGGTACCAGCGACAAGCTCGACAGCTTCATTCAGTCCATCGGCACCGCATCGATTCTGGAAACCGTCCGTAGCGGCGTGACCGGCATTGCTCGCGGCGACAAAGTACTCAGCATCTAAACCAAATTAGCGCATGGCCTGAACGGCCGGATATAAGGGGAAATTCATGAAAGTTTTCTACGATAAAGACTGCGACCTGTCGATCATCCAGGGCAAGAAAGTTGCCATCATCGGTTACGGCTCCCAGGGCCACGCTCAGGCGTGCAACCTGAAAGACTCCGGTGTCGACGTTACCGTCGGTCTGCGTAAAGGTTCGGCCACCGTTGCCAAAGCCGAAGCTCACGGCCTGAAAGTGACCGACGTTGCTTCCGCTGTTGCCGCTGCCGACCTGGTCATGATCCTGACCCCGGACGAGTTCCAGTCCTCGCTGTACAAGAACGAAATCGAGCCGAACATCAAGAAAGGCGCCACTCTGGCCTTCTCCCACGGCTTCGCGATTCACTACAACCAGGTTGTTCCGCGTGCCGACCTCGACGTGATCATGATCGCGCCGAAAGCCCCGGGCCACACCGTGCGTTCCGAGTTCGTCAAAGGCGGCGGTATCCCTGACCTGATCGCGATCTACCAGGACGCCTCGGGCAACGCCAAGAACGTTGCGCTGTCCTACGCTGCTGGCGTCGGTGGCGGTCGTACCGGCATCATCGAAACCACCTTCAAGGACGAGACCGAAACCGACCTGTTCGGCGAACAAGCCGTTCTGTGTGGCGGTACCGTTGAACTGGTGAAAGCCGGTTTCGAAACCCTGGTTGAAGCTGGCTACGCGCCGGAAATGGCCTACTTCGAGTGCCTGCACGAACTGAAGCTGATCGTTGACCTCATGTACGAAGGCGGTATCGCCAACATGAACTACTCGATCTCCAACAACGCCGAATACGGCGAGTACGTGACTGGCCCGGAAGTGATCAACGCCGAATCCCGTCAGGCCATGCGCAACGCCCTGAAACGTATTCAGGACGGCGAATACGCCAAAATGTTCATCAGCGAAGGCGCAACCGGCTACCCTTCGATGACCGCCAAGCGTCGTAACAACGCCGCTCACGGCATCGAAATCATCGGCGAGCAACTGCGCTCCATGATGCCGTGGATCGGTGCCAACAAGATCGTCGACAAAGCCAAGAACTGAGTCGCCGTTCCTTGTACGAAAAACGCGGCCTCGGCCGCGTTTTTTCGTTTGGGCCGGTGCTTCTGGTATAAAGCTGCATCGTTTGTGGCCGAACTGTCGTCCTCAAGCCTCTGTCGAATTTTTTCCAAACCGTTGCAAGGTAATGTCCATGAGCGAACGTCCCGAAGAGCCGAACAAGGCTTCTGACGCCGAAAGCCTGCTGCCCATCGATGAACACATCGAGGAAGGGCACGACGCAGAAGGTCGTAAAGTCCGGCATCGTGGTATCTATCTGCTGCCGAATCTGTTCACCACTGCGAACCTGTTCGCAGGGTTTTACTCCATCATCAACTCGATGAGCGCCCAGGCCGCGTTGAGCGCCGGCGACTCGGTGAATGCGAGCAAGTACTTCGCCTTCGCTGCGATCGCGATCTTCGTCGCGATGGTGCTCGACGGCCTCGATGGTCGCGTGGCGCGCATGACCAATACGCAAAGTGCTTTCGGCGCCGAGTACGACTCGCTGTCGGACATGGTCGCCTTCGGCGTCGCGCCGGCATTGCTGGCCTTCGGCTGGGCGCTGGGAGACATGGGCAAGGTCGGCTGGATGGTCGCCTTCATATATGTAGCGGGTGCGGCGTTGCGTCTGGCGCGTTTCAACACCCAGGTCGGCACGGCGGACAAACGCTACTTCATCGGTCTGGCCAGCCCGGCGGCGGCAGGTGTGGTGGCCGGTATTGTCTGGGCGTTCAGCGATTACGGCATCCAGGGTTCGAAGATGTCGTTCCTGGTGGCCTTGATGGTGGCGGCGGCCGGCATGCTGATGGTCAGCAACATCAAGTACAACAGCTTCAAGGAGCTGGATCTCAAAGGTCGCGTGCCGTTCGTGGCGATCCTCGCGGTGGTGCTGGTATTCGCTGTCGTGTTCAGTGATCCGCCGCGCATTCTGCTGCTGGTGTTCCTCGCCTATGCGGCGTCCGGTCCGGTGCAATATCTGTTGCGTCTTCGTCGTCACAAAAACGCCGAGTGATGTAATTTCCCGCATACTCCGCAGTCTATGGGTGCACCTGTCCTCCAAAGCTGCGGAGTTGTCATGTTGATCAAGATCCCCAAAGCATCCGACTGCCATGAGTCGGATGTCACGCCTGAAGCCATTTATCTCTCCCGTCGCCAATTGCTCGGCGCCACTGCTGCCGGTATTGCCGTGAGCAGCCTGCCGCGCTGGGCCAGCGCAGCTGATGCCCCGCGTTACTCTGAAGTCGAATCCGGCAAGGCTCCGGCCTGGTTTGCCGAAAAGCTTCCTTCTACTCAATGGGGGGCGGTCAACGTCAAGGAAGAGGCGATCACGCCTTATAAAGACGCGACGAACTACAACAACTTTTATGAGTTCGGTACCGGCAAGGGAGATCCCGCGAGGAACGCTGGCGACCTGAAAACCGAACCCTGGAGCGTGGTGATTGACGGGGAGGTGGGTAAGCCGGGGCGTTATGCGCTGGAAGACTTCATGAAACCGTATCAGTTGGAGGAGCGTATTTATCGTCTGCGCTGCGTCGAGGCGTGGTCGATGGTCATTCCCTGGATCGGCTTTCCCATCTCGGCCTTGCTCAAGCAGGTCGAACCGACTTCCAAAGCGAAGTACATCCGCTTCGAAACCTTGCAGGATCCCAAGAGCATGCCCGGCCAGCGTTCCGGTTTTGCGTTGATCGACTGGCCGTATGTCGAAGGCCTGCGTCTCGATGAGGCGATGAATCCTTTGGCGATCCTCGCGGTGGGCATGTATGGACGCGAACTGCCGAACCAGAACGGCGCACCTTTGCGTCTGGTGGTGCCCTGGAAGTACGGCTTCAAAAGCGTGAAATCCATTGTGCGCATCAGTCTGGTCAGCGAGCAGCCGAAGACCACTTGGCAAAGCATTGCTGCCGATGAGTATGGCTTCTACGCGAATGTGAATCCTACCGTCGACCATCCACGCTGGACCCAGGCGCGCGAGCGGCGCTTGCCGAACAGCCTGTTCAAACCGAATGTGCGCGATACGCAGATGTTCAACGGCTACTCGGATGAAGTCGCTTCTTTATATACAGGGCTCGATCTGCGGAAGAACTACTGATGCGTTATCCGTTCTGGCGAGTGGGTGTTTTCATTGCTGCGGCGGTCTGGCCATTGCTGTGGTTCTATCAGGCTTTCGCCGATCTGCTCGGGCCTGATCCGGGCAAGGTGCTGGTTGATCGTCTCGGGCTTGGCACGCTGGTGTTGCTGTTGATCACCCTGAGCATGACTCCCCTGCAAAAGCTGAGCGGCTGGGCGGGGTGGATTGCAGTACGCCGGCAGTTAGGGCTTTGGTGTTTTGCTTATGTGACGCTGCATCTGTTCAGCTATATGGCGTTTATCCTCGGATTCGATTGGTCACAGTTGGGCGTTGAGCTACGCAAGCGGCCTTACATTATTGTCGGTGCGTTGGGCTTTGTCGGATTGTTGATATTGGCGGTGACGTCCAATCGTTATAGTCAGCGTCGTTTGGGCGCTCGCTGGAAGAAGCTGCATCGCCTGGTTTACCTGATTCTCGGACTGGGTTTGCTGCATATGCTGTGGATCGTCCGGGCTGATCTGGAGGAGTGGGCGATTTATGCCTTTATAGGTGGCGTGCTTTTGCTGCTTCGTCTGCCGCCGGTGACGAAGCGAATCCCGCGTTTACTGGGTAAAAAGCAGAATCTGCAAGAAAAGCGAAATTAACGGTTGACGGCAGATTCCAGAGGTCTATAATTCGCCCCACTTCCGGCGCAGTCGAAACGGAAAACTCCTTGAGATTCAAAGAGTTATGCAGCTTTCGACAGCGACTTGCT
>NZ_JAFGYL010000067.1:0-513 GCF_017491835.1 Pseudomonas sp. 67(2021)
AACAGCGGTTGCGGTGCCAGTAGTCTGACCGACACCGATGGTGATGGTCTGGCCGTTAGCCAGAGTCACGACGACAGGGGAGCCAGTCACTGGTGCGCCGACGGTGGCGGTGTAAGTCACGGTGCCGCCTTCAGCCACCGACGTATCGGCGGTCAGCTTGACCGTCGAAGTGTCGATGGTGTCGGTGACATTGGTCACCGCTGGAACCGTGCTTGGTACCAGGTTCTCGAAGTTGCCACCGGTAGCGCTGGTGATCGTCGCCTGGACGGAACCGACGTCTTTGTAGACGTCATCGGACGGGGCCGGAACAGTTGCGGTGCCGGTGGTTTCGCCAGCCTTGATGGTGATCACCGCGCCGTTCGACAGGGTGACGGTTACAGGCGAGCCAGCGGCGTTGGTCAGGGTCGCGGTGTAAGTGATCTGGCCACCCTCCGCCACCGAGCCGGTGGCCGACAGGGACAGGTTGGTGGTGTCGACGGTGTCGGTCACGGTGGTGCTGACCGGGGTCTTGTC
>NZ_JAFGYL010000068.1:0-512 GCF_017491835.1 Pseudomonas sp. 67(2021)
GGTCTACGAGCCGCGTATTCTGCTGATGGACGAGCCGCTCGGCGCGCTGGACAAAAAACTTCGCGAAGACTTGCAGGACGAACTGCGCCAGTTGCACCGCAGGCTGGGTATCACCATCGTCTACGTGACCCACGACCAGGAAGAAGCCATGCGTCTGTCCCAGCGCATCGCCATTTTCAGCCATGGCAAGATCGTGGGCCTGGGCACTGGTTATGACCTTTATCAGAACCCTCCAAATGCCTTCGTTGCATCGTTCCTGGGTAACTCGAACTTCCTGCGGATCAAGGCCAGCGCAAATGGTGCCGGCACTTTCGAAGGCCAGCCCGTGGCGATTCGCCTGACCCCAGGCCTGGCCGCTGGGCAGGAAGCGTTGATCATGGTACGCCCGGAAAAGGCCCTGGCCCTGACCGCCGAACAGGCCGCCCGCGAACCATTGCCAGCGGGGTGGAACGAGGTAAGTGCCAAGGTCGGTGAAGTGCTGTTTTTGGGCGAAAGCCAAACCTGTCATGTGT
>NZ_JAFGYL010000069.1:0-510 GCF_017491835.1 Pseudomonas sp. 67(2021)
TCCTCAAGGTACAGCTCAGCGCCAGCCTTGAATGTCTTGTGAATAAGCTCGAAAGCTTGCCACATGGATGGAGAAATGGTCTTTGATGCGAAGGTGCAGCTGTCGATGATCTCGAAAACTTCATTGTAGAGATCGTAAAGCTTGTTCTCCAGGGTAATGCTGATGACAGGCATCAAGATGGTCTCAAGGTGCAAGAGAACATCGGGGGTGCTCTCGAGGGTAAGGATAAGAGTACCGATGGTTTGCAACACACCAAGTGCGGTGATGCTCTTGTCATCCAAGAAATCGCCGTAAGCATCCTCATCACCACCCTTGGCGGCGTTGCGCTCCAAGAGCTCACCAACGATACGCATGTAGGTATCGCGGAGCTGCTCGCTCAGAGCCACAGCGAAGGGAGTAAGCTCAGCAGAGAAGACCTCGACGAAATCCTCCATGACATTGGCCAGGGCATCCACATCGACCTCGTTGGCCAACTTGAGAAGCTGCTGCATGATCTGGGGGATGTTCTGC
>NZ_JAFGYL010000070.1:0-508 GCF_017491835.1 Pseudomonas sp. 67(2021)
GTGATGAAGCCGATCACGGTGGCCTTGCCGACATCCGAGCGTTTCTCGGCGCGGGCGGAGAAGATGCTCGCGCCTTCGATGCCGATGAACACCCAGACGGTGACCAGCATCATGTTGCGCACCTGGTTCATCACACTGCCCAGATCGGGGTTTTTCACGCCCCAGATGTCGGCGGTGAAGATGTCCAGTCTGAACGCGAAGACTGCGATCAACACGAACAGCAGCAGCGGCACGACTTTGGCGACGGTGGTCACCAGGTTGATGAACGCTGCTTCCTTGATCCCCCGCAGCACGAGGAAATGCACGCCCCACAGCAACAACGATGCGCTGATCACCGCCGCCGGCGTATTGCCTTCGCCGAAGATCGGGAAGAAGTAACCGAGGGTGCTGAACAGCAGAACGAAGTAACCGACGTTGCCCAGCCAGGCGCTGATCCAGTAGCCCCAGGCCGAGGAGAAACCCATGTAGTCGCCGAATCCGGCCTTGGCGTAGGCGTAGACACCGCCGT
>NZ_JAFGYL010000071.1:0-503 GCF_017491835.1 Pseudomonas sp. 67(2021)
GCTGCTGACCGTGTACGTACTCAATCTGGAGAACGGCCTGCCGTCGCCGGGCATCAACGTGACGCTGGAAAGTCATGTCGGCCAGGACTGGCAGCCGCTGGCGCAGGGCACCACCAATGAACAGGGGCGTATTGCCGAGCTGTTCCCGGCGAACAAGCCGTTCGAGGCGGGTGAATCTCGGGCGGTGTTTAAGACCGGCGAGTACTTCGAGAAGACGAAGCACGAGACGTATTTTCCGGAAATTCCGGTGATTTTCAAAGTAAAGCAGACGGATCAGCACTATCACATTCCGCTGCTGCTGAGCCCGTATGGCTTCTCGACCTATCGCGGTTCGTAGGCCTCATGCAACCGCCCCATTGGAGCGAGCGGACTCACTCCAATGGGGATGATTGGAACTTACGCGTCGTCGACCTTGAAATCGAAAATGCGCGTAAAAGGCGATCTCTCACGATTATTCGTCTGGAACGCAACTGCGGAGTAGAAACGTACATCCAGCTTAGAAT
>NZ_JAFGYL010000072.1:0-500 GCF_017491835.1 Pseudomonas sp. 67(2021)
GCGCAGTACCTGTGGGAGCGGGTTTACCCGCGAAGAGGCCCTTGAACCAGTATAACTTCCACCATCTTCAATCCTCCCCTGACAGCTCGATTCGCTATGCTCGAGCTCTTCTTCTATTGTCTCATCACGCCCATAAGCAGGGGCTGCTGACCCTGCCTGGTAAAAATGCTAGTTGTCCGTTGCTGTAGTCTTTGAAAGACTTGGGTTAAGTTGTCTGTCAATCAGGGGCTAAGTATGGAACTTCAGCGTAAAGCTTTGAGGCTGTTTTATTGTGGTCGTAATGTGCATGCGATCCTTCGTGATCAAGGTAGTGGTACTGTTTTTCGGGTCGGAGGGCAATTATTGGCCGAGTCGAGGAACAGTGCTGTAGATAGCATTGCCCTATTATCGGTTGATAACTCTGGCTCTGTAGTTGGCGTGGCGCATGAGAGTGGTCGGGAGACGTTTGATTATACCGCTTATGGCCATTGTTCCTCCCTTTCTTCGGGGCGCTCCTCGCT
>NZ_JAFGYL010000073.1:0-496 GCF_017491835.1 Pseudomonas sp. 67(2021)
CCGTAAATATCCATATCTGCTCAAAGGGTTGGCTATTCAGCGCAGTAATCAAGTGTGGTCTACGGATATAACGTATATCCCTATGGCAAAAGGCTTTGTTTATTTATGTGCTGTGATTGATTGGCATAGCCGCAAGGTACTTGCGCATAGGGTATCGATTAGTATGGAGGTGGATTTTTGTATTTCGGCTTTAAATGAAGCGATTGAAAAATATGGTCGACCTGAAATATTTAATACAGACCAAGGCAGCCAGTTTACCAGTGATGCATTTATTGATGTATTGAAATCAAATGGCATTCAAATCAGTATGGATGGTAAAGGTCGATGGGTAGATAATGTGATGGTTGAACGATTATGGCGGAGCGTTAAATATGAAGAGGTGTATCTCAAAGCTTATAGCAGTGTCACAGATGCGAAAAAGCAATTAAGTGCATATTTTGAGTTTTATAATTTGAAACGACCTCATTCGAGTCTAGACAAAATGACACCAAATGAG
>NZ_JAFGYL010000074.1:0-495 GCF_017491835.1 Pseudomonas sp. 67(2021)
GGTTTAGGCAAAGCGCTGAGCTGTGCTTGCGTTAGCTGGGTTAATTGCTTAAATGTCTGCTCCAGCTCTTGAGGATCAATGGGCTTAAGAAGATAAGCTTGTGCTTGTGACTTAAATGCCTCCAATGCATGCTGATCATAAGCTGTGCAAAACACTATGGCAGGTCGAGGATTAAGTTGGCTTAATTGCTCCGCACAGACGAGACCATTCATACCCGGCATCTGGATATCAAGTAAAATCACATCTGGGTGATGAAGCCGTGCCTGTTCCAAGGCATCTTGGCCATGATGAGCTGTTGCAACAACCTCATGTCCCATCTTTGAAACTAAACGTGACAATCGTTCCACTGCAAGTGGTTCGTCATCACAAATTAGCACCTTCATTCATCCTCCTTGTCACCGTTAACTTGGTCCATTTTTTTATGGTTAACTCTGACTGACTTATTATTTTGATTGGTATTGATAGCTCATAATAGTGGTATATAAAGCCTCACCC